>CACZRZ010000060.1 GCA_902783655.1 uncultured Bacteroidales bacterium
ACACGTGGAGTGACACGTTCTGGTTTAGCGCCGTCGAAGGCGAGGTGTACGCATACTCGTCAATGTTCACGGCACTTGTCTTCTGGCTCATTTTGAAGTGGGAAGACCATGCCGACGAGCCTCACTCCGACCGCTGGTTGGTACTCATAGCCTATCTGACGGGCCTGTCCATCGGTGTTCACCTTTTGAACCTACTCTGCCTGCCCGCCATTGTGCTGGTGTTCTACTATCGTAAGTTCCCAGGTGCCAACCTCAAAGGTTCGCTCATCGCCCTCCTTTGCTCCTTTGCCCTGATAGTCGTCGTGCTCTATGGCATCGTGCCAGGCATCGTGAAGGTGGGCGGCTGGTTCGAACTCTTCTTTGTCAATACGCTGAGTCTGCCTTTCAATACGGGCCTGATTATCTACATCCTTGTAGTCATATCGGCTGTGCTGTGGGCCATCCGCGAAACCCATCGCGACGAACCAAGGCGCATGCGCATGGTCATTTCATACGTCCTCAGTGTGGGCCTTCTCGGCATACCCTTCTACGGTTATGGTTGGAGCAGTCTGCTCATCGGTGTCATTGCCTTGGCAGCACTTGTCTTTGCCCTCAACTATAAGCAAGAGGAGAAGTATCTGGTGAGCGCCCGTGTCATGAACACTTCGCTGCTGTGCATGCTCATGATTATGGTCGGCTACTCGTCGTATGCCGTCATCGTCATCCGTTCCACAGCCAATACACCCATGGACCAGAACTCGCCCGAGGACATCTTCACCCTGGGTTCCTACCTCAGCCGCGAGCAGTATGGCGACCGTCCGTTGCTTTACGGACCTGCCTATAACTCGCAGGTGAAGATGAAGGTGGAAGGCGACTACTGGGTGCCCGAATCCTCCAAGAAATCACCTGTCTACCAGCGTAAGGAGAAGGCTTCGCCCGACGAACCCGACCGCTACGAACTGCTTCGCTACAACCTCGACTACAAGTACGGGCAGAATATGCTCTTCCCCCGTATGTATAGCGACCGTCCTGAGCACAAACAGGCCTACGAGGAATGGATGGGAGGCGTGAAGGGACACATCGTGGAGTCCAACATTGCCGGTCGCACTCAGCAAATCAAAATGCCTACGATGGGCGAGAATCTCTATTTTTTCCTGTCCTATCAGTTGAACTTCATGTACTGGCGCTACTTCATGTGGAACTTCGCCGGCCGGCAGAACGACCTGCAGGGCAATGGCGAACTGGAGCACGGCAACTGGATTACGGGCATCAAGTGGTTCGACAATATGCGCCTGGGCGACCAGTCGAAGTTGCCCACCGAGTTGCGCGAGAACAAGGGACGAAACGTCTTCTATGCCTTGCCTCTGTTGCTGGGTCTGCTGGGCTTGTTCTGGCAGGTATATAAGAATCCTGTTGTCAAGCAGGCTGGGACAGAAAGCAGCTCGTCAACTAATGAGGGCGTCAAGCAGTTCTGGGTAGTCTTCTTCCTGTTCTTCATGACGGGTATTGCCATCGTCATATACCTTAATCAGACGCCCATGCAGCCGCGTGAGCGCGACTACGCATACGCGGGTTCCTTCTATGCCTATGCCATCTGGATTGGTCTGGGCGTGGCGGCTTTGGCCGATTACCTCAACCGACTGTTGAAGAAGGAAGTACTTTGTGCCCTCATTGCCAGCGTTTGCATCCTGGTGCCTGTGCAGATGGCCAGCCAGACGTGGGACGACCACGACCGCTCGGGCCGCTACACCTGTCGCGACTTCGGACACAACTACCTGCAGAGCCTGCAGGCCGAGAACAATCCCGTCATCTTCACCAATGGCGACAACGACACCTTCCCCCTGTGGTACGCCCAGGAGACCGAGGAGTTCCGTACCGATGCCCGCGTCTGCAACCTTTCATACCTGCAGACCGACTGGTACATCGACCAGATGCGTCGTCCGGCCTACGACAGCCCGTCGCTGCCGATAGCCTGGAAGCGCATCCAGTATGTTGCCGGTACGCGTGAGGGCGTCCGTGTCTATCCCGATGCCATCCGGCAGGTGATGGAATACTACAAGGATGACCCCAAGGCCATGAAGGAGGCCCTTGGCGAGAATCCCTATGAACTGAAGAACATCATCGACCGATGGATTCTGAACGACAATGCCGAACTGCAGATAATCCCCACCGACTCCATCGTCATCACCGTCGACAAGGAGGCTGTGCGCCGCAGTGGCATGATGATTGCCGGAGACTCCATCCCCGATGTCATGCACCTCTCACTGAAGGGTCGCAGCACTGTTTACAAGAGCGAACTGATGATGTACGAGATGCTGGCCCGTTCAAACTGGGAACGTCCCCTGTATGTGGCCATCACCGTCGGTCAGAGCAACTATGGCGACCTGGGCAAGAACTTCGTCCGTGAGGGCCTGGCCGACCGCATCACCCCCTTCGACACACAGAAGAGCGGCAAGAACGTCGATGCCGAGAAGATGTACGACAACCTGATGAACAAGTTCCGCTTCGGCGGGCTCGACCAGCCAGGTCTGTATCTCGACGAGACGGTCCTGCGTATGTGCTACACCCACCGTCGCATCTTCTCCCAGGCAGGCTTGCAGCTCATGCGTGAGGGCAAGACCGACAAGGCCCTGAAACTGATGGAGAAGGCCGAACAGGTCATACCTGCCTCTACCGTGCCTCATGGCTGGCAGGGCGGTTCGCTCGACATCGCACGCACCTGGATTGCCTTGGGCAAGAACCAGAAGGGCGAAGAGATTGCCCGCTACGTGGCCCGGACCTCGTGCGAGTACCTCGACTGGTACTTCATGCAGTCGGCACGTTATGCCAAGGCTTCGAGCTACGATATCCGCAGCAACTTCCTCATGCTTCAGGAGGCCACCGAACTGCTCCATGCATCCAACTCGAAGAAGGCCGACTACTATGAGAAGCAGCTCGATAAGTATTACACCGGTTTGTCTTATCTGAACGATAAGTAATGCTGATTGAACAACCAGCGCGTTTTCTCCGATGGCTCTATCCCCACGCAGTGTGGCGGATGGACCATCGTGAGCGTGCCGTCTACCTGACCTTCGACGATGGTCCCATCCCCGAGGCCACGCCTTTTGTGCTGGATGTGCTCGACCAGTTCGGAGCCAAGGCCACCTTCTTCATGGTGGGCGAAAATGCTCACCGCTATCCCGATTTGCTTGAAGACGTTCGTCGTCGCGGCCACTCCATAGGCAACCACACCTACAACCACGTTGGTGGCCTTCGCTGGAGCAGTTGGAAGTATCTCTACAACGTCCACAAGGCAGGCAACGTGCTTGGCCATCCGCGTCTCTTCCGTCCGCCTCATGGCTGGATGCGTGTTGCGCAGTATCGAACCATGCGCATCTTTGACTATAAAGTGGTTATGTGGGACCTTGTGACGCGCGACTACAGCCGTCGCCTCACAGCCCAGGATGTCCTGCAGAACGTCAAGCGCTATGCCCGTCCGGGCAGCATCATCACTTTCCACGACTCCCTGAAGAGCATCGACAAACTCCGCGAGATATTGCCCGATGCCCTCCAATGGCTCAAAGACCAAGGGTATGAGTTCAGGAGGATTGAGGATTGAAGATTGAGGATTGAAGATTGAAGATTGAAGATTGGGCATTGTGAGTTGTGAAAGACTGGATAGTAGGCAACTGGAAGCCGAGGCCCTGCGTCTCGGCTTTTCGCATGTGGGTTTTGCTCCTGCCGAACCAGTCCCCGATGAAGTCATGGCTGAGTATGAGCAATGGCTTCGCAATGGGTATCATGGCGACATGCACTATCTTGAGAATCATCTCGACCTGCGACGCGACCCGCGCTTGCTTCTGCCCGGAGCCAAGACGGTCGTTTCACTTGCCATCAGCTACGACTTGGCCGGACTGCCCACGCAGCCCGGCCTTGCCCTTTATGCCCAGGGCCGCGACTATCATGAGGTTGTAAAGGAACGGCTAAAGGCTCTCCTGCAAAAGATCCGGACCCTCCCCCAGCCCTCCCTTGTAGGGAAAAAGACCCTCCCCCTGCCCTCCCTTGTAGGGAGGGGGCAGGATGTATCGTCCCCTGAATCCGAAGAGGTCGTGTCCCCTGAATCTGGAAATGTGACTACTCCCTCCCTACAAGGGAGGGCGGGGGGAGGGTCTGAAGGGGAGTCTGGAGGGTCTGAAGGGGAGTCTGGAGGGTCCGAAGGTGAGCCGGAGGGGTCTTCTCCCCCTAAAGGGGGCTGGGGGGGCCGTATTTGTGTCGACACGGCTCCCATCATGGAGAAATACTGGGCCTGGCGTTGCGGTCTGGGTTGGATAGGTCGCAACCGGCAACTCATCATCCCACACGAGGGCAGTGCATTCTTCCTTGCCGAACTCCTCCTTGCCGCTGAGGCTGACCACTACTCCCTCCCTTTAAGGGAGGGTCGGGGTGGGTCTTTTTGTGGCCGGTGCCATCGTTGCCTCGATGCCTGTCCCACGGGGGCCCTCTCGGAGGAGGGACTGGATGCACGCCGTTGCCTGTCGTATCTCACCATCGAGCATCGCGGCCCCTTGCCCGACGATGTCCGTCCCCATCTGTCGGAGTGCTTCTATGGCTGCGACCGCTGTATGCGTGCCTGTCCGCACTATCGTCCGCAACAGACTCCCGTCCCAGAGTTCCGTCCCTCGGAGCAGCTCCTCAACATGCAGCCAGCCGACTGGCAGCAGTTGACGCCCGAGCAGTATCGTGAGCTCTTCCGAGGTTCGGCGGTCAAGCGTGCGAAGTACGAAGGTCTGCTAAGGAACATCGGTACGCAGGCGGGAGAGAAGTGAGGATTTCCATCAATACAAATTTCCGTCAAAAATCCGTCAATATTTTGACGGTAGTCCCGTCAACGTATTGACGGTAGTTCCGTCAAGCTATCGAAGGGGGTACCGTCAAGGTATTGACGGAACTGGTGTCATAGTATGGATGCAGACTTTTCCTGCTGGGCGTATTGCTGGGGCGACATGTCGAAGAGGCGCGTGAGTCGTGAGTCTGTGACATGTGAGTCACATATTGTTCGCATTTCTTTGTTTTATGCATCATTTTGTTATTATTTCGTATTTCCTACCTCGTAATTCGTAATTATTTCGTAATTCGTAATTCGTAATTCGTAATTATTTACTATCTTTGCAGACGAATTATAAGGTAAAAAGAGAT
>CACZRZ010000061.1 GCA_902783655.1 uncultured Bacteroidales bacterium
GGCCTTGTCGATGGCGCGGTTTTCCTCGTTGTCCTCTGTATCTGCCACCCATCCTATACTGGGGTCGCCTCCCCAAATGCGGAAGTCTATTGGCAGGCCCATGGGCTGCATGTTGTCTTTCTCACCAAAATAAATCTGCACGACACCGCGGTCGGTTCCGGCACCATAGGCAAATCTTATCTCGTAGGTATTGGCCGGAACGGGTGGCAGCCTGAAGCTGACATCGAACTGGCCGATAAGGTCAACGGCATCGGAATAGGTTGCATTCCATACACTACGTTCGCGCAGGGCCAGTGTCGGGTTGATGCCGTGGAAGTCCCATCCTTCCACCTGCTTGAAGCCCATCAGGTGCTGGCCGTTGGTATTACCGCGGGCACCGGCGTTGAGGAACTCATTGCTTATGGTCACCACGTTCCAGCGTATGCGGTCGTTGAAAACCACATCGCGCGTTGTGGTATTATAGGTAAGAACATCGTCGATATAATGATAGATACCATTCAAAGCTTGCTGGTTCAGGGTATCTACAGGAAGGCCTGCCTCCTGAAGTTCCTGGTCATGGATAGTAGCCATCTCCGACGGAGTGCGTACCATAATGCCACGGACACTAAAGTTGGAGGATACGCCCTTACGGTTGATGAAAAGGCCTTCTGACGGCGAAGACATCTTCATGATGGTGCCTGGCATCATCGTCGTGTACCAGTCTGTACAGTCGATGAGGTTGGGCATGGCGCAGGTAGTCTTGTAGTCGATACCGCTCTCGGAAATCGTGAAGTCGTTGATGGCACCATAGTAAGGGAGCAGGTGGTAGGCGATGAAGCGGTTCAGCGGATTCTTGCGGTTCGTCCAGTCATCGTCGTAGAGTCCTTTGTCCTCCGGATATACTTCGTCATAGACTTCCTTGGCATACCGCTTCAGGTCATCAAGATTGTTGATGCCTGCATTGGCAAAAACCTTGTTCGTCTCCGCAAGGGCTGTGAAACGCTTCATTCGCGTGGCAGGATAGTACATATAATAGGTAGCTCCCGTACGGTGGAAGGGAATGCCCTTGTTGGTGGAGTCGAGACCTACGGAGTATTTGTTGTCAATATAGGCATAGAGACTGTCGCTCAATCCTGTAAGATAGAGTGCAGAGGTGAACAGGCTGATGTTCTTGTCCTCGCGCAACAGTTCTGGCAGATACGAGCTTGAGGGCTGGATGACGCGGTCCAATGTATGAACAACACCGTTCTCGACAGAGTCATCACGGACAACAAGCTTCGATGCCATATTGATGAAATACATAACATTGCCGCCCCGGGCTGCATCGCTGTCACAGGAGAAGGTGAGGAAGCGGTCGTTCATGTTGGGCGTTGGAATGTTGCCGTCACTGAGGTCGGTAGTGAAATAAGTGTAAGGAATGATGTGGTTCCATGAGATGGTGTCACATTCCTCCTGACTGAGCTGTGCCACGTCGGTGTAGCCGAGTTGACGCAAATATTGGTTTACGGCATCGTTTGTCGGGGCCAGGCAGGTGTATGTACCGTAGGTGGCCATCATTCCGAACAGACCTGAACGCTGAAGAATTTTCGTAAACTCGCTGAATGTCTCGGGCCGGTTCGTAAGATAGTCGCTTACCATTTCCCCGGTGAAGGTGTAGTAGTTTTCTTCTGTGGGATCGTCCGAGCAGGAAACCATTGCGAGCGTGAGAACTGCAATCACATTGCAGCACAGCAGGAAATGGCGGAAGAAATTGGGTGCCTTCATACGTCGGCTAATCCGACGGAGTGATATGTTATATTTCTGAAATCTCATAATACAGTGCGATTATATGTTTTGTTCTGTGTTATCAGTCTCATAGGCAGGATTCTGTTTCAAATAGGGATTTTGCTTCAGTTCCTCACGGTTGTAGGGCCAATAGAGGATGTCCTGTGTCGAAAGCTTGATGCGAATGGCACTGGCATTCTCCTGGAACTTGGGCAGCACTTTACTGATCATGCGGCTATTGTCACCATCGCGACGCGAATAGCGCACCAGATCGAACCAGCGTTTTCCCTCGAACATAAGTTCGCGTTGGCGCTCGGCCAGCACAAGGTTTTCCATCTCCGTGCGCGATAGAGCATAATCATCATACACCAGCGTGTCTGCCACTGCAGTGCGTTTGTTGTTGGCACGTTTCCAGACAGCACTGACACAATTGAAGGCATTGCGATAGTGTTTCGTCTGTTCTTCTGTGAGTGTAGCTCCAACCTCAACATCACCTGCAAGTTCTACTTCGGCCTCAGCGCGCATCAACATGATGTCGGTAAGTCTATATACAATCCAGTTGGCATATGCCATGGAGCGTGCGCTTCCATTTACTGTGGGAGTTGCACCTGTGGTGGTGCTGGTACGGAATGACACAGACTGGTTGACATACTTAGTGATGTAAATCTTGTTGTTAATCTCGGTCATATTCTCGAGGTAGCGGCAGTCCGTCTTTGCGAAGTAGGGATTCTGTCCCGTGCTAATCTCCTCGTAAAGGAATGTGGGAGCTCCTATTTGTCCGGTTCTTGTACTGTTGGAACCGTAATAGCTCGACACTGAGGAATTGGTGACACTCTGGTTGTTGACAAAATTCAGTTCGAAAATGGCCTCAAAACTGTTGCCCGAACCAAAGATTTCGTTGTAGGTGTTACCAGCATAGTTACTGTTGCCTGACGACTCGGAAATGAGGGGATAGCGTCCATACAGTTCCGTGCTGATGGTTGTGGGATTCTCTTCGTAGTCGCGCTCGTAGTCACGAATCTTCTGATCTATGACGAGGTCGCAGTAGTCAATGCACTTCTGCCATTCTCCCTTCCACAGGTAGAGGTCAGCGAGCAGCGAATAGGCTGCCCAGCGTGTTATTCGGCAAGTGTTCTCTACGGTTTTCTCTCCATAGCTGCGCACAGCGTCGTCCTTCACCCGTTCCACATCGGTGATAAGGCTGTCAAGCACCTGATCGAAGGGCGTGGCCGGAATCTGGTACTCCTGACTGTCGTCGAGGGAGGGGGCGGTTACGTAGGGAACGTCGCGGAATGTGCGGATGAGATAAAAGTAACAAAGGGCGCGCAACGTCGTTGCTTCGGCAATTGTGGCACGCATCTCGGAATCCGTGAAATTGGGATCCTTGGCATTGACGATGGGTGCATAGTGAATGACGGTATTACAACGGTTGATGCACTGATAGAAACTTTGCCAGTTGCTGAAGGTGTTAGTCTCAAGGATGTTCTCCTTGAAAACCTGCTGCAGAGCATACGATGTGCCAGAGCCCGTAGTCATATTGTCCGAGCGAACTTCACCCCAGACAATCATTCGGTTCACACAATCACTGCTCTCGAGCTGCGCATAGCATGAGTTTAGGACACTGTTCACATCTGCTTCCTCTGTCCAGTAGTTCTCCAGGACAATATCGTTCTGGGGTTTGATAGACAGAAAGTCGCTGCAACCTGTGAACAATAAGATGCATGATGTACAGAGTACAAAGTAAGAAATAGAATGTGTTTTCATATTCATCACAGGTTTTTTAGAATTGAATAGTTACACCAAGCGTTGCCGAACGTGCATTTGGAGTTCTTGCGCTGTCCGTAGTCACGCCATAGCTACCATAACCCACCTCGGGATCTGCGCCGGAGTAGCGTGTCAGGCAGAACAAGTTGTTAGCACTGACGTAGAAACTGAGCTGAGTAAGTCCAATGCGCTTGATGAGCTTGGGGTCGAGTGAATAACTGAGTTGCATGTAGTTGAGACGCATGAACGAACCGTCCTCAATGAAACGGTCTGATCCTAACCAGTTATAGCCTTCCTTGTAGAGCGCACGCGGGATAAGGGCATCGTCGCCCTCGACACGCCAACGCCAATTGACGGCTTTTGATTGGTTGTTGTTGCTGTACATGTTCTCGGCCAACATACGTGCTCGATTGATAATCTTGTTGCCGACGCGGAAATTGAACTGTGTGTTCAAGCTCCAACGGCCCCAATTCAATTTGAAGCCCCATCCGCCGGTAACCTTTGGCAGTGAACTGCCCAGATAGACGATGTCGAGCTCATTGATATTGCCGTCGTGATTGATGTCTTCGTAGATAGCATCACCGCCCTTGAATTCATATATATAGGACTTGTCGCTGCTTTCATAGCAGAACACCACAGGTATGGGATAACCGTTTTTGTCGGTAATGACCAGACCATTGGCATCGCGTGCCACAGGAGCATTGGGGCCGCTCACGCCAGGAACCTCGACAGGGGTGTATTTGCTGTACTGATAAACACCTTGATAACGGAATCCGTAGATACTACCGAAAGCATTGTGCAGCTGGACACGTGTCAGATACGAGCCGTTGCTGTTGTCAAAGTCCTTATTAAGAGAGGCGAGTACGGTGGGATCCATCTTCGTAATCTCGTTCTTGTTGTTGGCAAAGGTCACGTTGAAGCTGGCGCGGAACTTACCTTTTTTGATGATGTCCAGGGCATTGACATTAAACTCCCAACCATTGTTGACCATGTCACCGACATTCTGATAATTCAATGTCGTGAAACCCGATGATGTGGGGATGCTGCGGTTGAGCATGAGCAGGTCGGTGGTCTTCTGGCGGTAGATGTTGAAGTCTGCCGTTATCTTATTGTTCCATAGTCCAAGGTCAAAGCCGACGTTCCAGGTTTCCTTTTCTTCCCATTTGAGGCTGCTCAGGCGGATGTTGCTGGGATAGACAGATGACTTGTCGTTGTAGGCTGCCGTGTTGGAGTATTTGGAGAAATAGAGATACTCGCCGCCGGGCTGGTTACCCACGATACCCCATCCGGGACGTACGGAAAGCATGCTGACCCATTTGAGGCGCTCCATGAATTTCTCATCACTGACGTTCCAGCGGAAGGAGAGTGCCGGGAAGTTACCCCACCGGCTCTTGTCTCCGAACTTGGTGGAACCGTCTCGCCGCACACTGAAGTCGGCAATATACTTTCCCTTAAAGGCGTAGTGCGCGGAGAATGTCAGATAGATGCTGCGCCATTGTCCTGAACTCGTGGAGAAGTCACTGACGATACCATCAGACGTTGTGCTTTCGATGCCACGGGGCAGACCGTACATGCTGTTTCCGCTTGACTTGGAAGATCCGTCGGTGAGCTGAAACTGTGCCATGGCCATGAAAGAGTGATCTCGATTACGGATATATGGCACGAAGGTCAGGCGATGGGTTGTCGTGATGGCCGTGCTCTTATGGGCAGAAGCGGTGGAACGGTTGTTATTCGTGTCGGACCATCCTGCTGTGACAAGGCTCGAAGGATAGAATGTATCGTTGTACTTGTTGAAGATGTTGAATAAGACCTTACCCTCGTATTTGAGCTGTGTCTTGTCGGGTTCTATTCCCAGCAGGTTATACACGAACTGGAACTCCGGCTGAATCTGGTAGGTGCTCTCGTCGTTGGTTGCTGCCTTGGCCAGTGCCACAGGATTGACGTATTTGAACTGGTCGCTCTTGAGTTCAGGCGAGCAGTTGTTGAGCATGTGGTAGAAGTCGGGCAGATCGTTGCCATTGGCGTCCTGCTCATAGATGGACAGGTTGGGCATCTTCTGATATGCCGAGGTGAGAAGTTCGCTGTAGTTCTTCTTGTTATTCGTGTAGGTCATGTTGAAGTTCGTGACAATCTTGATACGGTCGCTCACGAAATAGTCCAGTGCCACACGAGTGGTGAAGCGGTCCAGCTTTTGCTTGATGACGGTACCCGTCTGGTGGTCATAACCTCCGGCTATGCGGAAGTTGGCTTTCTCGCCACCACCAGAGAGGCTGACATAGTGCTTCTGCAGCACACCCGTCTGCCGGATGGCCTTACGCCAGTCGGTGTTGTTGTTGTACATCTCATATTCGTTCCACGACTTGTCGTAACTGAACTCACGGATATTGGAAGCAGCATCGCTCAGGGCGGGGTTGAAGTATGCTTCCTTCATCAGCATCGTATATTGGTCGCCGTTCAGCAGCTTTATGCCTTGAGGCTGATGCGTGAAGGTGGCTCTATAGGAGTACTGTACCTTCGTGGGACCATTGCTACCGCGTTTTGTCTTGATTTCAATCACACCGTTGGCACCCTGCGAACCGTAAATTGCCGTACCGGCAGCGTCCTTGAGGACATTGATGGTTGCAATGTCGTCGGGGTTCACGTTCAGCAGTTCTGCGAACTGGTCTTCTGTGGCATTGGCATAGTCAAAGTTACTGTTGTAGTCACTTTCAAAGATGTTGCCATCGACAACTATCAGCGGCTGTGTGTTGCCGTTGATGGAGCTCACACCACGCAGGCGCATGCTTGTTCCCGATCCGAGGTTACCGGAGTTGCTTACAATGTCCAGACCGGCAATACGTCCCTGCAAGGCCTCATCCACGCTGGTAATGCCCAGGCCCTCGAACTCCTTGGCATCGATGGTCTGATGGGCTGTGGAAAGCTCGCGCTCGGGAATGGCGAGACCGTTGGATTGCGACACCTTCACGGCTGTCACTACCAATTCCTTCATCTGTTTGGGCTGGAGGGTGATCTTGTAGTTGGTACCTTTGATGGGCAATATCTTTGTCTCACAGCCGACATAACTTATCTTGAGTTTATGTTTCGGGTCAACGATGCGGAAAGAGAAGTTTCCGTTGACATCCGTCAGTGTAGCTGCTACAATACGGTTGCTGGCATCTATCTCCAATACATTACAGCCTATGAGGACGTCATACTCGTCTTGTACCACACCATGTATCATGGTGCCTGCCGTCTGGGCAGAAACAATTGACGGAGCCAACGCCAAAGCTAATATAGTGATAATCTTTCTCATAACGTTATTTCATTCTTCATTTATACATGAGAGCACCGTCTATCAAATGTACTACGACAAAGGAAGACGTGTAGAGATTGTTCGCTTGAGTGGCATCTGGCGAGTCGAACTGATACTCGCGGCCCATCAGGTTATAGAGACCGTCGGTCTTTACCACATGACAGGTTTTGTTCGTTCCGTCGGTAATCTCAATTCCGTCATTATCTACGCGCGTGCGTAGTTTATAATAGGAAAGATTGCCGTCGGTGACTTTGTAGGCCGATGTTTCGAATTCTCCGCTCACATTGCCCTGACCAACGTAGTAGGCGTTGTCCTGAATGTGATACTTGATGAAGTTCTCAATCTCGTTCACCAGGCTGTCGCGCACATCCTCGTCTTGTTCATGCTCCACCATTTCCCATGTCGGCAACTTGCCCTGTGTCTGCAGGTCCTCGACGGCTTTGTTCGTGGGAACATAGATGGTGTAGCGATAGGTGTTGAAGATGGAGATATTGGTGCTGGCAGTGGCATGCTCGTTGGTACCGATGACATGCTTGGTTTCCAGATACTTGGAGCTTTGCAGCAATTCCCTGAAGGCTTTGAATTCCTCGTGCTCGTTCAGAATGTCGAACACCGACTTACGGGCAGTCATGATGGGTGAGTCTTCCAGGATGTAGGTTTTTCCGTTGCCTTCAAGGGATTCGTCGTAAACCTTCGTGATGTGCAGGGGGTTGTCGTTCTCCATCTGGAGTCCGCCCTCCACCGTCATGCCTGCTATGCCCTGTGAGGCATTTGCCACCTTCACCATGCTGCCACCCTTGGTCTGGTAGAACGTATTGCCGTCCTCCACATTGCCGATGACGATGTGGGTGTTCAGGATGTCTTCCAGTCGGTTGGTAATCTGGGAGTATGAAGCTTCACCGATGGAGTCGGTCACCTCACCTGTCTCCGTGTCGTAGTTCCAGATGCTGGCCTTCACCCGTTCGCTTTCGGTGAGGGCGTCCGGCTCGTAGCGGAAGCGGAAGAGCTGAGTGCTTGTCTTTCCGTAAGAGCAGGGGTCGATGTATTCCAGCAGAGCCTTGTTATTGGGGATGAACAGGCTGTAGTACGTATTCTGTGAGTTCAGATAGACGTCGAAACCTAACTGTTCGACGGCCCAGTAAAAGATGTTCATGGAGGCATCAACCAGAGCCGGGAACGTCACCGAGATGTAGGCTACGGGGTTGAATACCTTATTCGTCAGATATATGGCACCGTTGCAGGCCATGAACACGGAATCTACAAACTCTTCCTTCAGACCGAGTTCATCGTTGGCATCGTTGAGAACGGTGTGGAACTTGCTTGGAACGGAGTTCGTAAACGAGTTGAGCATGTTCACGTTCAGCATCTTGGAGATGACCTTGTCGGGCACATTCTCCCACGAACCATAGTAGTCGCGGAGGATACGGCCTGCCCCCTCGTTCCAATAGCGGTTCAGCGCATCGTCGCTCGGAACGAGCATGACGCCCATGTTTTCCTGCAGGGCGACGTTGGTAGATGTGCTGGTGGTTGTGGCCGAATAGAACTGGTTCCATCCTGGGTCGAACTTGAGCAGACCATTGACGGGGCCTTCTTCGGGAGTGACCTCCAGCGGCTGGCCTCCACGGCTGCGCTCGGAGAAATATCTTTTCTCGAAGAGCGAGTCAACAGAAGCATTATACAGGCGATTATACTCGCGTGTCGCATCGTCGCCAGCGTAATATGGAGCACAGTAGCGGTCCAGCAGCTTGGCCCATCCCTGCATGTTAGGCTTCTGGTTGATGAGCTCTGCCATGTTGGGAAGAGGAGTGACCACCTCGGCCATGCGGTGTACGAAGCCATTGGAGCATTTGATGTTCTGCTCCACCATGGCTATGCCGTTGACGTTGGCATCACCGGGCTGACGCTCTGTGGTGTGGTTGAACAGGAAGTTACAGTCCTCGTTGGTGATAAATTTGTTCGTGAGGAACGATTCGATGAAATGAATCATGGGCGGAGCCGTGATGTCGGTCATGCACACCAGGCTTCGGTCGTTGTTGCGATAGGCTGCCCAATATGGGTTGTCGGGCATCTGCGCAGGAGTCATCACCGGGACGGAGTCGTACTCACTGGTGGCAGTCAGGCGGCGCATGCAGTCGCCCTCCGTGGGACCCTCGCTGCTGCTCAGGTATGCCACCTGGCAGGAGTTGTTTATCATGCTGCCGAAGAGTAAGAGTTTTTTCTGCGCTTCCGTCAGGTCGGCATAGCGGCGAACGCCCCAGGTGTTATGCTGGAAAAAGCGTGCGAATGCCTCGTCGTCGGCCACGAAGAGTGTCTTGCTACCTGTCTTGTTCAGCACCTCGGCATAGTTCAAGTCGTCAATCAGCCTCAACGTGTTCGTGAAAGTCCCCTCCGACTGCAGATACTCGTATACGCTCGAGCCAAGCCACGATGGGTCTTTCTCCGCAAGATCATAGCCATTGCAAGCCGACAACCCGCACATGGCGGTCACGGTGATGCCCAGCCATCTTGAAAACGTGCGGAAACCATAGAGTTTGTTGTGTTTCATGTGGAGCGATAGTTCAAGTATTTTTAACGTTTTTATTAATTTTGCTTGCAAAGATGTCGCTTTTTTTTCTTTGCGCCAAAATATAATGATACAAAAACACAAAAAGAGACGAAACGCGCAGCCATTTAAGACAAAAACAAATGGCCGGAGACGTTTTTTTATACGTTTTTCGCCCTTTTGGGCTGTCATACCAAGGATTTTGTTATCGAAAATTTGGAGAAAAAAGGAGAAGAACGTAACTTTGTGATGTCGAAATGTGTCCGACAATGCCTTAAAAAACATTAAAAATCGTTTACGTCTATGCGTCGCCATATATTCATATTATTGTTCCTGCAAGTACTGCTCAGACCAGTTTTTGCACAGACGGGACTGTTCGTTCCGTCCGAGCGATTCTCCAGTATGCTCATCAACGACCTGTGTCAGGACCAGTATGGCTACATGTGGATTGCCACCGACTATGGTCTGAACCGTTTCGACGGCTACCACTTCACCACCTATTTCCACCATAGCAACGACACCACGACACTGGGCAGCAACATCGTCACCCGGCTCTTCCTAGACAGTCAGGGGCGTTTCTGGGTGGGCACCCGCTCGGGGCTCTATCGTTACGACTATCTCACCGACCACTTCGTGAACTACCCCACTTCAGAGACCCGTCCGGCCCGCATCACGTCGCTGCTCGAACGTCGGAACGGAGAGATGCTCGTCGGAACATCCGGACATGGTCTGTGGACAGTCAGTGGCGACAGTCTCTGCAAGATTGCCGACGGATACACCACGACCACGGGCAACTGGTTCTACAACCAGATGATGGAGGACAGCCAGGGACGCTTCTGGAAATGTGGCTATGGCGACGAACTGACCATGATGGATGGCAGCGGCGTGCACCAGTTCTTCGTTGACAAAGGCATCGTCTGTGGCATCGTCGAGCGTGGCGACGAGATTCTCATCATCGGACAGCACGGCATCTCCACCTACCGCGACGGCCAGGTGGCACATGCCGACATCGACATGACGGTGCTGGACAACGAGGTGGTCCTTTGCAGCACTTTGCAAGACAGCAAGGGCAACATATATATAGGTACCATGGGCGACGGTCTCTTCCGTCTGCCGGTGGGCAGCCGACGGCTGGAACGCGTGGAGTGCACACTACTGGGCATGGACTTGAACTCGGCAAAGGTATGGGCCATCAGCGAGGACCACTCGGGCAACATCTGGCTCGGTTGCCAGTCGAAAGGCCTCGTGCTGCTGCCCAGTCAGCAGCCGCAGTTTGCAGCCTGGAGTTTCCTGGCCCAGCGCCACTTCATCAGTTCCACCATCACCTCCGTCTGTGAGGGCGACGACGGCCTGACGTGGTGCACCGTGCCGGGCAGCGGTGTCTTTGCCTTCGACACGTCCGGACGCATCGTCCGCCATCCGGACTCCCCTGTGGCCACCGACTTCATCTACCACGACAGACGTGGTGGCTACTGGCTGGCCACCGACGAAGCGCTCTACAGCTATCAGCCAGCCACGGGCAGCTACCAACGCCACATCAGCCTGGTGGCAGAGAAGGTAAACGCCATTGTCGATGACGATGAGGGCAACCTCTATATCTCCACCTACTCACGCGGTTTCTGTGTCTATAACCCCTCAACGGGTGCCGTGCGCCAATTCGACTCCAGGGACGCCCCAACCTCGAAGGGTACCCTCTGGAACAACTGGATACTGGCCATGATGCGCGACAGCGGCGGCCACATCTGGCTGGCCACGTCGGTCGGTGTGTCGTGCTACGACCCCGCCACCGACAGTTTCCGTGCCCTGGGCTTCGAACATCTCATGGACGGGATGATATGCTTCTCGCTCTGCGAAACGCAGCAGGGCGACATCCTCATCGGCACCGACCAAGGACTCTATTACTACAAGCCTGGGGCAAAGGTGGCTGTCCCGTTCCCCGACGACGGGGTGCTGGCGGACAAGACCGTGGCCTATGTCGCCCAGGCCAGGAACGGCGACCTGTGGTGTGCCACGTCGATGGGCATCTGGCAATACAACATACAGAGCCGCGAGTTTATCGGCCACGTCAACGGCAACGGACTCCATGCCAAGGAATACATCTGTGGCGTGGGCATGCACACCGATGAGGACATTGTCTATTTTGCCAACACCGACGGACTCACCGTGTTCCATCCGGCGGAGGTCACCGGCAGCCACAAGCAGCTGAACGAGGTCAAACTGACCGGCTTCACCATCGCTGGCAACCCTGTCAGTCCGTTCGCCGACAGTTACACCATGTCCTACCTCGACAACATCATCACGCTGCAGTTCTCGTTGCTCGACTTCAACAATCCCAAGAACATCATCTACGAATACCGCATCAACAAGGAGGCATGGCTGCAATACCCGGAAGGGGAAAACACCATCGTGCTGAGCCACCTGCAGCCTGGCAAGTACACGATCGAGGTCAGGGCCAAGTCGGGTTCTGCCTGCTCACCCACGAAGACCATACGCCTGACGGTGACACCCCCATGGTATCGCTCGCAGTGGGCATACGCCATCTATATCATCGGGCTTATCAGCCTTGCAGTTCTTACGGGGTACACCCTGCGGCGCCGTGCCATCCAGCAGCTCGATGAGGAGAAGATGCGCTTCCTCATCAATGCCACCCACGACATCCGTTCGCCGCTGACCATCATCATGGGGGCAGTGGGGAAACTGAAGGGACTCTCGGCCGGCAGCGAGGCGATTGATGCCATCGACCGCAATGCACAGCGCCTGCTCCAACTTGTCAACCTGATTCTCGACCAGCGCCGTCTCGACAAACAGCAACTGCAGCTCCACTGCCAGGAGACCAACATGGTGGAACTGGTGGGCGATGTGTGCAAACTCTATCAGTACGGCTCCGACCAGCGGGCCATTGCCTTCACCTTCGAGCACGACAAGCAAAGCATCGTGGCATGGGTCGATCGCATCAACTTCGACAAAGTGGTCTCCAACCTTCTCTCCAATGCCTTCAAATACACCTGCGACAATGGTGAGGTGAAGGTGGTGCTGCGCGAGACGGAGGACAGCGTGGAACTGTCCGTCACCGACGACGGCATGGGCATAAAGGAGGAGAATCCCGACCGCCTCTTCGACCGCTTCTATCAGGGGCGCAACAATGCCAACCTGGGCATCCAGGGCACAGGCATCGGCCTCAACCTCTGCCGCGCCATCACCCAGATGCACGGCGGCACCATCCGCGCCATGCACCGTGCCGACAAACAGGGGGCCCGTTTCGTGGTGACGCTGCCCAAGGGCAACAAGCACCTGCGTCCCGAACAGATTATCACCGAGGCACCCGTCCGGGAGGTGCTTTCGGCAGGAACCGACGAAAAAACCGCCGCAGGACGCTTCCGCATCCTCATCGTGGACGACGAGCCCGAGATAGCCCGCTACATCATCTCCGACCTGGGCACCCGCTATAAGTTCAGCCATGCCCCCAACGGCAAGGAAGCCCTGAAGATGCTGCTCGCCTCGTGCGGCGAGGGCGACAGCGACCAAGCTCCGGCCTTCGACCTTGTCATCACCGACATGATGATGCCCCTGATGGATGGACTGACGCTGCTCAAGCACATCAAGGAGAACGTACACCTGGCACAGCTGCCCGTCATCATGCTCACCTCGAAGGATGAGGTGGAGAACAAGCTGCAGGGACTCCGGATGGGAGCCGATGCCTACATCGCCAAGCCCTTCGACATGGAGGAACTGCACGTACAGATCGACAACCTCATCGACAACGTGCGCCGCCTGCGCGGCAAGTTCAGCGGAGCACTACAGCAGGAGGACCGCGTGGAACAGATACAGGTGAAGGGCAACGACGAGGCACTGATGGAACGCATCATGCGCTCGGTCAACGCCCATCTGTCGGAACCCAACTACAATGTCGATGAAATGGCTGCCGACGTGGGCATCAGCCGTGCACAGCTGCACCGGAAGATGAAGGAAATCACGGGCACCTCCACGGGTAAGTTCCTGCGCAACCTGCGCATGGAGCAGGCTGCCCGCCTGCTGCGCGAGGGCAAGATCAACATCTCGCAGATTGCCGACCGCGTGGGCTATGCCGACCAGTCCCACTTCTCCGTCGCCTTCAAGACACATTTCGGACTCTCACCGTCGGAGTACGTCGAACAAAACAAGTCGCAGTAGCTTGCTTGCCTGCCTTCTCCCGTCCCCCCAAACTCCCTTAGACGAAAGCTCTCCTCAGAGGGCTCTCGTGCCGTCGGTTTTTCCCACGCGTGGGACAAGCTCCATCGACGTGTCGTTTGAGCTCCATCGACGTGTCGTTGAAGCTGAATCGACGCGTCGATGAAACCGCAACCATAGTAGGGCCGAAGCAGGGCCCTATTTTTGTCTACACTTTTTTCACTTTTTGATACTTTTTCCATAATGATACGTTTTTCGCGATTCGTGAAACGTTA
>CACZRZ010000062.1 GCA_902783655.1 uncultured Bacteroidales bacterium
ATGCCGAACCTTGGCAAAGGCACAGAATGTATCCGTTTGCTGCTCTCGCAGACGTCAAAAGACATGCACGAACCCCTTGTTCCGATGCTTTTCCCCGTTCTGGGCGCGCACATCAGCGGCACGGAATTTCAGTATCCTGACCTTACATGGAAGGAACCCTGTGGCATGATGGCCAATCTGGTGGGCGATTCAGGGTGTAACAAGGGCCAATTGTCCAACCTCGTGGAAGCTATTTGTCGCGACTTTCGCCAGCACGACGAGACGGAACTGAAGAAACTGGTGGAATGGTCTAAACAGGTGAAGACCAAGAGCGCCAACAAGGAGAAACCTGCCCGCCCTGAGGTGGCCATCTATTTCCCGCCATCGGACACAACACGTCCAGCCTTCCTGCAGAACGCGATGGCACTCGAAGCACAGGGTGGACGCACGCAGTACCTGAACATGCCCGAGGTGGAGATGGCCGACGGCATGTGTGGAGGCCATCGTCAGGTGTCGCACATGCTGCGTAACATCTACGACCGTCAGCGCGCAGGAGCCCTCCGTGCTACAGCTGATGGTGTGACGGGGAACCCGATTCTCCGTACCAACCTCACGCTCTCGGCCACACCCTTTGCCGCTCGCAGATACTACAAAAACGACCTGTTCAACGGCACCTTCGGGCGCATGGTTTTCTCCTATAAGGCGCGCACCAGCCGCGACGGACGCATACCACGTCAGGGCAAGTATGACGACGCATTTTACCAGAAGCTGGACGAATACCTGGCACGGCTCGACATCTGCAAGGGGCGCTACATCATCCGTCCGCTGAACAAGTTGGCCGACCGTCTGGCTCAGGATATGGCTTCGCTGGCCGACCTGGTGGATGACGATGTGCTGTGGGACTGCTCCAAGCGTGCGTTGGTTTCAGCTTGGAAGGCGGGTTGCATCCTCTGGGTGCTCAACAATCAAACGTGGACGAAGGCGATGGGCGACATGGTGGAATGGCTGGTCTATCGCGACCTCTGGAGCAAGATGCAGCTGTTTGCCGACCTGCTGGGCAAGGATGCCGACCAGGTGAGCGAGGCACAACGTCATGGACCGAAGAACATGCTCGACGACCTGCCCGACACGTTCAACGAGGCACAGCTGGAGGCACTCCGCATGAACCTTGGAAAGAGCAAGGAGGGCACCAGCGGCCAACTGCGCAAGTGGCTCTTCCGCAAGTTCATCACCTTCTCCCCACAGACGGGACTGTACACCAAGACGGAAGAGTATCTTCGTAATGGATAATTGACAATTGACAATTGATAATTATGGAAAAATACGAACTTCAAAAGCTCCGCGACCTCCCCATCGAGGGGGTCGCAGAGCGACTCGGACTCCACGTTTCGCGCCACAAATGCCTCTGCCCGTTCCACGACGACCGACACCCCAGCCTGTCGTTCCACGTGCGTAGGAACACCTTCCGCTGCTTCGTTTGTGGGGCTTCGGGCGGCACCATCGACCTCGTGATGCGCCATCTCGGCAAGGATTTCAAGGCCGCCTGCAAGTGGCTGGCAGATGAGAATAATGTGATACTGAGTGACTACAAACCGCAAAAGGTAACTACTCCCCTCCCTAAAAGGGAGGGGCCGGGGGTGAGTCTTTATGAGCGCTTCTTCGAGCACCCTTGGCTGAACGAGGAGGCCAGGCGGTTTCTCTTCGAGGAACGGCGGCTCGACCCTCGCGTGGTGCGCTGGTGCCGCCTGACTTCGTGGACAGACCGACAGGGCGTGCCTTGGCTGCAGATACCTTATTATGACAGGGAGGGCAAGCTGGTGGGCGTGCAGAACAGAAACCTGACCTCCCCCGTCCCCTCCCAAGGAGGGGCGCCCCGCTTCCGATTTCCTGCAGGGTCGCAATGCGGCATCTACAACCTGCCCGTCCTGAACTTGTTAAAGCCAGGCGACGAACTGTGGATTACCGAAGGCTGCTCCGACTGCTGGGCCATGCTCTCCAGCGGTCACAAGGCCATCGCCATCCCCTCTGCCACCCTCCTCACAAAGAAGGACATCGAAGAATTGTCAATTATCAATTCTCCGCTCGGCCCAACGGGACGCTTGCGTAGCACAGCGGAGCAAGAATTGTCAATTACCTATCACATGTACCCCGACCGCGACGCACCTGGCGAACGCCTCTTCCTGCAGCTGCAGCAGGTATTGCCCACGCTCCATCACCACCAGCTGCCCCTGAGCTGCAAGGACTTCAGCGACTACTATCTGACAACAAAAGAAAAGCCTCCCGAGGCATCGCCTCCAGGCTTAGTAATCTTCCGCCCCACGCCTCGTGAGTCACCGCCCCACGACTCGTGAGTCACCAGCCCACGACTCGGCAGTCATGCCCTGTTGCTACATGGGATACTCGCGGCGGAACCAGTGGCGAAAGACGGGGTCTTCGATGTAGACGCCATTCCTGTCAATTTCTATCAGTTCGCGTTCGCGCAGGGCGGTCTTCAGGCGCGTGATGTTCGACTTGCTACCCAGATTGTACTGTTCCATCACGGCCTTGCTGCAAAAATCGGTGTGGATGCCGTTGCAGAGGGCGCGGATGAAATTGAGTTGATAGGATGTCAGGCCCAGCAACTGCTCTTCGAAAAGTCCGGAGCACTGGGCTATCAGGGCTTCTACACCGTTGAGGAAGTCCTGCTCGGTGGTCTCCACGCGGGTTTCGGCCAGCACGTTCCATGCCAACTGCTGCACGTAGGACGAGCAGTTCTCCACCGTCTCACAGATGCGACGGGCCAGTTCCTCGGAGATTTGTTTGCCCTGACTCTCGAAGCGGGAGCGGATGAAGGGAACCCAGTCGGCAGTGGGAATCTTGTCGAGGTACATCATTTCGCCAAACTGGTAGAAGGGCATGCGGCGGTTCTGGAACAGCTTGGTCATCAGGTGCCGTTTGCTGCCGAAAAGGCAGTAGGAGACGTTGTCCTGGTGCTGCCACACGCCACGCATGCGCTTCTGTACGGTGAGTGCGTCGGGAAACTCGCCTGTCTGCTGGAACTCGTCGATGCACACCACGATGTGTATGCCCTGCTCGCGGGCTATCAGCTCGGGCAACTGGAGGATTTCCTCGGGCTGATAGTTCTGTGGGGTGATGCCCAAAGACAGGGAGATGTCTGAAAGCGGTTCTGGGGAGAATGAAATCTTCGGAGCAAGCCTGACCAGAAAGCGCTTGACGTGCTCCACCACCTGTTCCGTCCGCGTGGCGGTCTGCTTCATCAGCGCCGAGGCAAAGCGGTTGTAGAAGTCGTACTCGCTGCGGCAGTCGTAGATGTCCATGTAGACCACCTTGATGTCCTCGCGAACTATCTCCGACTTCACCTTCTTCACAACCGAACTCTTGCCCACCCTTCGTGGAGAAACGAGGATGACGTTGATGCCATTCTCGAAGTTCAGTTTGAGCCGGGCGGTCTCCTTCACGCGGTCGGTGAAGTTCTCCCCGTCCACCGATTTTCCATATACGAATGCCTTGTTCATAGCCTTTTAATTATAAATAGGAATGAAATATGGTTGCAAAAATACGAAAAAAAACGTTGGTACACAAGTTTGTGGACCACAATTTTGTGTACCATGCCGGAAATGGGTACAAAAGACGGCTGAAAGATAACTGAAAAATATTTAACAAAATACGCTGAAATATTTGCGTAATTCAAATGTTTTTCGTATCTTTGTAGTGTGTTAGAAAAGGGGCTGACGACGGAGGAAGAAGCAGGCGAGCACGCTCTCCACCCTCCGCAATTCACGCTCCACCGACACGAAATGTCTAATCATCAAAAAAAATGTACAATTATGGCAAACAAGACCATCGGGAGCATTCCC
>CACZRZ010000063.1 GCA_902783655.1 uncultured Bacteroidales bacterium
TATAGGGGATGTCTATTGCAACGGTTGTCCCCGGTAGAAGTCGAGTATCTTCTGTCGGAAGAGATAGGTGTAGCGCGACTGTATCTGCTGCGACTCGGCACGGAGGTATCTGGTCTTGGCATCCTGGAAGTCGGTGCCGGTGGCCTTTCCGTTCTCGTACTTGCGCTGCATGAGTTCGAAGGCCGTCTGGGCGCTGGCGAGGGCGGCATCGCTGCTTTCGCACTGGCGACTGGCAGCAACGGCATTGTAGTAGGCCTGCTGAATCTCCTTGTAGAGCGACTTCTTGGCCTGGTCGAGCCGGACCTGCTGGGCATGCACCTGCAGACGGGCCGAACGGATGCTGTTGCGCGTAGAGAGCCGGTTGAAGATGGGGATGGACAGGGAGACGCCGAAATACTGGTTGAAGTTGTCGCGGAGCTGTGGACCGAAGCCCGTTGTGGCATAGCCGGAGGTGTTGTAGTAGCTGGTTCCGATGCCGGCATTGAAATGGAGCGAGGGATAGAGTGCGCTCTTGGCCACCAGCACGCTCTTCTCTGCGCTCTGGAGACGGGTCTGCTCGGCCAGAATCTGGGGCTTGATGCCCAGGGCCTCGTTATAGATCCCCTCAGGCAAAGACCCCCCGGTTCCCTGGTCCCCTGCCCCATTTAAAGACCCCCCGGCCCCCTTTAGGGGGAGAACTTCACCCTGGCCCGCTGTCCCTTGGTCCCCGGCCCCGTTTAGGGGGAGGGTTACTTCCAATGGGCGCGCGACGTCGAAGCCTTCGGGGGTGTCCAGTTCGAGCAGTTGGGAGAGTTCGAGGAGGGCCAGCATGTAGCTGTTGCGCTGCTGTGTGAGGGAGAGTTCGTCGTTGGCCAGGGTGGAGCGAATCTGCGAAAGTTCGGCCTCGGAGGCTTTATCGTTCTGGAAGAGCAGTTCCATGCGGCGGACCTGTGCCTGGCTGAGTTCGACCTGCCGTTCGGCTACAGCCACGAGGTCCTTCTGGTAGATGGCCTCGAGGTAGGCCGAGGTGACGCTGAGCATGACATTCTCGCGGGCATGCTCATAGTCCTGGAGGGCAGCCTGAAGATTGAGCCGGTTCACCTTGACCTGGGCAGGCAGGCGTCCGCCTGTGATGAGGGGAATGCTGGTGCCGAGGCTGAAACTGGTGCTCTGGGTGTTGCGGTTCTGGTAGGTGTTGTCCACCGTCAGTGCGCGTCCGAAACTGAAGTTCTCGCCTATGCTGCCGTTGAGGTCGGGCAAGCGGCTGTTGCGGGAGGTGCTGAGCGTTATCTCCTGCTGCCGCACATTGTCCTCCTGCTGCTTGATGTTGAGATTGTGGGCAAGGGCGTACTCTATGCACTCCGTCAGCGTCCACTCCCGAGACTGCTGGGCGCTGGACTGCAACGAAAAGCCGAACGCTATGGCTATGAATATTACACTTTTCATTTTATTGTTTACTGTTTATCGTTTACCGTTTACTGTTTGCGGTTTACTGTTTACGGTTTACCGTTTATCGTTTATGGTTTACGTTCTCTCAACGCGCAGCCTAATTTTTAATTTTTACTTTTTAATTTTGAATTGGTATTTGTTCCTTCTCTTCCTTGAGGATTCCACGGACCTTCTCTCCTATCTTGACGCCACTGCGCACCTCGATGTCTATGCCATTGCTGAGACCTGTCTCCACCTGGCGGCGGAGGAACTTCTGCTTGGGCACGGAGTCGGTGAGGATGTAGACGAAGGTGGTGTCGCCGGAGAACTCCAGGGCGGACTCGGGCACGGTGATGGCCTTGGTGACGCGGTCGAGGACTATCTCGGCATTGGCACCGTAGCCCGAACGAAGGGTGACGGTGTCGGGGACCGTGAGGGCGGCCTTGATTTCGAACTGGTTGGCACCGTTGGTCTCGCGTCCCTTGGGGGAGATGTACTCGAGGCGGGCATCCATCTTCAGATTCTGCACGGCTCCGACGGTGATGGTGACGGGCATGCCCTCGATGATGCGTCCGACCTCCGTCTCGTCGATGTTGCCACGGAAGATGAGGTTGGACATGTCGGCCACGGTGGCAATGGTGGTACCGTCGTTGAAGGAGTTGCTGAGGATGACGGAGTTACCCACCTTGACGGGAATGTCGAGGATGAGTCCGTCCACGGTGGAGCGGACGAGTGTGGTGCTCATCTTGGCATTGGAGAGCGATATGCCTTCGCGGACAATATTGAGGGCGTCGCGGCTGTTCGTCATCTCGCTCTTGGCCTGTTTCAGTGCTACCTGCGACTTCTCGTAGTCCTCGGCACTGACGACGCGTTCCTGATAGAGCCTCTCCATGCGCTGAAAGTCGGTCTCTGCCTGCGCCAGGTTGATTTCGGCCAGACGGACACGGTTCTCGGCGCTGTTCAGGCTGCTCATGTCGGGGATGACCTTGACCTTGGCAATGACCTCGTCCTTCTTCACCATCTGTCCGGCTTCCTTGTAGAGTTCGGCGATGATGCCGGAGATCTGCGGCTTGATGTTCACTTCGTCGCGCGGCTCTATCTTGCCCGTTACGATGGTCGACTTCTCGAGGTCCTTCAGTTGAACGGTAGAGATTTCGTACACCATTTCCTTGGGACGCGACTTCTGATAGAGGAACACGAACGTTCCCACAAAGATGGCAGCCACCAATGCTATCACTGTCCATTTAAGGAGACGGCGCCAAAAAGCCCCTCCCCCTTGATTTGAAGGTTGTGGATTACTCATATTATTCATCTTTATTTAATATTATTGAATTATCTTTATCTTCTTTCTTCATTCCTTCATACTCCCTTCCCTACAAGGGAGGGAAAGGGTCCTACTCTTCCCTCATGGCATCCACAGGTTTGATGTTCATGGCACGCAGCGCAGGAGCGAGACCTGCCAACACACCCAAGACGGTGAGCAAGAGCGATGCACCTATGGCCACGCCGAACGATATCTGGAACAGCGCCGAGGGGTATTCGGCATGGGTGGCATTCTCTATGGCCTGGAGGATGGCTACGGCAAGGGATATGCCGCTCATGCCGGCTATCAGGGTCAGGATGATGCTCTCGCTCATCACCATGGTCAGGATGTCCTTGGGAGTGGCACCTATTGCTCTGCGGATGCCAATCTCCGTGGTGCGCTCCTTTACGGTTACGACCATGATGTTGCTCACACCGATAGCACCCGCCAACAGTGTGCCGAGGCCTATCATCCAAACCAGTATGCTCACGCCGGTGAACAGGCTGTCAATCATGCTGAAGATGGCTTCCGTGTTCACTTTTATCAAGGCCTGTGTGTCCTTGGGATGAATCATGTGGACACGTTTCAGCAAAGCCTCCACCTTGTACTGGACCTCGGACATCGGATATTCGTCCTTGGCCACCAGTGCCAGGATGTCCACCTCATTGCCACGGTTGTACATCTGGCGCATGGTCTCGTAAGGCAGATAAATCGTGGTTTCCGGATTTCCACCTATATTGATTCCCCCCGAAGCCTTTCCACTCACACCGATGATGCAGTAATTGATGCTGTCGATGCGGAGAAACTCTCCACAGGGATTCTCCGTGTTGGGGAACAATTCCTGAGCAACTCGCTTACCGATTACGCACACTTTTCTGTACTGCATGCCATCGGCGTCCGTGATGGCCCGGCCATGTTGTATCTTTGGATTGTCCACCTTGCTGTAGTCGGCATAGTGACCCATCAGAGATATGGCACACGACTTGTCGTTGGCCAAAGCCCTTGCTCCCCAACGGTGGATGGTGGGTGTGACAACACTGATTTCGGGCACCATGTTGCGGATGCGCTCCACATCATCCAACTCCAGATGCCAAAGCCTGCCACTGCGGAATCCCTTATAGGGTTCGCTGGTGGTGTTGGAAATCATGAAGCCTGCATTGGAGGCTGCGCCGGCAAAGTTCTCGCCCAGCATGGTTTCCAGTCCCCGACCTCCACCCATCAGCAGGATGAGCATGAACACGCCCCAGAATATACCGAAGGCTGTCAGGAACGTACGGGTACGATTCTTACGAAGGGAGTCGAAGATTTCCTCCCACAAGTCGGCATCGAACAGTTTCATAACTAAGCCCTCAATGCATCTATGGTTTTAACTTTCACAGCCTTACGCGCAGGGAAGAAGCCTGCCAACGCTCCGGCAACGATAATCACGATAGTGGCCTGGATACAAGTGTGCAGGTCAACCGTCGGGTCGACAAAATACTTGGCCTGAAACACACCGATGTCCATAACCTGATTGCCCACTGTGGCATCCATCCATTCACAGAAAAAGATGCCCAGCAACATGCCTATGTAGCCGAAGATGGCTGTGATGACGACACTCTCCAGCACCACCATGGAAATAATGTTCCACGGACGGGCACCTATGGCCCTGCGGATGCCGAACTCACGGGTGCGCTCCTTGACGCTGATGAGCATGATGTTGCTCACACTCACCACACCGCTCAAGAGGGTCAGCAAGCCCAGAATCCAAAACGACTGGTTCAGGATGTTCATGGCTTTCTGCATCTGGATGTTGTCGCCGGCCTGGTTCCATATCCACAGGGCCCGCTTGTCCGTGGGGTCGAAGGAATGGATGTGGCTGGTGGCACGTATGTATTCGTCCATGAACAACTCCATGGCAGAGTCCGTAGGGATGTTGCGTGTGTTCATGGTCAGTTCGTCGATGAAACGTCCTTTGTTGTATATGGTGCAAAGTGTGGTATAGGGGACGTAGAAGTTGCTGCCGTTGAACATCTCGTCGGTCTTGAAGACGCCCACAACAGTGTAGAGGATGCCACTCAGTTTCACCTGGCGACCAATCGGCGAACCGGCGTCCTTGAAGAGGTCCTTGCAACTGTTGCTGCCCAAGACGCAGACCTTGCGCTTCTCCGTCATGTCAATTTCGTTGACGAAACGGCCCTCCAGCATCTCCACTGCCTGCGAGGCTGCGTATTCGGGATAGACGCCTACCATGGAGACACTGTTGATGTAGTGGGAGCCGTAGCTGGCCACCACGCCATCATTGCTGACCGTAGGGATGGCGGAAGTTATCTGGTGGGGGAAGTGGCGGCGGCTCATGTCGAGGTCGCGGTCGTCGAGGCGAATCAGGCGTCCTTCCCGGATACCCTCCCAGGGTTTGGTGGTCATGCCGCCGAAGACGTGGACTGCATCGAAGGCGAAGCTGCCCATGTTGTACTGGAAGGAATGGATGACACCGTTGCCAGCCCCCTGCAGCACGATGAGCAGAAACAATCCGCTCACCACGGCAAAGCCCGTGGCGATGGTGCGCATCATGTTGCGCCTCAGGGTTCCCTGTATCTCATGGAAAAGTTCAAACATACATTCAATTCACAATACTCAATTCATAATTCATAATGCATAATGCATAATTCAAAATGAACAATGAACAATTCAAAATTCAAAGCGCAAAAGGGGCTGGTACGCTGAGACAATTTTCAATTTTCAACTTTATCTCACTTCATCACTCCATTCACCCCGAAAGGCGTATGAGCGGAACCATCGTTCACCTCGACGCTCTCAATCTGTCCGTCCTTGATGTGCACAATCTTTTCTGCCTGATAGGCCACACCACTCTCGTGGGTCACGACGATGATGGTCATGCCCTGTTCGTGCAACTGCTTCAGCAACTGCATCACCTCTAAGGAGGTCTTGCTGTCCAAGGCACCTGTGGGTTCGTCGGCCAGGATGATGCGAGGCTGGGTGATGAGGGCACGGGCGATGGCTACACGCTGCTTCTGACCGCCGGAGAGTTCGTTAGGCAGATGGTGGGCCCATTCCGTCAGACCGACCTTTTCGAGATACTCCATGGCCATCTGGTTGCGCTTGCGGCGGCCGACACCTTGATAAAACAGAGGCAGGGCCACGTTCTCCATAGCATCCTTGAAAGCAATCAGGTTGAAACTCTGGAAGATGAAGCCAATCATGCGGTTGCGATAGTCGGCAGCACGCGTCTCGGAGAGATTGCGAATGAGCGTTCCGTCCAGGCGATATTCGCCTTCGTCATAATCGTCCAGGATGCCCAGTATGTTCAGCAGCGTTGACTTGCCGGAACCCGATGCGCCCATGATGGCCACGAACTCACCTTTCCCGATGTGCAGGTCGATGCCTTTCAACACATGCAATGGCTGGGCACCCTGGTACGTCTTATGTATGTTGGTCAGATGAATCATCTCTTCAGGTTAGAGGTATCAATCTTGCTGGCACCATTTTGTTCGCAACTGAAGGTGCCCTTGCACTCTCCGCTCAGCACGGCTTCGCCTGCACCATTGATTTCGATGTTCAGGTCCTGGCAGAAGACGTTGGCCTTGACCTCGCCGGCTCCGCTCATTTCTATCTCGATGTCCTCCTTGGCCGTAACCTTGCCAAGATCGCACTTGCCGGCTCCGCTGACCTCAATATCCAACGAATTCAGGGTCAGGTCGTCGATGCTGATCTCTCCTGCTCCAGCCATCTCGACGCTCAGCGAACCGGGCAACGACATCGCACCAGGCATCTCCAGTTTGCCGGCACCGGAAACCTCAACTTCAGTCAAGTCTGGGGCAGTGACGAAAAGTGTGACGGAAGCTGTGCTCCTGTTGACACTGCCGCTGAAGTCCATAGGCTCCACCTCCAGTTCGCCCTTCCTGACGACGAACTTGTATTCGTCCAGACACTTCTCGTTGCCACGGGCACGGACAGAGCAGACGGAGTCCTGAACAAAGACGATGCGGACGGCACCCTTGGCATCGATGGCCGAAAAGAGTGGCAGATCGAGGTCGCGGTCTATCACACGGCCCCACTTGGCAGTGTCTTCCTTCTCAAATTCAGCGGACTCGCTGACTGCCTTCATGGCCAGTTTTCTTGCCATGTCGGTGCAACTGGTGAATGCAATTGCCAATGCCGAGAGCAGCACGGCGGAACGGAAAAGATTACGTGTTTTCATAACTATATGTTTTAGAAATTAATATCAATGTATTATACTCACTCATTCACAACTTCACTGAGTGAAACTTTTTCGGCATCGTACTGACGGTCAACGGCAATGAGCAGAACTGGCTGCATCTTGTAGGAAAGTGTGTCGCTGCCGCGCTCCGCACTGTAGCAAAAATCGAGATGAGAATGTCCCAGCAGGTCCTTATAGGCATACAAATGCTCGTCGTTCAACTCCGTCAGCTGGTTGGTGACCGGCAAGACGACAGAAATCACAAACTGGCGCTCGAAGTCCACAGGAGTGGGCCGACCTTCCGGTCCCATCAGCGTTGCCATACCAAAGAGACTGTCGAATTGTTCCTGGGAATCGATCTTGGGATTCGCCGGTATCTGGGCATCATTCCGGAAGAAATAGTTCTGCAGTTGGGTATAAGGCACCTCCGTCTGAATAGGTTTCGGATCGCAAGCCGCGAATGCCACGAGAGAGAGGGCCAACAGCATCATGGGAAAGAGATTACGTACTTTCATGGTTGGTAAATCAAACGATTATTATACTGGTTCACTACTTCATTCATGGTGATGCCAAGGGTTTGCATCGACTGGAAAAGGTGGGGCAACTGTTCGTTGAAAAACTCATCCTTACGCAGGGCTTCGATTTCGTTCAATGCCCCCGGAGCAACGAAGTTCCCCAATCCACGACGCGTCACCACTATATTCTGGTACTGCAGCCACTCAAACGAGCGGGCCACGGTGTTGACGTTTACTTCCACGTCGGCCGCATACTCGCGCACACTGGGCAGTTTGGCATCCTCGGGATATTGGCCGGAGAGGATTTGGTCCATGACATGCTCCGCTATCTGCAGGTATATGGCTTTTTGATTCTTGAAGTCCATCTTATTTCAATTCATAATTCATAATTCATAATGCATAATTCACAACTCACAATTTTTCTCTCCCTCCCTTAGGGAGGGTTGGGGAGGATCCTTATTTATTCCGCTTCGAGGTTATCTGGGCGCGGGAGTAGAGGCGGTACGACATCCACCAGCAGAAGACCGTGATGGCGGCAAGGAGAATGTAGGCGCCCCACTTTATGCTTGCCAGAACATGGTCAGGTTCGAGGTTCTTCACCCATTCCCAATCCAAATCCTTGAACAGGGGTATGCACAGGCCCATGCAGAAGACGGAGAGGAA
>CACZRZ010000064.1 GCA_902783655.1 uncultured Bacteroidales bacterium
CCCAGTCCCAGCGAGTCGCCACTCAGTGCACGGCCGTAGATGCCGTCGGTGACGATGTCGGTGGGGCGCTCGTAGTTCTTGTAGACACCGCAAGAGCTTACCAGCATACAGGCAAATAACAGCCCCATCCCCATTCCCTTTCCATGGGATGGGCGTATATACATTTGTATGTTACGGATATTCATGATTTGTATTATTAATTATGTATAGGTTAATCTTTCTCTGTAACTAAAGTATCGGGGGCGTTATTCGTTGTTCGTATCTTCCTTCTCCCGCAGACTCCTTTCTCTTTCCTTCAGGAACTGCTGGTCGGCTTCTTCCTTCATGGCCGGACGAATCTTCTCCTGCAGGAACTCAAAGAATACGAAGAAGGCAGGTACTGTGAACAAAATTGCCAGTGTGCCTACAATCATACCTCCCACGACGCCTGCGCCGATGGTTCGGTTACCATTGGCACCTGCACCTGTAGCGAATACAAGCGGAAGCATACCGAGTACGCAAGTGAGCACAGTCATGAGGATAGGACGCAGACGAGCTTCGGCGGCAGCGTAAGCGGCCTCGACGATGCCCATGCCCTTGCGTCGGCGCTCAAGGGCAAACTCGGTAATCAGGATGGCCGTCTTGGCCAGCAGACCTATGAGCATGATGACACCCGTCTGCAGGTAGATGTTGTTCTCAATTCGACCAACGGGCGGGAATACGGCATACAGTTGGTTCCACAGCCATGCGAAGCCAAACGAACCCATCAGACCGGCAGGCACGGACAGGATGACGGCAAAGGGCACGAGGAAACTCTCGTACAAGCTGGCCAGGATGAGGAAGATGAGTATGACGCAGACACCGTAGATGAGCAATGACTTGTTGGAGCCCATCTGTTCGTACTCCTCACGCGAAATGCTGCCGTATTCGTAACTGATGTAGTCGGGCAGGGTCTGCTGCTTGACTTCCTCAATTGCCTTCATGACGTCGGTGGAGGTGAATCCTTGAGCCGGTGAGGCCATGATAGTGATTTCGGAGAAGAGGTTGAAACGTGTGTCGCTCTCAGGACCAAGAACGGGCGTAAGTTTCACGAACTGAGACAGCGGTGCCATTGATGCACCATTGCGGACGTACATATTGGAGAGGTCGGTAGGGCTGGTGCGCAGTGTCGGGTCGGCTTGTAGCATGACGCGGTAAACCTTACCAAACTGGTTGAAGTTGCTGACGTACGAACCACCGCAGTACGAACCGAGAGTACTCAATACCGTGGAGGGAGAGATTCCGGCCAGTTTGCATTGTGCGGCGTCTACCTCTACTTGATATTGCGGGTATGTGCGTGCGTAGGAGGTCATAGCCATTTGCACCTCGTCGCGCTGATTCAGGGCAGCCAGGAACTGTTGGGTCAACTCCAGGAATTCTTCCTTGTCTCCGTCGGATTTGTCTTGCAGGTGAAGGTCGACGTTCGAACCCATACCATAGCCGGGAATCATACCCGGTTCGAAGACGAATATCTGCGCCTCAGGAATCTCACGCGACAACTGTCCCATGAGCATGTACTTCTTAATGCTGGAATTATGGATAAGTCCGCTGCCAGGAATCCAGTTGCCTGAACGCTCGCTCCAGTGTTTCAGTTTCAGGATGACCATAGCGTTGGCAGCACCCTGACCACTCATCATGCCGTAACCCGACACACGGGAGAAGTCACGAATGTCCTCGTCCTTTTCCAAGATGGCCTGAATCTTGTCGAGCACCTTCTCGGTCTCGCCCAAGTTGGAGCCGGGAGGACAGGTTACGTTCACCATCAGCACACCTTGGTCTTCCTGAGGCACGAGACCCTTGGGCAAACCATTCATGGCCAGGTAGAGCAATGCGAAGGATATAACAACACTGAAGCTGGTGATCCAGCGATGGCTCATGACAGCATGCAACCATTTGCTGTATTTGTTCATGACGGCACCAAATGAAGCCTCGTATGCCATTCGTGTGCGTTTGTTCAGTCCGATGAAGAAACCATCGATGGCATTACGTCTTACGCGCTCGTCCTTTGGGGGGCGCATCATCATGGCACATAGGGCTGGGCAGACCACGAGGGCAGAGACGCAGGAAATGCCGACGGCTGTAGCCAGTGTGACACCAAACTGGGTGTAGAACATACCAGACGTTCCACCCATCATGGTGACAGGGATGAATACAGCCATAAAGACAAATGTACACGAGATGACAGCCATTGTCACATCACTCATGGCATCTTTGGTGGCCTGATAGGAGCTCTTGTAACCGGCATCGAACTTCGCTTGTACGGCCTCCACCACCACAATGGCATCGTCCACCACCGTACCGATGGCCAGTACGAGGGCAAAGAACGTTAGCAAGTTCAGCGTGAAGCCGGCAACACTGAGTGCGGCAAAGGTTCCCACCAGTGAGATGATGATGGAAATGGAGGGAATGAGTGTGGCCTTGAAGTCTTGCAGGAAGAAGTAAACTACTAAAATAACGAGCAGAATGGCGATAAACAGGGTTTCCTTTACGTTAGCAATAGATGCCAGAAGGAAGTCGTTCGACGACATCATCTGCACGAAATGCAGTCCCTTGGGCAGGTCTTTTTCCAATTCTTTTAACTTGGCTGTAAAACGGTCGTTGGTTTCCTTGGCATTGGCTCCGGCAAGCTGGAAGGCCATGAACTGTACAGCAGGTTTACCGTTGACTCTGCCGCTATAACCATAACTTTCCTGGCCGAGCTCGATGTCTGCAACGTCCTTCAGCCGAAGTATGCTGCCGTCGGCTTTTGCCGAAATTACGATGTTCTCAAATTCCTCAACAGTCTTCAGTCGGCCCGTATAGCGCATGGTGTACTGGTAGACATTGTCCACGTCCTTTCCGTGTCCGCCTTCGGTAGGCTTTTCGCCCAATGTGCCGACAGCGGCCTCCAGGTTTTGTTCGGCCAGGCATGACCTGATGTCATTGGGAATGAGACCATACTGAGCCATCACTTCAGGCTTCATCCAAACGCGGAGCGAATAGGATGCACCTAAAACGAAAACTTCACCCACACCCTGTATACGCTTCAGTTGCGGGGTGACGTTAATGCTCATGTAGTTGGACATGTAGTTGGCATCGTATTCAGGAGAGTCGCTTGCCAACGCGTTAATCTGAAGGAAGGATGTCTGGCGCTTGTAGGTGGTGACACCAATCATGGTTACTTCCTGTGGCAGCAACCCCTGTGCCATAGAAACACGGTTCTGCACGTTCACTGCAGCCATATCGGGGTTGGTTCCCTGTTTGAAATAGACTGTTACCGAGCCCGTTCCAGAGTTTGTCGTAGTGGAGGTCATGTATATCATGTTCTCCACACCATTGATGCTCTCTTCAAGAGGCTGTATGACAGCCTTGGTCACCGTCTCTGCACTGGCACCAGGATAGGTGGCATTGACGACAACGGTTGGAGGTGCAATGTCGGGGAACTGTTCAACGGGCAAACTGAAATAAGACAAGGCCCCCAGAAACAGGATGACGATGGCGATGGACAATGCCATTACCGGTCGTTTGATGAATATATTTCCTTTCATTGTCAATTATCTATTATCAATTGTCAATTTAAGATTACTTTTTTACTTTCTGGTCGTCCTTCACCATGCCGGCACCGTTGGCTACAATCTCTGTGCCAGCCTCAAGGCCTGAGGTCACGAAGAATTCCTTGCCGTTGTTCTGAGGCATTATGTCCACAATCTGAGAGTGCGCTACACCATCCTTGTCCACGACGAGAACCTTGTGCTTGTCCTGTGTCTGAACAACGCCGCCGGCGGGAACCACGATTACGTCGGTGTACTCAACAGGTACGATAACGTTGCCCGTGCTGCCGGAGTGCAGTATATGTCCGGGATTGTTGAATACGGCACGCAGCTGTACGCTGCCTGTGGCACGGTCAACGACACCACTGGCAGTCTCCACCGTTCCTGTTTCCTCGTACATTGTACCGTCCACCAGTTGCAACTTGATGGGAGGCATTGCGGCGAGTGCCTTTTCCGACGAACCGCTCTTACGGGTCAGCTCCAGGAACTGGCGTTCACTCATGCTGAAATAGACATACATCTGGTTGTTGTCCGAAACGGTAGTCAACGATTGAGGCATCGAGGGACCAACCAGTGCACCCTGACGATAGGGCAGTGAACCTACTACGCCATTGGCAGGACTCTTCACTACAGTGTAGGAAAGCGAGTTGCGGGCATTTACCAGTTGCGCCTGTGCCTGTGCCACACTGGCTTTGGCCTGGAGCAGGGTGTTCTGTGCTGTCTGCAAGTCGTATTCGCCCACTACCTGCTGGTCGAAGAGTTGTTTGCGGCTTTCGTAGGTCAACTGTGCCGTTGCCTCTTGAGCCTGTGCTGCCTTCAGTGCAGCTTCTGCCGTGTTCAGTGCAGCCTGATAGGGAACCTGGTCGATGATGAACAAAGTCTGTCCCTTGCTCACACGCTGTCCCTCGGACACACACAACTTCTGCAGCGTACCGCTAACCTGAGGATATACCTCGATATCCTGCCGGCCGCGAATCGTGGCGCTGTATTTGGCGTCGAGTGTTACGTTTTGTTTTTCTACTTTTGTTGTCTCGAACTCGGTGATGGCGGCTTCCTGTTGCTGCTTTTCACCACACGAACTCAGCAATGTCATTGCGCCCAGGGCCAATACCATTGCAAATTTAGTGCTCTTTCTCATATTAAAATTGGATTAGTTTCTTTAAAACAGCCGCAAAGGTACAAAAAAAAAACGAATTACTGTGTAAGGTAATTCGCTTATCTTTCCCCACGCATGTGGAAAAGGGAAGATTATAACAAAGTTTAACTTTTTTTATTCGGCAAACAGTTTGTCGATGAAGTCGGATAAATCTTTTCCGCGCAACTTCTCGGCGATGATTTTCCCATTGGAATCCATGATGAAGATGCAGGGAATGTAGAGCACTTGGTACTCCATGATGGCCTGTTTGTCGATGTCGATATAGTTGCACCAGGGTTCGTCCATTTCCTCCAGCGTTTCTTTCCAGTCGTCTATGCTTCTGTCAACGCTTAATCCTATGATGTCTAAACCTTTATCGTGATATTGTTCATACAGACGTTTAAGGTTTGGAACTTCGTTCAGACAAGGCTCGCACCACGATGCCCAGAAGTCGAGCAGCAGGTAACGGTTGGTCTGGTGGATGAATGAGAGCAGTTTGTTCTCTCCCTCCTTGTTCTTTACAGTTACGGTGGGGGCGATGTTGCCAATCATCGTGGGCGGGTACACCAAATCCTTCACTTCACGTCCATAGTAACTCTGCCGGGCTGGCTCGCTCAAGGCATCGTAAAGTCCCTGCTGGCTCTTGTCGATGTTGCCACCAAAGCGCAGCATGAGCATGGGGGCCAGGAAACTGTCCTTTTGCTTCAGCACGACCGTACGGTAGAAGTCCTTCATGTTGGCATAGTTACCCATCACACGCTCGATGTATTCGTGTCCTACCATCGTTTGGTACATGTCGGCAATGGACTGTTCGTTTTTTTCCTCCTTGGCCTTGCGTATGAACTTCTGTATATCTCGGAAGTCGTTGCTCATCGAGGCATTCAGGCTATCGAGATGGAACAGGTATTCGGCAATGGCATTCTGGTAGGGGGGTTGCCATTTGGCGCCTGTAATGGTCATTCTCGGAAAATCCACCTTCGGACGTCTTCCGCTTTTGTCCTTGCGGATGCGGCCGGAGAGGGTGATTTCCTCGTCGGGACTGGCCAGCAGTTCGTATCCCCCGCTGTACCCTTTCAGACCTACGATGATGAGTCGCGGTTCGTTAAGGGGAATGCGTATGGTCTGCTTCTCGTTGGCTTGAACTTGCAGTATGAGCGGCGACGTGGGCTTATTGAATGTGCCCCACGACATTGTGACACTGTCCTCCGTCTGCACACCCTTCAGGTCCAGCGTGATGCGGGCTTCCTTTTGTGCAAAGGAGTGAAAAACGAAGAGCGAAGAATGAAGAATAAATATTAAGATAGCCAGTCGTTTCATCCTTAACCTTTTAACTCATTAACCTTTTAACTCTTTAACTCTTTAACTCTTTAACCTTTTAACTCTTTAACTTTTTAACTTTTTAACTCTTTAACTTTAGTTCCCTTGTCGTGCGTAGGCGCGGACGCCGATCTTGACGTCCTTCACGCCCGATTCGATGAGGGCCATCGCCTTGTCGCGGTCGGCGTCGATGGACGAGGCCGGGATGACGACGATCCACTTGTCGTTCCAGGCGCTGCGGCCGACGAGGCGCGTGGACTTGAAGTCCGCGCCGGCGCGCAGGGTCGAGTGGCGCCGGATCGTCGCGGTCGCGTCGCTCGTGCCGTCAATACCGGAGAACGTCGCAATCCAGTCCGTCGCGTCAAGCTGGTCGGAACCGACG
>CACZRZ010000065.1 GCA_902783655.1 uncultured Bacteroidales bacterium
CAACTGCGCGACCAACTGGCCGTTACAACGGCACGCCGAGAAGTGGAAGAAGAAACACTGTCGAGACTGCGTCAACGTCAAATAGAAGACGTCAAGGAATGGAGCGTCTTTGCCTCGCTCGACCGGACCTTTGTCGAATGTTCCCCAAGCACTAACCTCGAAGCGCGCACGGCCATGTTGCGCCAACTGATTGAGAACACGGCTCACGAAGCCGAAGATGCCCAACGTGAACTTGACCGATACAACTACCACCAGACCCGTATCAATGAACTAAACGAGGCTCTTAACAAAAAGGCACAACAGCACAACGACCTGACCATCCGACTCAATGAGGTCAATACAGGTTGCCAGGTATTGGCCCGCATGGTGGAACTGACCCGTCAGCGACACAGCCGACTGCAGGACCAATATACACGACTTTACGAGCAAATCAACAGCCGCATTACCCTCAACGACTGGTATGTCAGCTGGCAAAATAACCACGAAAGCATACATCTGCGCATCGAGCAGATGATGGAACAATGGGAAGGACTTAACCAGGAATTAGTACTAATCAATCATCAGCGAGAAATGCTTTCTGCCCTGCTCGAGCAAAAACAAGCCCAGAATGAGTACCTTGAGAACCTCTCTACACAACTTCGCGATGTAATCAGCCGTCGCGAACAAATCAGCAAGGAGGACGAGAAGCGATACGATGACATGCTTGGCAATCAGGAAGTGGCAGACTACTTCGACAGCATCTATCAACCCCTGCTGCAAGCCCATGAGGCAGAGACCAAGCATCGCGACGAACTTTTTCAGTCGTCCGTCCAACTGGCTAATCTACAGGGCCGCCAGCAAGAAATCACTACTCAAGGCGACGCATTCGACAACGAACTTATCGACATTAAATCACAACTTGACCTGTGGATCCGTCGTTTCAATGCCAATAATCCGCCTGTGCAGTACGCCGAACTGCAACAAGCCTTCGACACTGAAAAAGACTGGAACGCCATTCGTCAGCGCATTCGCGACACACGTATCAAGGCTATGCTGGGGCAGTCTCGTGTCGACAGTTTACGCAGCGCCGTCGTTGCGTTGCAGGGCGAAACCTGTCATCTCTCGAACACTGATGAAGAAGGCATACTGGACAATCTCGTATTGCAACAACAGCAACTGGAGCACCAGCGTCAGGAGGTCATCATGCAACTGGCCGAACAGCACATCGCCATCCGAAAACACGAGGCTTGCCAAAAGCAGCTCCGCGAAGAGGAAGAGGCAATCTATGAAATGACTAACAAAACGTAGATCAGTCTTTAACCACGATTAAACGGATTTAGCAGATGTCCTGTGCTATTCACAAGGATTATAATCTGCTAAATCCGTTTAATCGTGGTAGGAACAAAGTTTAACCTCGGATAATGGTCTGGGCACGGTCTGGGCCCACGGACAGGATGGTGATGGGCACCCCAAGGTTACGTTCAAGATAGGCAACATAGTCCTTGAAGGACTGGGGAAAGTCTGCTTCCGAGGTCATCTGCGTGAGGTCGGTCTGCCAACCAGGCAGTTCTTCGTAAACAGCCTGCCACCCCTCTGTGTCGTAAGGCATGTCTGTGGTCTGCAGGCCATTCTTCTCGTAAGCCACACATGCCTTGATGGTGGGGAACGTATCGAGCACGTCGCTCTTCATCATGATAAGCTGAGTGACGCCATTCACCATAATGGCATAGCGCAGAGCCACGAGATCGACCCACCCACAACGGCGGTTACGTCCTGTTACGGCTCCGTATTCATGACCTATCTCGCGAATGCGGTCGCCCGTCTCATCGAAGAGCTCAACAGGGAAGGGACCCGCACCGACACGGGTCGAATAGGCCTTGAAGATGCCAAATACTTCACCAATGGCACTGGGGGGAACTCCCAAGCCCGTGCACACGCCACCACAGACAGTATTGGACGACGACACGAAAGGATAAGTCCCGTGGTCGATGTCAAGCATCGTACCCTGTGCACCCTCGGCAAGTACGCTCTTGCCCTCAGACAAAGCACGGTTGATTTCGATTTCGGTATCGGTCAGCGGGAAGGAACGCATATACTCTACGCCCTCCATCCAGAGACGTTCTTCTTCCGTGATGTCATAGTCGGTATAGCCCAGATGACGCAGGGTTTCCTCATGACGCGCCTTCAGGGCCTGATACTTCTGCTCAAAGTTTTCCAGGATGTCACCTACCCGCAGCCCAGTACGACTGGCTTTCTCACTGTAGGTGGGGCCTATGCCCTTACCCGTTGTGCCAACTTTATTCTTACCCTTGGCGGCCTCGTAAGCACGATCGAGTACACGATGGGTGGGAAGAATCAGATGGGCCCGTCTGCTGATGTGCAGCCTGCTGCGCAGGTCGTAGCCAGCCGACTCCAGTTCGCGAGCCTCCTGCATAAACAGGTCGGGAGCAATGACACAGCCATTGCCGATGATGTTCACTTTATCCTCTGCAAAAATACCCGATGGTATGGAACGCAGGACGAACTTCTTGCCTTCAAAAATAATGGTGTGACCCGCATTGGGACCACCAGCAAAACGGGCTACGATATCGTACTTGGGCGTGAAGACATCTACCACTTTTCCCTTTCCTTCATCTCCGAATACAATGCCCAACAGGGCATCAACTTTTCCTTTTTTCATTATCTATTATTTTTCAACTATTAACTTTCAATTCTTGCCATTACGTTGTGTACGGCCTTGCGCAAATGCAGGTTAGGCGAGTTCTGAAGCGAACGGGCCTGGTCCAGAAGTTCCTGTTCACTGCGTTCGTTCAACTGTATGCCCTGTGTCAACAGGCGGGCAATGAGCAGGAAACCGCACAACTGATGCATTTCGTCGCTGGAAGCAATCCACTCGAAAGCCATCTCCACAGCAAATGGCAAACGCGCAAAGAGATTCATCACCGTCATCTGGGCTATCTCTGCATTCGGAATCTGTTCGGCCCAGACCTCAGCCAACTGACGGTCGAAGTGGTCCACAGGCATCATTATTCCAGCCAGAATCTTACTCTCACGCACATTCTCGTGCCACAATTGCTGAGCAACTTCGTGATTGGAAGCAAACTCAGCGGCTATCTGTTGCAGACGAGGCAGTTCGATACCGAAGTTCACATGGTACTGCAGACCAGCTTCGCGCATCTGACTCGACACGACGCCATTCATGTTGGCTCGCAGTTCCAATTTTATGTCTTGTATGGTCTTCGATACATCCATTTGCCTTCTAACTTTTTAATCTTTTATCGAGTACTCCTTTCCGTAACGCATCATCTGTTCATCGTAACTCTCACCATAGACGATTTCCACATCCACCACCCTACCCTTTGTGTCGTGAATGAGACGATACTGTGGATTGATGAAACCTTTGTAAGGTGCCAAGTCGAGAGCCTTGTATCGCTCCAGTATCTCGCGATGTAAACCTGCATCGACACGTACACCATAGTCTTCCACCAAACGACGGGCTGCCTCTTGATCGCCTTCGCTCTTGATGCGTTGCACCTCGCCTAACAACTGTCCGATGATGGGCCGCAGGGCTTCGTAATCGGTTATCTGCAAGTAGGTTTTACCCTCATGCTCTACAAGTTGCATAGCATCACAGTGCTCCATGACCCATCGGGCAATGAGGGCACGATTGCGCATGTGCGCCTCCTCTATCTGTCTGCCAGGCTCGATGCGGACAAGCTGAGTCAGCACACCATTCATCATGTAGGTGTAATACTGACTCTTGTAGGCCTCCATATCAGGAACCAACCCTAATTCTACAAGTTTGGGGTCGGCTATATAATAGAGCGCAAACAGGTCGGCCCGTGCCTCTTCGATGGTACTTCCGTATGCACCCAGGGCATCGGGGTCGGTGCCAGGAAGCAATTGTCCGCTGCCGTGTCCCAGACACTCGTGGAGGTCGGTATGCAGGTCGTCTAACTGTGTTGACCATTGGCCATTGACCAGTGGTAATGATTCGGGCAGGACAAACTCCTCGTGGAAGCCATTGCCCTTGGCGGCTTCGTTGTAGGCACGTGTCAGGTTTCCAATAGTAACGCTCTTGCTGCCATACTCCTGACGTACCCAGTTGCTGTTGGGCAGATTGATTCCGATGGCACTGGACGGATATAGGTCACCACCCAGAATTGCCGCCTCCACGACCCGAGCCGTTACACCTCGGCATTCCGTTTTCTTGAATCGTGCATCCACAGGCGAATTATCCTCGAACCATTGGGCCCAGTCGCTCAGGGTCTGTGCACGCTTTGTGGCACGATGGTCCACGATATTGACGTAACCTTCCCACGAAGCCTTCAGGCCCAACGGGTCACCATATACTTCGGTAAAGCCGTTTGTGAAGTCCACCTCATCCTGAGACTGCTGTACCCACTGGATGCTGTATTGATCGAAAGTATGGAGGTCCCCAGTCCGGTAAAAGTCGATGAGCGTATTTATCACACCGCGCTGCTGGTCGCTGTCAGCTACCTCGCAAGCTTTTTGCAGCCAAAAAATGATTTTATCAATATAGGGACCATACATCCCACCGCTACGCCAAACGTGTTCCACAAGTTGTCCTTCATCGTTGCGCTCCAATCGACTGTTCAGCCCATACATAGGCGGACGGTTGTCATCGGCCTTCTTCATCCGTGCATAGAACGCTTCTGCCTCCGTTTGCTTGATTTCAGGGGCGTAGTAGTTCATCGAAGAGGTTTGCAGCAGGTCGTCGCCATCGGCCTGATTGACACGTTTGGGCATAAAGTCGGGATCGAAAATAACTTTCATAAGTTCCTTGTCCACAGGATAGCCAATCTCGCGAAGTCTTTCCTCCAGAAACTCACGACTGAAGCCTGGCTGGAACTTATCCATGGAATAGTGGTGATGAATGCCATTGGCAAACCAGACCCTTTTCATATACGTCTCAAACGCCTCCCAACTCGAAACCTGGGACTCTGAACCCGGACCTTCCTTATATACCGATTCCAACATATGACGAATGGGAAGGTTGTAGCGACAGTTCTGGTCCCACAAGATATCACGTCCCCAGAGACTTGCTTCAGAAAGATAGTAAACGAATAGTTTTTGCTGAAGCGTGAGTCTGGAGAAACCCTCGACAGTGTACCTCAGCAACTGGATGTCGGCAAAGCGTATGTCACAGACGGTTGTACTCATTTCTTCAACTTATCGGCCTGCTGCAGGCGATATTCTCTGGGCGTAATGCCTTTCATACGATAGAATGCTGCATAGAACGACTGCCGATTGGAAAACCCCACGGCAAGACCTATGTCTTCGACATTGCAATCTGCCCAACGCTGGTCGATGAGCATATACGCAGCCTCACGAATGCGGAAGTCGTTGACCAGCGTGGAGTAGTTATCCTGGAACCGCAGGTTGAACACAGCACTCACATAACGCGTGTTGGTACCCAAGTCTTGTGCCAGTTGACGAGCTGAATAGTCTGGGTCGCGATATTTTTTCTCGACAATCAACTTCACCAAGATTTTATCGTACAATTCGTCAACCAACTCAGGGCGCAGTTGCATCCGGTAACTGGCGTCCTTCTCTTTTCGCTCCACAATGTTATACTTAGCCATCTTTATATTGAAGATTGAAGATTAGAGATAATTCACTGCAAATGTAAACATTTTATTCGAAACCACAAGCGAGCGGGAAACTATTTTTTCCGTTTCGCTTTAGACTTTGTTCCCTTGCCCTTCACTTTTTGCTGTGTCAGGTCCAGTACACGTATGTTGCGCAGTTTCAATCCTTCGCCGTGCCCACAGAAACATATCAGGCCGTCGGGATTGAAAAGTCCTGGGTGGCTTTGGTGATCAACGGTATAGGGATTGGCCTTGCCCTCCTCGGGTGCCATATTATGTCCCTGACAGGCTTCGCGGATGTTACCATCCACGATGACCTCGCCATTGAGGGTGACAGTGATGTGGTCGCCTTCAGCACGGATTTCCTCATAGTTCCACGTGCCCAAAGGCTTATGCTTGTATCGCTTGGCTGGGATGATGCCATAGACAGATCCGTGAACCTGATATTCACGCAGGCCCTTATAGATGGGGTCGTCGTGGTCCAAAATCTGAATCTCCATACCCTCATAGGCTGCATCCACACCTTCACGAGTACGGATGCCCACACCATTGTTGATGCCAGGACGTACGAAACAGAACTCGAAGCGGAAGACAAAATCTGAGTACTTCTTTGTGGTGTACAGATTGCCTTCGGAGCCGTACTGGGCGCTGACGTAGATGGCCCCGTCGATGGGCACATAGGTATTCTTGGCACCTGTCCACTTGTCCAGGTTGGTGCCGTCGAAAAGAAGTTCAAAGCCTGCTGCCTTCTCCTCGTCGGAGAGTGTTGTCACCTTGGCCGTTACGGCATTGGGGTCGTCGACAATCTTGGGCAGCAATGTGCTCACCTGATCTACGGCATAGCCGGCATCGGCATCCTCAGTGTGGCGTTTAAAGACATTTTGTGCCTTGAGAAGCATCTCGCGGATATGTGCGCCACGCTGCAGAGGTTCATTCTTGTCTATGAGATCGGTGACGGCATGAGCGGCAGCCAAGTCGTTGTCCTTCACGTCCAGATATGTGGCTGCCAGGTTCAACGAAGGTTCGTTGGCGAGCGTACTAAGGGCTGACAAATAGCGATTGACAGTAGCAGCCGAGGGTTTCATCTCCAAGGCCTGCTTGTAAACCTGATATTTGCTCAGGTTTGCTACATTACTGTTCTGCGTGAGGGTCAATACACGTTTCAACATATCGTCGCGCACATTGGCATCTTCCTTTGCAATGTCAAAAAGTTGAGGAACTACACCCGAATCCACAATCTTCAGCAATGCGGCTCTGGCTTCCTTCTTGCTGTTTCCGTTCTTCGATGCAGCCACCACCTCGTCTATGCTGGCCTTATTGCCGCGTTGCGCCAACAGCAGATAGTAGATGTCTGGATAGGAACGGAAACGCTGAAGCAAATCATCGTAAGTCTCCGCTGTTACCATTTGTGCAAGGCTCGTTGTCGAAGCCTTATGCAACTTGCTATTTCCAATCAGTGCCGTCAACGGCTTATAAGCCTCGCGGATGCGACGCTCACCAGCCAGTGCCACCACGTTTTCGCTGACATCGGCTCCCTTTGTCTGCAGGGCCTTCAATATGCCGGGCTTTATGTCGCCATTGAAGGTTCTCAGTGCACTGGTAGCTGCCTGGGCATTGGGCCCGTCAAGGGCTGTTACCAGAGCATCCAAAACCTCTGTGCCACCTATGCGTCCAGCAGCCTCAATAGCAGCGGTGGACAACTGATTATCCACATTGGAAACGGCCGCAACTACCACCTGTGTTGCAGCAGGCAAGCTGTTGTGATTATTCCCCAGCCAACGGATGACATCGGTCTTGGCGTCTGCCTTCAGTTTGGGATAGGCCTTCAGGACTTGTGCATCAAAACCCGCCAACTTCAGTTCATCGGCCAGCGACAAGGCATTGGTACGAATGTTACGGTTCGGACTCTTCAGGGCCTTCAGGAGCATTGCAGGTTGCTTCTTGGCTGCGGCATCCTTCACCTCATCGCGAAAGACCATGATCTCACCCGACTTGTTATCCAAAATCTCCAGTTTGCTTACGGGCTTGCCCTTGCCGAAAGGCGTCAAGGCAGCCAGAGCATATTCCTTGAGATAACTATCGGAGAGCAATGTCTCCAAGAAAGGCACTTCAGCCTCAGAGGCTATCTTGCCCAACTGTTGCACATAGAATGCCTTCCGAGCATTGGTCTTTGCCGTAGTCAAGCCTTTTTTCAGACCTTCGCAAATGGCTGCACGCTGTTTCTCGCGCCCTGCGACACTGACATAGTTCGTCAATCCGTCTATGGCATACTCGAATGCTGCTCCCTTTCCTTCTTCAGAATCATTCAGATACTGCACCAACATATTGATGCCTTCCGTACCCGTTCCGGCTATCTCGCTCATCACTTGCTCCAGCACATTCAGGTTCTTTGCAGGCAGCTGTGCCAAGCCATCGGCCACGATGGTGGAAGCTACACGATTTCGCGCGTCCTGAGCCAGGGCTGTGCCAATTGACAATGGGTAATTGACAATGGATAATTGTACTGCGCCAACCAATAGCGCAAGAATCAATATTATGCGTTTCATAACATTCTTCACCCTTAATTCTTAATTCTTATTTCATCACATATGCCATTCCCCTCGCATGGGTTGGTTAATCAGTGCATTCGCGGCATCGTCGCCGACGAAGCGCTGGGTCTTGGGGTCAAAGTTCAGCACCTTTCGGCCCAGACGCAGCCCCACTGCACCCATGTTCACCAACGTGCAGCTGTGGTGGCCGTTCTGCTCGTTGAGGGCAAACTTCTGACGGGTACGCACACACTCCAGGAAGTCCGTCCGCTGGGGTTCTGGGTCGGGCAGTTCATTGATGAGTTCCTGCACATTGGGGATGGTACATTCGAAACCCTTATATACCTTGCCCTTCGGTCCTTCGATGTATGGCACCTTGCCAGGACTCTCGAAGCCCTCGCCTTCAAGCACGATCTGGCACCCGTCGGCATAGGTGTAGGTTATCTTGTGCCAAATGCCTACAGCGTCGTAGTGCTGCTGCGGAGCGTCTATTTCCACCTTCACGGGGAAATCCTCGTCCTTGCCCAGCATATACTGCACGGGGTCGAGATAGTGCTGTCCCATGTCGGTCAGTCCGCCACCGTCATAGTCCCAATATCCGCGGAATGTCTGGTGCGTACGATGTACATGATAAGGCTTATAGGGAGCCGGACCCAACCACATGTCATAGTTCAGTTCCTTGGGCACAGGCTGTTCCGTCAGGTTGTCTTTGCCCACCCAGAAAAACTTCCAGGTGAATCCCGTTGCACCACTCACAGTCACCTTCAGTGGCCAGCCCAGTTCGCCGCTCATAATCAGCTTCTTCAATGGCTTCACAGGCGTTGCCAGCCCGTAGAACGTATCGGTAAAACGGAACCACGTGTTCAGCCTGAGGATACGGCCGTAGCGCTTCACTGCTTCTGCCACAGCCTGTCCCTCGCCGATGGTACGTGTCATTGGTTTCTCCAGCCAGATGTCCTTGCCGGCACGCGCAGCCTCCAGAGCCATGATGCCGTGCCAGTGTGGAGGTGTGGCAATGTGTATGATGTCCGCCCCGCTTTGGTGGATGAGTTCACGAAAATCGTCGTAGGCTTTCACATTCACGTTCAAGTTCGATTTCGCAGCCGCAACGGCATTGTCGAGGTGCTTACGGTCCACATCGCAGACAGCCAGCAGGCGGCACGCCTCGGAATTGGAGAAGTGGCTCGACGAACGGCCTATGCCGCCCACGCCGATAATGGCTTTCGTCAGTTGGTCGCTGGGTGCAATGTAACCTTTTCCACCCAACACTTCACGCGGAACAATGGAAAACAAGCCCATTGCCCCCAGTGTTTTCATGAAATTCCTTCTGTCCATAACTATGTTTTTATGGTTTTTCGCTCATAAAATTACACATTATTCCCTAAAAAGAGTAATAACGCTTGTAATTTAACATTATTTTACATTCGGAAGGACGGAGCAATATGTCTCTTATTTCTTCAGCAGAGAGGCCATTTCCCTGGGGTCGGCACCGAGGCGAATGGCCTCTTGCGTGTCCTGACGGGCGAGGCGACGCTTACGCATGTCGAGGTAGAGGGTGGCACGACTGACGTAGTAATCGGCATTGGTGGGATCGAGGCGAATGGCCTCACTGAGGTCAAAAAGAGCCTGTTCGTACAGCCTGCGGCGCTGGAGCATGCCACCCCGGACGGCACGGAAAAGGGCATTTTGGGGAAAGATGCCGACGAGGGCATTGATTTGGTCAAGGGCCTCACGGGGACGGCCCGAATGGTCGTTGACCAATATAAGACCGACCTGAGCCCGTTCGTTCATGGGTTCAAGGCGCAGGACGGTCTCATAGTCGATACGGGCACTCTTGTAGTCGCGTAGCCCGGAAAATATGTGAGCACGCATCAGCAGGGCCTCAATGTGCTTGGGCTGACGACGCAAAACATCGCTGTAGTCGGACAGGGCTCGAGATTCGTTGCCCATACGGTAGAGAAGGGCGGCACGGTCGAGCCGTAGTTCCACGTCGTCAGGCTTTTGTCCCAGTCCCGACGTGTAGCAGTCGAGTGCATCCTGCTGGCGCCCTTGTTGCTCACGTATCTGTCCCAGATAACGGTAGAGCAGATAGTTAGCTTCTTGATGGGGCTCTGCCTTAACGGCAGCACGGAACAGCGAATCGGCCCGTTGTATGCTGTCCGTCTTCAGGGCCTCCATCCCCTGACGAACCAAATCGCCATAGGAGTTCTGGGCATTTAATAAATTGAAGATTGAAAATTGAAGATTGAAAATTATAGACAATCCCAACACTCTTATCATACGACTCATAAACATAATCTTCAATTTTCAATGTTCAATCTTCAATGTTCAATCTTCAATCTTCAATCTTCAATCTTCAATATTTCTTAATATACTCCACTATCCACTGACCGACTTCGCGTGTACCATACTTGGCACCACCCTCAACCTGAATCTCAGGTGTGCGGACGTTCTGGTCGAGCGAAGCGTTGACAGCCTCACGGATGAGGGCTCCCTCCTGCTTCAGGTCGAAGTACTCGTAGAGCATAGCCACGGACAGAATCTGTGCCAAGGGGTTGGCGATGTTCAGCCCTTTGCCCTGGGGCCACGAACCGTGGATAGGCTCGAAGACAGGCGTATGCTCACCCGTGGAGGCACTGGGCAGCAGACCCATAGAACCCGTAATGCACGAACCTTCGTCGGTGAGGATGTCGCCAAAGGTGTTCTCGGTGACCATCACGTCGAAGAAACGGGGTTCCTGTATCATGCGCATGGCAGCATTATCGACATACATGAAGTCGGTTGTCACGTCAGGATACTCAGTCATAACTTCCTGTGCCACATGGCGCCACAGACGGCTCGAAGCCAATACATTGGCCTTATCGACAACGGTCACATGGTGACGGCGCTGGCGGGCATACTGATAGGCCACACGCAGGATGCGCTCCACCTCTGGACGCGAGTAGAAGTTGGTGTCGTAGGCCTCCTCGGTACCCTCCTTCTTCTCGCCGAAATACATGCCGCCCGTCAGTTCACGGATGCAGATGAAGTCGGCACCTCGCACCAATTCGTCCTTCAGGGGCGACTTGTGTACGAGGCAGTCGAAGGTGGTGACAGGACGGATGTTGGCATACAGCCCTAACTTCTTACGCATAGCCAGCAGACCTTGCTCCGGACGCACCTTTGCCGTGGGGTCGTTGTCGAACTTGGGGTCGCCCACACTGGCAAAAAGCACGGCATCGGCTTCCATGCAGGTCTGGAAGGTATCTTCGGGGAAGGGGTCGCCCACCTCGTCGATGGCATGTGCACCGCACAATGCTTCCTTGTACGACACTTCGTGTCCAAACTTCTCGGCTACGGCCGACATCACAGCCACGCCTTGTTCCATAATCTCGGGGCCGATTCCGTCACCGGCCAATACAGCAATCTTCAGTTTCATTTATAGTTATCCTCTATTAGGTTCAACAATTTGATAGTGGCCTTGATGGCAGCCTCCGTCTGGTCGGCATCCAAGGCATGAGTGCGATAGGTCTTGCCCTCGAACTGCCATTCGATGATGGTCTGTACCAAGGCATCGGTGCGTCCACCTGGAGGGATGGTTACGGTATAGTTGGAAAGCCAGGGGAACTGACGGCCCAGTTTGTCACGATAGATGTGGCGGATGCAGCGTACGAAGGCATCGTACTGACCGTCGCCCGTAGCCGTCTCCTCGTACAGGGTGCCGTTGACGTTCAGCTTCACACTGGCTATGGGTCGTAGGCCGTAGGAGGTGTTCACCATGTAACTGACGAGGGTGACACGTTCGTCGATAGTGGCATGTTTCAGCACGTCGTTGACAATGAAGGGAAGGTCTTCCTGAGTGACAAGTTCCTTCTTGTCACCCAACTCGATGATGCGTTCCGTCACTCGTCGGGTCTGCTCAGGGGTCAGTTCCAGACCAAGTTCCTCCAGGTTACGCAGGATGTTGGCTTTGCCGGAGTTCTTGCCTAAGGCATATTCGCGCTTACGTCCGAAACGTTCTGGCATAAGTTCGTTCTGATACAGACGGCCCTTGTTGTCGCCGTCGGCATGTACGCCAGCCACCTGTGTGAAGACGTTGGCACCCGTGATGGGCTGATTCAGGGGTATAGGCACACCGGAATAGCTCTCCACCAGTCGGCTCACCTCGTTCAGTCGGCTTTCGTCAATGTTCGTCTGCGCACGGAACTGGTCTTTCAGTATGGCCTGAACCGAGGCCAGCGGGGCATTGCCTGCCCGTTCGCCCAGTCCGTTGACCGATGTGTGTATGCCTTTGCAACCAGCCAAAACGGCAGCCAAGACATTGGAAATGGCCAGGTCGTAGTCGTTGTGGGCATGGAAATCGAAGTGCAACTGAGGGTAACGCTTACGCATCTGACGAACGAAGTTGACGAGGTCAATGGGATTCAGCACACCTAAAGTATCTGGCAGCATGAAACGCTGTATTCCAGAATCTTGTAATGCATCAACCAAGCCAAAGACATAATCGGGCGACGACTTCATGCCGTTGCTCCAATCCTCAAGATAAAGGTTCACCCCCACCCCACGCCCGAGGGCATAGGCTACGACGGAACGGATGTCGGAAACATGCTCGTCGAGGGTTTTCTTCAACTGTTCCTCACAATGTCGGCGTGAGCCTTTACTAAGCAGGTTGATACGACGGCAACCTGTCTCATAAATCCAATCGACTGAAGCATGACCATCGACAAATCCCAACACCTCCACACGGTCGAGCATGCCGTTCTGGCTAGCCCATCGGCAGATATTGCCGACGGCCTCTTTCTCGCCATCGCTGACACGGGCCGAAGCCACCTCGATGCGGTCAACGTTGAGGTCCTGCAACAAGGCACGCGCTATCATCAGTTTCTCATGGGGCATGAAACTGACGCCGCTGGTCTGTTCGCCATCGCGCAGCGTCGTGTCCATGATCTCCACTCGTGTCAGTTTCTTGCCTCCCATGCCTGTATCTTATCGGTGTTTTCCAAAAGGAAGTCTATGTCGTCCAATGCATTCATCAGACAGTATTTCTTGTAGCCGTTTAGTTCGAAGTGTTCCGTGCGTCCTGTCGTCAGGTTGGTCACCGTCTGGTTTGGCACGTCCACCTTCACCTCGCTGTTGGCATCGCGGGCTATGGTCTCGAACAGTTCCTGCTGCATCTCCCTACTGACCACTACGGGCAGCACAAAGTTGTTGAGCAGGTTGTTGCGATGGATATCGGCAAAACTGCTACTGATGACCACACGGACACCATATCCGGCAATAGCCCAGGCGGCATGTTCGCGACTGCTTCCGCTGCCCCAGTTCTCGCCTGCCACGATGATTTCGTGCACTCCCTTGCGAGGTGCCTCTTTGTAGGCGGGCTGGTTCATTACGAAGTCTTCCACAGGCTTCCCTTGGGCATCGTAGCGCAAGTCGTGCATGAAGGCATCGCCGAAGAACTTCGGGTCGCGCGTGGTACTGGCGAGGTATCTCGCTGGGATAATCAGGTCGGTATTACAATTGTCGATTGCAATGGGTATGCATGTCGACTGTATGATGGAGAAAGCCTCTTTCATCTTATTATACTATATAATATTCAATTATCAACTTTCAATCTTCAATCTTCAATCTTCAATCTTCAATTTTCAATCTTCAATTTTCTAATGTCCGTAACTACTCCGGTAATAGCCGATGCCGCCACCGTGAGCGGACTGGCCAGAATGGTACGTGCTCCAGGTCCCTGACGGCCTACGAAGTTACGGTTCGACGTGGAAATGGCCAACTTGCCGGCTGGCACCTTATCGGGATTCATGGCCAGACAGGCCGAGCACGAAGGCAGACGCAATTGGAAGCCAGCCTCCTCGAGCACCTTATCGATACCCTCGTCGATAATCTGCTGGCGAACCAACCACGATCCGGGAACGAGCCATGCCACCACATTGGGGGCTTTCTTCTTGCCCTTTACCACAGAGGCGAAAGCACGGAAGTCTTCGATACGGCCATTGGTGCAGGCACCCAGGAATACATAATCGACAGGCACGCCCTCCAACTTCTGACCGGGCTTGAACTGCATATAGTCGAGCTGCGTCTGCAACTGCATGCGCTCGGCTTCGCTGAGTCCCTCCATCGTGGGAATGGTGCCATCGATGGCTATGCCGGCACCAGGGTTAGTACCATAGGTGATGCGTGGGGTGATGTCCTCGGCGCGATAGGTCACCTCCTTGTCAAAGACGGCATCGTCGTCCGAACGGAGTTTCTTCCACTCCTCCACTGCCTTGTCCCATTCGGCACCTTTGGGAGCATATTCGCGGCCTTTCAGGTATTCGAATGTCGTTTCGTCGGGAGCGATGAGCCCTGCCCTGCTGCCCATCTCTATGCTCAGGTTCGACAGTGTCAGGCGACCCTCCATACTCATGTTCCGGACCGCCTCACCGGCATATTCCACAGCATAACCCGTGGCACCGCTGGTGGTCATCTGGGCCATGATGTACAGGGCTACATCCTTGGGTGTAGTGCCTTCGGGCAACTTTCCCTCGATGTTGATGCGCATCGTCTTGGGCTTGCTCTGCAGGATGCACTGCGAAGCCAGCACCTGAGCCACTTCGCTGGTACCGATGCCCATAGCTATGGCGCCTACCGCTCCGTGGGTACTGGTATGCGAGTCGCCGCAGACAATGGTCATACCAGGCAATGAAAGTCCCTTCTCAGGTCCCACAACGTGGATGATGCCATTGTCCTTCGTGCCCATTGCGAAGTGTCGGATGCCGAATTCCTCGCAGTTGCGCTTCAGGGTCTCCACCTGCTTGCGTCCCACAGGATCATTGATACATTCCTGCTGGTCGCTGGGTGTGTTATGGTCGGGCATAGCCACAATCTGCTCAGGGCGGAACACTTTCAGTCCCTTGTCCCTCAGCGTGTCGAAGGCCTGCGGAGAGGTCACCTCGTGGGCATATAGCCTGTCAATATACAACTGTGTGGGCCCGTCCGGCACATTCTGAATGACGTGG
>CACZRZ010000066.1 GCA_902783655.1 uncultured Bacteroidales bacterium
GAAAAACCTAATCCTCCCGTCGATTGCCGTACTTCTTTTACGCCTATCTGTTCAACGAAAGGCAGCGAGGAGCTTGCAGCATCAGCACAAGAAATGTAGTAAAATCTACCGTGTCCAGGACAGAATATGGGTCAAAATCGGCCCCAAACTGTCACATCTATCACCTGCTGTCACACAAACTGCCACACCGTAACATATAATCCGTCAGCACGTTACAATGACGAGTGATAGATGTGGCAGTTTTTGGGCGAAAAACATGGAGTAATGATTTTACGACCCCTGTCTGACCTTCTCCCTTGCCCCATGAAAGTTGAGATTTATTATTTCGACATAGACAAGAAGGGGCTGTGTCGTTCATTTGACACAGCCCCAATGAATAAGGTATAGCGGGTATGACGCGGGTCTTGCCTTATTCGTCCCAGTCGTCCCAGTCGAATCCGCTGTCACTTCTGACACGGGCAGGACCAGTGCCGGCGCTTCCGTAGTTGAGACCTGCGTTGCTGCTCAGGCTACGGGTGCTGCTACAAACAATACTTTGGTGCTGGATGTGTACGATGCACATCATGGGTTGCTGATAATTCTTTTTCATTGCTTCTATCTTTTATTTTTATTACATTCATTTCACAGGCCTTTCCTCCCCCTCACAGGGGGAGTTGGAGAGGGGCCTCATTTAATCACCACTTTCTTTCCGTTCGCGATGTAGATTCCCTTGGTCTTTGGTGTGCCATTGAGTTTGCGACCCTTCAAATCGTACCAGCCGGAGGCTTCATTGTCAATTGTCAATAGCGAATTGTGAATTATGGTGGCATCCTCTTCTCCGAAGTTCAGCACGAAGCCCTTGACAGAGTTGCTTGGGTCGCCTGCTGTTAATCCGTCTCCTAACTGGAAGTAGGCGCGCTGGGCTCCGATGCTGGCACCGCTCAACGGCCAGTACAGCGTATTGTTGTCGCCCATCAACAGGATGCTCTTGTTGTCGGTGGCGAATGTCTGAGCGCTGTAGGTGCCCAGGAAGGTAACGCTGCCGTCCGTGCTTACGACGCTCTGGTCAGCGGGTGCTTCGTTCTCGATGGTGACACCTGTAAAGACGGGGTTCTCGATGGGCTCGCCTGTGGTGTTCCACTTCACGATGTAGGCATGACCGGCCTCAATCGAGTTGGCATCCACGAAGTCGAGGGCCAGCGTGCCGGTCGTGGCATCGAAGCCAGTGTTGCATCCATCGCCGTTGCCCAGCGTCATCACCGTAGCGCCTTCCAGCGGCGTACCGTCAAAACTGCTGAGGCCGAACGGCAGGCACAGCGTGTTCCATGCGCCGTCCTTCCAAAGCGTGCGATTGCTCAAGGTTACGTCGTACTTGCCGCCATTCGTTGCGGCCGTAGCGATGGCGCTGCTGTTATCGCCATTGTTGGCAAGGTCGAGCGGAGTGTTTTTGGTGGTGAACGTTACGACATTGGACCAGTCATCGTTGCCTTTTACACGGGCATAGTAAGTGCTTCCAGAGGTAAGGCCGGTGAAGGTGTAACTCGTACCGCTGACGGTCTGAGTGAAGATAAGGGAACCATCATTTGCCGACTCAGTACCTGTGAGTACAATGGTTGAAATACCACAGCCCTTATTGCTCGTTGCTTCAGGAACAGAAAGACGGAAACGGACGGAGCCCATACCAGCAACAGCTGATACGTCAAGGGATTTTATTGTCAAAGTCGTACTTGAAGCCGTTGTGGTTCCAAGTTCAGTCCATGAAGTCCCATTATTAGTTGAGTATTCTACGAGGACGTTATTGGAATTTCCACTTGTACCTCCATAAGTACGCTGCTTGTACGAAATTGTAAGACTTGTACAATTGGAAGCATCAACAGCTTCGGAGATAACGTAATTACTAGAAGTTGTAAGTTGAAGATAGTTTCCAGAAGAGTTAGCGATATTGTAAGTCCAATCAGAAGGTGCTGTTGTTGAGGTTGCATCATTAGAGAAGAGAGTCACCTGACTGCCTGCAGTACCAGTAGAGAACTCATCATCACTTGCAAGCTGGAGGGTATAAGAAGAAACACCGTCGCATGCATCCCACGAAACTGGCGCGGTAGTGGCAGTGATTCCCGATTCGGTAAAGGCTAATGTAGGTACGGTTACAGGAGCCGGATTAACGGTTACGGTGAGTGTTGCATTAGCAGAACCCTCGGAGTTGGTAGCCGTGAAGGTGAAGGTAAAGGTACCGGTTGCTGAAGGAGTGAAGGTAAAATAACCATCATTTGGATCGAAGTCGTAATCAGCAGAGTTGGCTGTGGTTGAAGCCAGAGCGATGGTTGGGGTAGGAGTACCTGACACGTAATCGCTAATCGTAAGTTCGATATCTTCTCCACCTAATGTAGTGTTGGCATTTGGGAAAGCAGACCATACAGGAGCACTATTGGCAACGGTTGTCGTGGCTGTGGCGGTTGAAGACCAGTCACTATTGCCGTCATCATTCACGGCACGGACTCGTACAGCATATTGAGTATTCGATGTAAGGCCAGTGATGTCGTAGGAGGTGACGTCACCAACGTTTTGGGGATATCCATCCACAGACTCTGGTGAGTTGCTAGGAGCATAGATAACCACATCGTCAAGGGCACAATTCACAGACTTGGTAAAGTCGAAACGAACCTGAGAAGTACCTGCGGGGAGATTGACCTCGTAGGTAGCACCGCCTTTGGCTATGGATACAGTCTCGATGTCAGTCCAAACAGAGTTTACAAGACCCGAAATCTTGAAAGAGCTTCCATCACCATTATTACCGTATGCCCAGAACTGGAGTTTAGCACCTGAGCCAAAGTCAGGACTGATGGCATAGTCACCAGTTCCATCGAACTTAATGGAAGGTGAACCGGCACCATAGTAACCAGCTCCTGTATAAGTACCTGTTCCTGAAAGCGTCCAGCCGGTGGTATTGGAGAAGTCGGACTCTAATACAACTTTGCCAGGAGAAGCCTCAAAGGTGGATCCCTTGACAACATCAATCTCGTAGGATGTGGCATTGTCGGCTGCTGACCATGTGGCGGTCATTGAGGAGGATGTCACATCGGGAAGATCGAGATCGTCCGGTATGGACGGCAGAACCAGTTCTCTTGCGGAGGCTGTGAGTTGTACGGTGACGGTTTCTGCGTCGTCACTGGTCAAGGTGATGCTACCCGTATATGTGCCAGCGGCTGTAGGAGTAAACGTAACATCGACCTCTGCTACTTCCTCATCTTTCGAGATAGTGCTTGAGCCGAGTGAGAATACGCTGTTGTCATCTGTCAGCGTGAGGGTGACATCCTGCGTCAGGCCTTCGGTAAGCACAGAGAGAGTCTTCGTCTGCGGAGTGCCGACGGTGGTGCTGAACGTGAGCGTCTCATCTGCGACAATCGCAGGATATACAGGCACCACGTTGCTCTCGCCATTAAAGTTGAACGAGATGGTGCCGTCGTTGTTCTGGGTGATGTTCAGGATGGAGCAGTCGAGAAACTTCGTTCCGTCCAGGTTGTCGTTATAGAGCGTAGCCGCAGGCGTGGTGTTCTTGCCGAATGCGTTGAATGAGCCATAGGGGAACGGGTCGTGGGCCATGCCTGAAAAAGTATAACGTTTTGTGCCTTGGTCTTCATTGTATTGATACTCTTTGTCGGCAGGAATCCAGGTCATGCGCTGGTGGTCGGGGTCGTCATTGGTTTGGTTGCCTCCCCATATTTCTGCGTCATAGTCTACATGCAGGATGAGCAAGCCCGCCCCTGGCAGACTGGCATCCCATCCTGTCTTCTGGCGGTTCTCCAGGAGGTAGTACTCGTTGTTGTTGGCCTTATTATAAATAACGTAGGCGTTGCTGTCATAGGTTTGCAGGGCAGCCATGTCGCTGATGGTCTGCGTGGTTTCCAGAGTGATGGGTGTCTTCCATCCTGCCACCCAACGCTCATAGCTGGTGTAGCCGGCCGGCTGGTAGCCATAGTCGTTGTACGAGCCGTTACACATCAAGTCCCAGTAGCCCATGCCCTGGCCACCGCTGTAGTCGGTGTCGTAGAAGTCGGGATAGCCCAGGCAGTGGCTGAACTCGTGGCACATGGTGCCGATGCCAGCGATGAGATTGCCGCCATTGAGTTCTCCGCCGCAGGCGTAGGTGTCAATTTTAACCTCGTCGAGGGTCTGGGGACCCTCACCTTCGCCATAATAATTCGCAGAGCCAAGTGTCCATTCGTGCGGCCAGATAGCATCCGCCACATAGCTGTCAGCTTCGCCGTTACCAGCATAGATGACATAGACCTGTTCAACCTCACCGTCGTCGTCCCAGTCATAATCCTTGAAGTTCACTTCCGAGTCAACAAGCTTGAGCGCTTCAATGACCATCTCTGCCGGGTGCATATCGTTTCCCTGACTATTGTTTCCACCATAATATGCTTGTTCGCGGCTTATCGTCACAGGCCCTACGACATCGAAAGTCAGTTCGAACTGTCCCTCGCTCTGCGCCTTGAAATAGTCGTACATCGAGCCTTTGAAACTATAGTCGCTGTTGTTGACTTGATATGAGAAGCCCTCTTCATTGGCGATGCGCCGGTAGAGGGCTGCGTTGTTTTCGCTCTGGAACGCCACGTCCTGGTAGTTGACAAGGATGATGAGTCCCTTTTTCTTGCCATTGATGGTACCGCCGTTACCGACACGTCGTGGTGTCAGTCGCTTGGTGCGACGGCTATTCGCCTTGGTACGGCGTTGTTGTGCCTTCTGGATGATGCCCTGACTGTTCACCGCCTGATAGAAATCGGTGCCAGCCACCGACTGGTAGCTCTTGCCATCGGCACCTCTCCAGAAGTGTCCGTGTTCATCGCCCACGAGTACGGCGTTCACCGTCGTACCGTCGGCAAGTGTCAGGGTGCGTGTAAGACCTGGCTTTGCAGGCACGGCAAATGCTGCAACAGCCATCATGAGCAGTAAGATGAGCATCACGCTGCGTTGTCTGCCATTTAAAAAAAACTCTTTAATCATCTTTTAATTTGTATTAAGTTCATTTTTAGTCAACTATATTCGACGCAAAGATACGAAAAAAGAATGAGACGAGGTGCCATTATTCTTATAAACGTGTCGCGAATCACGAATAACGACACTTTTGGGCGTTTTTCTTGGCAATTTGCCTAAATATTCGTAACTTCGCAGCCGAAATATATAGGATAAATACGACACTTTAGATTATGAAGAAAATTCTTTTAGGTTTCTTGCTTTGTTTAGTATCTGCTGTAGCAATGGCCGTTCCCGCTAAACCGGGATTGTGGAAAATATTGAAATTGAGTGATGGAACGGAAGTGCGGGCCCAATTACGTGGCGACGAGTACGTCCATTTCTGGATGACTGAGGACGGCCGTCGGCTGATGAAGCTGGATGGCGTGCTCACGGAAGTTGACGAAACGCAGATTGCAGGCCGTATGGTGAAGCGTAAGGCTCCACAGAGCCCGTCGGGTGCCCGCAAGGCTCCTCGCAGGGTGACTCCCGGTGAACGCACGCACTATGTGGGCAAGAAGAAGGGGCTTGTCATTCTGGCTCAGTATCAGGATGTTAAGTTCAAGTCGGCTAATAACCTGGCAAAGTACAAGCGCATCATGAACGAGGAAGGATATAGTGTGGGGAAATTCAAGGGAAGTGTGTGCGACTACTTCAAGGCGCAGAGCCGTGGGGTGTTCGAGCTGGATTTTGATGTCGTGGGGCCCTACACTTTGGCCAACAAGCGCGCCTATTATGGTGAAAATGACAGCGAGGGGGAAGACAAGAATGCCGAAGCCATGATTGTGGAGGCCTGCAAGGCTGCTAATGAGGAGGTGAACTTCAAAGACTACGACTGGGACGGCGACGGTGAGGTTGATCAGGTATTTGTGCTCTATGCTGGTACGGGCGAGGCCGATTCCTACGACGAAGAATCTGTATGGCCCCACATGTACGAGCTTTCCTACACTAACAGTGCTCTGCGGCTTGATGGGGTGAAAATAGACACGTATGCCTGCTCGAACGAGGTTGACATGGAGGGCGACATCGAGGGCATTGGCTGTTTCTGCCACGAGTTCTCACATTGTTTGGGCTTCCCCGACTTCTACGACGTCTCGTATAGCGGCTATTTTGGCATGAGCGAATTCGACCTGATGGATGCCGGCGTGTACAACGGCGAAGGCTTTGTACCTGCCGGATATACGGCTCACGAGCTTATGATGTGTGGTTGGTTGGATCCCATTGAGCTTTCGGACGAGGACGTTTCCGTCGAGAACATGAAAGCCTTGAGCGACGGAGGCGAAAGCTATATCATCTATAACAAGGCACATCCCGATGAGTACTACATGCTGGAAAACCGACAGAAAACGGGTTGGGATGCGGGGCTTCAGACCAGGGGACTCATGATAACCCACGTCGATTTCGATAAGGATATCTGGAACGATAACACGCCCAACACCAAGGTCACGGCGGCCGACAAGCGGCGGTATGGATATACAAAGACCAACGATCACCAGCGCTGCACCATTTTCCATGCCGATAACGACGACGACTCGAAGTACTGGAAATATATAGATGATTACGGTCAGTACTATTACACCAAAAAGACGTTGACGGGCGACCTGTATCCTTATTTGTCCAACGATAGCCTGACCAATACTTCGGTACCTGCCGCCACGCTGTACAACAGGAATACCGATGATACGAAGCTGATGAACCGCCGTGTGCTGGAAATCAAGCAGAACACGGACAAGACGATGTCGTTCCTCTTCAAGGCTACGGCTACGGACAATGAAGACGGGATAGAGTCAATTCAAGACTCAAAATTAAAGATTCAAAACGGGGTTGGCAAAGTGTATGACCTTTCGGGGCGTAGCGTAGATGATTCTCAATCCATAAAGAAGGGCATCTACATTGTCAACGGCAGGAAGAGAGTGGTTCGATGAGCCAGGCGTAGTGCTGCCGGTGCTCCAGATAGTGAGCATCCGAGGCATGTTTGTAGGCTTCCCGTTCAAACCATAGATTGGCGTAGGCACCATACAGATGGTGCCTGCGCCTTTTTTTTTCGGCAAACGGCAAACCCACGAATGCCCATAGGAGACGTATGAGCCACGCCGTCAGGTACCAGACGTAGAAGGGCAGGTACCCCATCTCGCGCATCTGTCGGGTGTGGATGCGCTCGTGGCGAAGCATGTTGTCGTCGATTTGGGCATTCCCCCTGACGAACAGCACTCCGAAGAGGTTCATAGCCGTAAAGCCAGGCACAGGTATGATGCTGTTGCGGATAACCTTCATTATTTGCGCGAATCTTGTGAACGTGGTTCTATTTACGTGAATTGTGAACGTGGTTCTATTTACGTGGATTGGGTGTGTGGCTCTTTTTGCGTGCCGACTGGTAGGGCACCAGTCGTGCCTGGTTCAGGCTCTGGGCAAGGTTGGGCAGGTCGTTGCGCTCTTCCCCGTCGAGTGGGGTGTAGATTTCCAGGCTTGACTTCAGCATGGCCCCACGTGACAGTGCCGACACCTCGTCGCTGTTCAGTGCCGACCGCCAGAAGAAGAGTTCCGAGAAGCGCCGCCTTACGCTGCGGTTGCTGTAGTCGCCCACCATCACCGAGTCCAACTGCACTCGCTCGTTGGTCCGGCTTCCCTCGTTGTCCACGAAGAACAGTGTGTGGCGCTGGGCATAACGGTGGCTGACGGTAATCGTGTGCCGCACGTTGTCCTCTATGGGAATCTGGCACACAATACTATCGCCCGTTGTCGAGCAATAGTATGCATGATGATCCTTGTTGATGCCGACCCAGGCCCTGCGTCCGCCCGAAACGAACGTCATCACGCGACCGCGGTCGCTGCCCTTCACGGTGACGCTTACGGCAAACGGGTGCGTTGTGCCCTCCGGCACGATGTTTATGGTGTTTCCCCGTGTCAGGGAATAGGTCTTCGAACCGTCGCGCGTGGGCAGCGGCTTCCCCATGGCCAGAGCGTCGAACAGCGAGGGAGGGATGGTCAGCATCATTTCGCGGTGGCCAGCCGTGTTGGGGTGGTAGGGGTCGTTCTCGAACCCTGCGGGCCAGTGTCCCCGTCCGTCGTCCACGGCTCCCAGCAGGTTGACCGAAGGCACGTCCCATTCGTGGATGAGCAGGTTCAGTTGCTTCACCAGTGCATAGTCCTTGGCATTGAAGTCGGCCCGTCCGTAGTTGCCCATCACTACGGGCACCTTGCCGTCTTCCCTTGCCATAGCCACCAGGCGCAGCATGTTGTCGCGCCAGGTCTCCATCACCTTCTGGGCACGTGAACTGTTGTGGATGCCCTCGTTGCCTAACGAAAGGCCAAAGACGACATAGCGTCCGAGGTCGAAGATGAGGTCGTTGTAGCGTCGCAGCAGGTCGGTGGTGGTGTTCCCCCCGACGCTGATGTCGGAGATGGTGAAGGGGAATTTGCTTTCTCCGCTTCGGCTACGTTGCCGCAACACCTCGCCGTATTGGTAGGCATAGCCGCGGTCGTTGGCGGCGCCTGTGCCGTGGGCAACGGACGAGCCGAAGATGGAGATGCGGCACGTGTCCAGATACTGTTGCGATTCCTTTTGTTCTGTTACGACGTCGGGGTGCAGCAGCGCGTCGTGTGCTGCCTGCTGTGCGATGAGTGCCACGGTGCTGCTGATGCCTTTGGGCCTGTATTGCATACCTACGGGCGACACTCCCGTCAGTGCCTCCAACCATACGCAGGCCGCCGTGTAGCGGGCCGCTGTGCGGTCGAGGTGGTATCCGTCGCGGTTCATGTGGTCGCCCAGCGGGGTGGTGCGCATGTTCTGTATGGCTGTTCCGGAGGGCACGCAGAAGATGAGTTCCGTATGCTCGTTCAGGGCCCTGCCTACGGCACTGACGATGTTCTGGTACATGCGGCCCTGGTCGTTGTCGTAGTTGGCAAACCCCTTGTGTGTTGCGTTCTGGGCGTAAGCCCATGTCTGGTGGAATCCGAAGCGTACGCCCTTCGACGTTGCCGTCTGCCGTACATAGCGCAGCAGTTCCTGCAGATAGGGGCTGTAGGTGGCATATATGCCTGCGTCCTGGCTCACCTGCTGCAGGGTGATGATGTCCCACGGTTCGTCTATGATGATGCTGTCCAGCAGCATGCCTTTGCGATTGGTCTTCTGTCCGTCCACGACCTTGCGGTACTCGAAGGCCGCTTCGCCCTGCGTCACCACGTTCCAGTGCGACTGCAGTCCCTGTCCGCCCCGATAGGCGTTTCCGATAATCATGTTGTAGCCCGCCTCGTGTCCCAGTTCCCACAGGTTCTGCTCCACGGCATCCTCGGAAAACGAGTTGCCAATGGCCAGCACCCGCAGCGTGGGCAGCGCCTGTGCCCCGGCTGTCAGGCAGCAGGCTGCGATGATGTAAAGTAGTATTCCGATTCGTTTCATATTGCGTGCAAAATTACGAAATAATTTGGAATATCGTATGATTATAGCGTAAAATAAGTGAAAAGCGCACGAAAGTGTACCGGTTTCTTGTCCGGCCCTGCTATCGTTGCGGTTCAAACGACGTGTCGTTTCGGCTCATACCATACGTGGGAAGAGCTTTTCCCACGCGTGGGAAAAACTTGTCCCATGCATGGGAAAAACCCGGGAAATCCGTCGATACGGACATGCCGACAGATGTCAGACAATCCGCACTGGTCAAAAAAAATTATTGCTGTCCGCTAAAATTTGAAAAGCGACAAATCAAGTGTCCGCATTGTCGATTGAAAAGAAAAATAGAAATGCAATGGAATTAAACAGCATTTTTCTTTTTTATTATTTTATTGATATAAACAAGAATTATTGTTAGAATTACTTGAGATGCAACATACATGATTAAACGGGAATATACCGATAGGGTGCTTGAGCTAAGCAAGGATAATGTAATCATGTTGGCAACATACATCTCAAGTGTGATTTTGCCAAAATATGAGAATACTTGGTAGACATAATTTTGTTTCTCTGTTATCCTTTTGCTTATATATGATAGACACATTATAAATAAGGGTGCGCACATATATACAATCTCGTATTTCTCTGCTTTCTGTGTCATAAACATGTATGAAACAAATAATGCAGCAATGACGAAGAATATACTCATGATGACATAATGGTATGTCTTCCGATTACTTATGAAACATAATATTCCCAACACAAAAACCGGTATCCTGGAAAATGCTGCATCTATATTCCATCTCCAATCGGCAAGATATTGCATTGCCAAAACACAAACAAGAAGGATTGCGGGAAATACCATGCCAATCTTGCGGGTCATGCCATAGAGAATGGGAAATAGCAGATAAAGATATAAAAGAAAACTTAGGTACCACTCAAGACAAAGACCACCAACACTCCAAAAGGATAATGTTGTCAGGTTGCAAAAGGCATCATAAAAGGATAAACCGTTCTCTGTGATATATTGGTAGAAACATACATAGATTTGGAATAGCAGAAACATTGGTAATATCCGATGCAACCTTCTTGCATAAAACTCTTTTGGTGAGTTTTTCTTCCATGAGTTACATAAGCCATAACCACTTAAGAATAAAAAGATATCCACACCTATAAATCCAGGATAAAATGCCCATAACAAACGTATTTCCTTACATGTGGCAAGCAGATGGGAAAGGATTATCAGTATCATGGCAATTCCCATGAAATATTGCCGATGTGTAATTAATCTATTGAAAAACATATTTGCCA
>CACZRZ010000067.1 GCA_902783655.1 uncultured Bacteroidales bacterium
TATCTTTGCAGCCGTAAAGTGCGAATCAATAATTGAAATAAACTTAAATACATAGACAATTATGAAAACAAAACCTGAAACCATTAAAGAATTACTTGGAAAGTTAGGCTGTGGTACCAGTGGGATGGGATGGACACGCTTCATCCTACTGTTGCTTTTGTGTGTAACCTCCACGGTTCAGACGGTCGCCTGGGAGCGTGAGAAGCCGAGATCTTGCATTGACTTCTGTAAAGGCGGCATTGGCGAAGTCTGCGTCCAAGGGTGGGCATACGACCCTTACGCAAAGGACAAGGAGATGCAAATCGTCGTCGTCGCTGCCACTCAACCCAACGATAGTTATGTGGGGTATGAACCGGTAAGCACTGATGATGGTTATGAAGACCTGATACAGCGCTATTCCGTAGAGGGTCTGAACACCACATACAACGTCAGCGGCAATCACGGATTCCGTCTGCAGTTACCTATTTATGCTCATCTTTTCGAAGGAAACGAGCTGCTCATGTATGTGAAGATTTATGCCCGGACCTTTGAGTATAATCCAGACAATCCAAATCACAATAATTATCAGTTTCTGCTGTACGAAACCAAAGACCCCGTGAAGGTGGTAAGTAACACAGGCGATGGCACGAAGGAGAATCCCTACGTTATCTTCAATGCCAAGCACTGGGATGCGATTGCTGATGTCTTCAATGAGGCAGACTTGAATCCTCTCTATGCAGACAAATACTTTATGCTGAACGATGAAGATGGGTACGAATACGATGACCCCTCGCCTGTCACCAAGATGTTCGGCACAAGCATCAGGCCCTTTGCCGGTGTCTTCGACGGTAAGGGCAGGACGGTGAACGTCAATCTGAGCGGTACAACGCACGTGGCGCCCTTTGCCTTCACCGAAGGGGCTACCATCAAGAATCTCACCGTCACTGGCAGCATTAGTGCTTCGCAGTCTGCGGGCGGTATCGTGGGTGATGGCGGCTCTACCAGGCTCAATCTGGAGAACTGCGTCTGCGGCACCACCATCAGTGGCTTCACCAATTATGCCGGCGGACTCATGGGCTGGACTGAGGAAGACATGACGCTGAACATCAGGAACTGCCTGTTCAAGGGATCGTTCTCGCCCGGAAGCGGGGGCAAGTACCACCCCATTGTCTGCAAGAATGCCTCAAAGACTGTCACGGGAAACATCATCAGGGCCTTCTACCTGAATACGGCTTCCCCATCGGCAGGTCTGAGCAGCAGCAATATCATGCCAAGAGCAAAGGGCTTCCCGGTAAGCGCAACCACCGATGAGACTTTTGACGAACCCGTTGTACTTGCGGACGGTAAGACCTATTATGCAACACATTTCACAGGGCAAAGGCTTGAATACGGGTTTAGCTTTATTAACACAACTACCGACAATGTGGAAGCTCAAGGATGGACGACAGTAGATTGCCCTTATAACCTTTATGACACTTTCTATTTTGCAGATGCTAAAAAAAACAATCCCCAATACTTGATTTCTCCAGAGTTTGATGGTCATGATGCGATTTCGTGTTCTTTTTCATACAATTTAAATGAAGCGCACTATCCTACTTTACAAGAATACACTTATACTGGGAAATTTGTGGTTGGCTATTCTTATACGACCAACGATATTAATGCTTTCAACTGGGAGGATGATACGATATCTGTTTCAAGATATCCTAGAACATATTGGGAACAATATCAAAAAGATTTCCCTGGTGGCGTCAAATACATTGCGATTAAAGTCCTTTTCTCATGGACTACATTAAGAGTGAAAGACTTCAACTTCAAGGCATGCCATTATCCTACCCCTTCCAACATCTCCGTGAGTAAGCAGGTAGAACAAAAAGCCACGCTGACATGGGTAGCTCCCGATATGGTCGAGGCCATTACTGACTATTCCTACCAATACAAGAAAGCGAGCGAAGGTTCATGGTCTGACGAATTCCATACAACGAAATTATACGCTGACCTAAGCGGCCTGACACCCAATACAGAATACAATTTCCAAGTGAAAGCCAATTACGATAGCGGGTCAAGCAACTGGGCACCTGTTAATTTTACTTCTGTCGTTCCATTGCCATACGTTTATGGGTTCGATAATCCAACAAATGGCTGGAGTATGGTGGATGGCTGGAAAATGGTGGATTGCAATACAAATTTTCAAGCGACTGCCGAAGAGCAAGGTCATACAGGTATTAGAACATATGCCAAAAGGAGCCATGACTGTGGATTCTGTTTCAATGGCATTTCAATTTTTAACCCTCAGTATCTTATATCTCCCCGTTTGCCTGACAATACTCCAATCACTGTGTCGTTCTACTATAAGGATAGTATGCCCGAAGCAAACCAAAATGAGATATTCAAAGTGGGCTATTCCACAACGAGAAATGACATTAATGCCTTCACTTGGGTCGAGGAGGTTTCTTGCAATAGAGTAGATTGGACAAAGTACGAGAAAACCTTCCCGGAGGGCACCAGGTATATTGCTGTGGCCTACATTAACCAATTTAGAGGTTTGTATATTGACGACTTCACTTTTGAAGCCTATTCTTCCAAGCCGAAACCCAATAACCTCGTCGTCAGTAACCTGACTAACGAGAGCGCCACGTTAGGATGGGAGGCTCCCGCAGCATCCGTCACGGGATATGCCTACCAGTACAAACTGGCCAGTGAGACCGTCTGGCTGGACGAAGCAGCGACAACCGCCAAGTCTGTCACCCTCAGCGGTTTAGATGCAAATACCACATACGACTTCCGCATAAAGGCCGTATATTCGGGAGGTGAAGCCAGCAATCATGTTACCCAGAGATTTGTCACGGAAGGCCCAGTGTTGACAACCTTGCCTTTTACAGAAGGTTTTGAGAATGGTATGGGCGGCTGGCGCATCGCTAAAGGAAACATCACTACAAAGATTACTACATCAGCAAATAATGTGCACAGTGGTAATTGTAGTTTTCGATTTTACCCTGACAAAAAAACTTCCGAACAATACTTGATTTCCCCACAATTAGACGTTCAAGGAGCCTTTAAAGTATCCTTCTATTACAAAGACATCCAAAATTACCAAGCTTTATTCCAAGTGGGCTACTCCACCACGACCAATGACCCGTACGAGTTTCATTGGTATCGTCGTTGTGAAACAAATGCTGATTGGCAAGAGTACACTGCTTACTGCCCTGAGGGCACCAAGTATTTTGCTATAAGATGGTTCTTTGGTTATTTTCTCTATTTGGACGATTTCACCTTCGAACCATCTGAGGCTCCAAAAGACCCTGAACAACTTGAAGCCAAAGACATCACTGCCACGAGTGCGAATTTGTCTTGGACAGGCAATGCCGAGAAGTTCGAATTGAAATATAGGGAGAAACCTCTGTTCTTCGAAGACTTTGAGGGAAAACTTGATTATTGGCAAATGGCGGATAAAACTAATAATGTCTTTAATTATTATACTCAATGGGCTGCATATTTTACGGGTCCTCGGAATAGCACATGGCAACTTGAAAGCCAGCAAGGAACCCATGTAGCTACTGCAAATAATCAATTAATAGCTATTGATTGGGACAATAATAGTATAGTAGATGAATCCTACCTTGAAGTTGACGATTGGCTGACATTTGAAAAAGTGCCCTTAACTGGTACTTTGACTTTCCAAGCGCGTTTCTACAGCAAAGAATATGACTATTTTGAAGTGCTGGCAGCCACTACTACAGACGGCACCACCACCTATACACAGATTGGTTCCGTATGGTCCACAACCAATTATTCCGAAGATTTGGAAAATTATTACTTTGACCTTAGCAGTTTCAATGGCCAAGAAGGCAAAATCATCTTCCGCTATAAGGGCAAGAGCAACGTTTTTTCTAAGCTGACCATCGACAATGTCGGCATCTATAGAAATGTCGTTGGTTGGACGACCATAGAAACCACTGAGAACAACGTAAAACTGACTGGACTCTTACCAGAAACCGAGTATGAGTTCCAGGTGCGTTCAATATTATATAACTATTCCTCTGACCTGGTGGAGTCCTCCTTCACTACCGAACCCTTCACATCCTTAGCGGAAAATGCCGACAACTCCGCGACTATCAACACCATTGCTGACGGGAAGAAGCACGACGTGATCCTTCAGGACTTCACGCTCTACCGCAAACGCGACGCGTGGAACACACTGTGCCTGCCGTTCGCAGTCAGCGACCTCACGGGAACGCCGCTCGAAGGAGCCACGGTGAAGGAACTGACCGCCCCGACTCTCAGCAACGGCACGCTGACGCTGGACTTCACGGAGGTCACAAGCATCGAGGCTGGCAAGCCATATATTATCATGTGGGATAAATGCGCCGACCTTGTCATCAACAGTGACAATGATTGGAGCAGTTTCGCCGGGCGCGTGAACAATGGTGAGAGCTTTGCCGGGAAGACTGTGGCTCTAAGTCATGACATCAATGTCTCGACGGCGACGATGGTGGGCACGGCAGACCACCCGTTCTGCGGCACCTTCGACGGCAACGGCTATACGCTCAACCTCAGCATCGACAACTCGGGTGCTGACTATGCCGCCCCGTTCCGCTGCATCCAGAATGCCACCATCCGCAACGTGAAGACCAGCGGCTCCGTGAATGCCGGACAGTATTGCGCCGGCATCGTGGGTGCTGCCTTGGGTGGCACGAACAGCATCAGGAACTGCTGGATGGGCGCAGATGTGACGAGCCAGGGTAATATCGGCGGCGTCTTGGGCCACGGCACCACATCGGCCACCACCGTCTCGGGCTGCTATATGTCGGGCACACTCACTGCTCAAATGATCGGCGTATTCTACGGTGGAGGCTACGATGGCGGCACACACACCATTGAGAACTGCTGGGCCATGGGCAGGTACAATAGCACCTCATTTTACCGTCCCGACCTGCTCATAACCGATGGCGGCACTGAAACCGTCACCAACTGTTACAAAAATACCAATGAAATCAGTCAAGGCGCCAACGCTTATATATTTTACAACTCCCAGCTCGTAGCCATTCTCGGCAATCAGTGGACGACAGATGCCAACGGAAACCTGGTGCTGAAGCCATCCACCGACGTGATTGCCACTAACGTTGAGAATCCGCTGTTCTATGGTGTTACCGTCAGCAGCAGCGACCCGACAGCTGTAACCATCCCTAAGGGTCAGTTCGAGGGCACCTACAGCCCCATCAGCGACCTCACCGACGTGCTGCTCGATGCCAA
>CACZRZ010000068.1 GCA_902783655.1 uncultured Bacteroidales bacterium
GTGGTCCGCATGGCCCGCGACATGGGCATAGCCTGCGAGGCATCGTTGGAGAACCGCATGGCCTGCGGTGTGGGCGCATGTCTGTGTTGTGTGGAAACGATGGCCGACGGCCACAACCATTGTGTCTGTACCGACGGCCCTGTGTTTAACGTAAATGAACTGACATGGTGACCTGTGATTTATCGACCAGGATTGGCAGCTTGGAGTTGCGCAATCCCGTTATGACGGCCAGTGGTACGTTTGGTTACGGCCTGGAGTTCGAGGACTTCGTCGACCTTTCCCGCCTGGGTGGCATCGTGGTGAAGGGTACTACCCTGCACCCACGTGAGGGCAATCCCTACCCAAGGATGGCGGAGACGGCCAGTGGAATGCTGAACTGTGTGGGCCTGCAGAATAAGGGTGTGGACTACTTCTGCACGGACATCTACCCTCGTGTCCGCGACCTCGACACGCGGGTGATAGTGAATGTGAGCGGCTCTGCCATAGAGGACTACGCCGAATGTGCCAGACGCATCGGCGAACTGGAGCGCATTCCGGCCATCGAGCTCAATATCTCGTGCCCCAATGTCCGCCAGGGCGGCATGGCCTTTGGCGTAACTTGCGAGGGCGCTGCCAGTGTGGTCAGGGCCGTTCGTCGGGTCTATCCGAAGACGTTGATAGTGAAGCTGTCGCCCAATGTCACGGACATCGTGTCGATAGCCCGTGCCGTTGAGGACGAGGGTGCCGACAGTGTGTCGCTCATCAATACCCTGATGGGCATGGCCATCGACGCCGAACGTCGCCGCAAGCTCCTGTCCATCGGTACCGGAGGTCTGTCGGGACCGGCAGTGAAGCCCGTAGCCCTGCGCATGGTGTATCAGGTCAGCCATGCCGTCAAGATACCCGTCGTGGGTCTCGGAGGTATCATGAACGCCACCGATGCCATCGAGTTCCTGCTGGCCGGAGCCTCGGCCGTTGAGGTGGGAACAGCCAACTTCATCGACCCCAACGTCACGGAGAAAATCGTGCAGGGTATCGAGGATTATCTACTACGCCACCGTCTTTCTTCATTGAAGGATATTATTGGTGCGCTGGAAGATTAGTATCCTTCGCTTTCCAAGGTTAGTAACCTTCACGATTCAGGTATAGTATACTTCAAGCCTCATGTCTATTAGACTTCAAGCCTCATGTCTACTAGACATCACGCCTTAAGTCTACTAGACATCACGCCTTAAGTCTACTAGACTTCAAGCCTCATGTCTATTAGACTTAAGCCCCTAAGTCTAATAGACCTTAAAAACGAAGGTCATGAGACTTGCTTCTTAAGGCCCCGGACATCCGCGCAGATAGTCGGGGCTTTTGCTTGCAAGATTCGTAACTTTTGCCTATCTTTGCCCTGCCAATGCTTAATAATGTTTACGGATATGAAGACACGACTTCGTGAGATATGGGCGCTCTTGCTTCGGAGCCCGAGGGAGTTTCCGATGGAGGCCCTGATGGGTTTGGTATGTTACTTTAACGCGGCATGGAACTTGGAACACGAGACCCTGGACGGGCTCTTCGACGGCCAACATAGTATCCTGAACCCCGACATCCTATGCCTGTTCGTACCGCTCATGGCCTTGACCTACTGGTTCAACCGCCTGAGACAGCGTGCGCAAGGCACGGGACACGAAGCCCGGTTTCAGTGGGCCTACGTCGCTTCCGGTCTGCTGTTCCTGCCCCTGACTTTACTGAACCTGCAGCCCTTCCTCTGGACGATGGGCTTCTTCTTCACCTATGTCCTGGGCGCCATGCTGCTAATCGTCGGCACGCATCATATGGACAACCGCCCCTTTGCCTCCCATGCCTTGCACGTTTGCGTCCAGATGATTGTGGGGGTGATTATCGCAGGGCTGCTCAACCTCGTCGTGTCGGCTGTGGTGGCATCGTTTCTGTATATCTTCGGCATCGACACACCGCGCAATCTCTACCTCCACATCCTGCTCTTCGTATGGTTCTTTATTGCGCCGCAGGTGTGCTGCATGCTCATGGCGCAGGACCACGACGACGAGGCCGAACCCATTTGGCCATTGCGCATCGTGCTCGACTACATCCTCTCTCCGGCTATCGTCGTCTACACCGTCATCCTGTATGCCTACTTCATCAAGATTGCCATCCTCTGGGACCTGCCCAAGGGAGGCGTGGCATGGTTGGTCATGGGCTTCATGGCCGCAGCCCTCGTCGGCAGGCTCATGCAGTACGTACTTCGCCGGCCCCACTTCGAGTGGTTCTACCGTCATCTTCCCGCAATAGCCATCGGTCCCCTCATCATGTACTGGGTGGGATCGATGTATCGCATCCGGCTTTACGGCCTGACGGAGAGCCGCATATACCTGCTGATTGCCGGTACATTGATGTCGATGTTCGTCCTCATGCTCATAGGCCAGCGCACCCGCCGGTTCCAGACTATGGCCGTCATGACTATGCTGGCCATCGTTGTGTTCACGTACATTCCAGGCATCACGGCCAAGTCCATAGGCCTCCGCAATCAGACCCATCGCATGGAAAGACTAATAGACGAAGTGCATCTGACTCTTACCCATACGGGCAAATTCCCAGGCAGGCTGGACCTCGAGGCCATAAAGAAGGACAGTCTGCTCTCATGTCGATACCAGGAGCTGTCCAGCATCATCGAATACGTACGTGAGGGCATGGGGAGCGACGCCTTCGAGCACCGGTATGGCCGATGGAAGTATAGTGAGCGTGACTTCGCTACGGAGAAGGTGGACAATGGTTCCGTCGAAGCCATAGAAACGATAGAACGAGACATGCCCATTTGTCTTGACGGCTACAGCGTCATGCTGCCTCGTAGGGATTTCACCTGTAGGTATGACGACGACAAAGGCACGGTGTATGTCCGCCGAAACGACAGGGTGGTCCTGCGCTATCCCATCGACAGCCTCGTCCAAGCACGTCCGGCCTTGCTCGACGAGCCCGAGAGCCTGCTGACCTATCACAACGACTCTGTCATGGTCGTCCTCAGTAGTGTCACCCTATGTAATAGTAAGGTTAAGTCGGCAACCACCTATGATGCGATGGTCTTTGTCCGGGAACTTGAATGACCACCCTTATAAAGATGTTAAATGAAGGTTACTAATCTTCATGCCCTAAGATTACTAATCTTCATGCCTCAAGATTACTAATCTTTAAGCCCCAAGATTACTAACCTTGCAAAACGAAGAAGCCGAGGTTGCGTCTGCAACCCCGGCTTCCTGCTTTATGAAGGTTCTTAGAATTCCACCGCATTAAGCTGTCGGTCAACGAGCAGGCCCGTGGACGTGAACTTGGGTGACTGTATCGTCGTGAGCGCCTTGAAGCGGAGGCGGAAGAGCACCACCTCGTCGCCAGAGAGCTCATCCTTACGGCCAATGTTCACGAAGGTCGGGTAGAGCACGCGGTCACCGTTGCTATGCAGGCGGTTGTTGGTCATATTCTGCATACCCGAAACTGCCAGCGGTTCCACGCCAACGAACTGTACTTGCTGCTGATTGTACGGGAGGGCGAGGCTCAAGGCATTGACGGCTTGGCGTCCGGTTTGCGGAAGACGTAGAGCTCAACTCCCGAACCAAAGCCTCCAGCGGACTTATCCACCTGGATGCGGATATAGCGCGTTGCCTCCTCGTCTGCACTTTGAAGCTTGAATTCCTTCGGCATGTTGTCCTGCTGCCAATGGAAGGATTCGGGCTTTGTCCATACCTTGCCGTCGCGGCTGAGGCTGATGGTTCCCTGCAGTAGGGTGCCGTTGCCGGCATTGTCGCGTGGTATGTATTGCAGGCGATCGAGCTGGGTCGTAGCGTGCATGTCTATGTCGATGGTGAACGGAGTTGCGTTCGGCTGGTCCCAATTGGTATGCCATATCTCGCCCTTCTCATCCATGTCAAAGAGCTTGTGTATGCCATTTCCGGACTGATCTGCTACGGAGCAGGTGGCCGTAAGTCCCTTCATTGCAAACTCAAGCGGGTTAGCTGCGGTGCGCATGGTCAAGTCCTTCCAAGGGCTTACTCCCTTGCTTCCGACGGCACGCACGCGGAACTGGTAGTCGGTCTCCGGCTGGAGGAGGTCAAAGGTGTACAGCGTTTGACGTATGTTGGTGTAGCGCATGCCCTCGAACTCCATCTCGTTGAAGTTATGAACGCCAGGGCCATGAGGGATAGAACGAATCTTTTCATGGTGATAGTATTATCTTGTTTTATGCTCATTTCTATATGCTTAATTCTTAATCTTTATTATCGTTTGTTGCATTTGCTCGCCAAGGCCGATGGTGTAGCCCTGTGAGCAGAAGACCACGCGGTTGAATGTATCGGCAATGAGGAATATAGGCAGTTGCCTGTCGTCCAGCTTCATGTTATTCACTATCTGGCGCTTGATGCTGCCGTCGGCGTCGATACCAAAGAGTGTGTTCTTCGGCATCTGCCCATAGTCGCTTGCCTTGAATTTGCGGGCTTCCTCCTCGTTCTCGAAGAGCAGCAACAGGGGACGTCCCCATTGGTCGAAGTCATCCTTCACCTTACTGATGTCGCGAAGGGCATGATTCGTAGGCTCTTGCCCCATGCCGATGAGTCCTACGACGAAGTAGCCGCGCCCTGTCAGCGATAGGATGGAGACTTGCTTGCCTTGGAGCATGAGCCTGTTTTCCGAATCGAACGAACCTATGACACTCACCTCCGTATCGCTCTGACGCAGCACGAGGGGCAGGGTGGTGGTTTCGCCCTCGCGTATGTCGAACAGGCGGTTGGTGGCCAGCACGCTGCCGTTGGCCAGTCGGGTGCCTGTGGTCAGCAGGTAGGTGCCTGCGTCCAGCAAGGTCCCGTCCTTGAAGGTGTTGCTCCAGCTCGTTCCGCCGCCCATGTCCACTTGTCCCTCCTCGAAGTTCAGCAGGCTGGTGCCTCCGCTCTGCGTGATTTTCGTTATGGTGAAGTGACTGTAGTACTTCGGGTTATCGACGTACTTGCTGGGCTCGTAGGTCAACAGCAACGTACCCTTGGGAGTCTCCACCTGTTCCGTCGCATCGAAGTCGACATCAAGCCAATCCTTCATTCTTAATTCTTCATTCTTAATTTTATACTGCACCTTTCCCGTTACGATATCCTTGCGTGCCTCGATGCCCAGGCTCCGGGCCAACGACACGAAGAATATGTCCCTTGAACGTGCATCGGTCAGGCGCGACTGCCATACGCCAACGGGTGTCTGGGCGATGCGCAGGGCTCGCGTGTCAGGGTTCATGCGGATGTTCTCCTTTACCCATTTGACCAGCAACTGTGGGTCTTTCCGCATCTTGGCCTTCGTGTCGGCATCAAAGGCCTGTTGCAGCAGGTGCTTATACGGATGCAGAATCATCTCGTTCTCCACACGCGGGCACAGCTGGTTGCTCTCGGCCGTGAGGTTATCCTCCAGTATCTCCAGGGGCATATCGCGCAGGTCCTTGTCGCTCAGTGTGGACAACAGATCGAACACACGTTCCTCGCGTGCGCGATTCTTTTCTATAAAGGTAAGGATGACGGGCCAGTTGCCTCGGCTCTTCACCAGCATGTCGGCAAAGCGCGGATAATATCGCCTGGCCGCCTGTTCGGATAGGAACGTTGCCTCGTAGGCATGTCGCAGTGAATCCTCGTAGGCCAGCCTCCGTTGGTTCGTTTGTATCAGGTCCCTCGGCACTTCGGGTATCAGCACCCGTTCGGGTGGGGGGACGATGTCAATAGCCTCCCCTTGCAAAGCGTTAGTGTCCTCTCCTTGTGAGAGTGTTAGGGTGAGGGCTTTATCCTTGCCGAACGAAGCCTTGCGCCAACCGAACTTACCGTCCTTCGAGGCCCAGACCAGCATGTCGCCCTTGCCTGCGGTCAGGAAGGTGCGCCCCTTTGCATCGGTGTATTTCGTGGCAACGGTGCAGAACTCGGCATAGTTGTATATCTTAAAATCTACACGGGCATCGTTGACGGGCTTGCCCCGTTTGTCCACGATACGGAAGTCGATGCGTGCGCTCGACCCATAGTTGTCGATGAGGTTAATCTCCGTGAAACACGAGGTCCTGAGCATCACCTCCTCAGGTCCGCGATAGTCGCCAAAGGCACGGGTGTGCATGAGCATGGCCCTTGAGGCCGGAGCGTTGAACCATCCGAGGTTAAGCACGGGCTCAGGCTCGCAGGCTCCCAGAAACCACCATTGCCCATCGGCCCAGGCTTCCACCCAGGCGTGGTTGTCGTCGGTATGGGCCCATCGTGGGGTGTAAACCTGTCGGGCAGGTATGCCTATGGAGCGAAGGGCAGAGACCGTAAAGGTGGATTCCTCGCCACAACGGCCAAGGGCGTTCCGGATGCAAGCCAAAGGCGACAGCGTCCTCCCGTCCGATGGGGCATAGGTCACCCGTTCGTGGCACCAATGGTTCACTTCCAGTATGGCTTCCTTCATGCCCATGCCTCGCACACGTTCCTTCAGTTCGCGGTAGAATGTCCATCGCGACGAATCCAGCGCCTCGTTGTTCACACGGGTGGGCAGCACGAAGTGACGGAATAGCAGGTCGGGCACATCCTTGCCCCAGGGCATCTCTTTGCGAGCCTCGAAACTGGCACGAACGTTCCGAAGGTGGAACTCCAAGGGATAGTCCGTTATGTCGGCCAAGGGCATGTAGGCATAGAGGAAA
>CACZRZ010000069.1 GCA_902783655.1 uncultured Bacteroidales bacterium
CGGTGGCCCAGTAGGGCACACGCAGTTTCAGGGTAAATTCAGCATTGCCCTCTATCGTGATGCATGTCTTCTCGGCAGGCCATTCACACTCCTGGCGCAATGTGACGCCTTTCTCCTTCCAATGGGCTACGGTAGGCAGATAGAGGGCTATCCACAGGCTGGAGTCGTTGACGAAATAGGCCGCCTCCTGATATTTCACATGGTTCTCGGCTCCCGTGCCGCCGCAGCAAGTGGACTGCGGTGTCTCGTTGCCGAAGGGTTTCGTGGCATTCAGCCCCACGGCATACTGGTAGCAGACGCCGTAGTGGGTGGGGTGCACCGAACCCACAATCTGGTTGTACAGGACACGTTCGTAGTAGTCCATCAGCCGGGCATCGTCGGGCGTGTAGCAGTTCAGGTCCTTGGTCAGTTTGGCCAGGTTATAGGCGCAGCACGTCTCGTTGATGTCTGGGTTGGGATGGATGTTTCGATGGTAGTCGCTCATGACGTTGGTGTTCATGCTCAGCATCTGCGTATAGGGCTGACGGAACATCTCGCCGTTGCCCACGCCCCCCATAGCATACATGTAGCGGCCCTGCACCAGGTTCCAGAAGTTCAGTGCCAGGCGGTAGTAATAGGGATTGCCGTTGCCCCGATACGAACGCAGGGCTCCCGTTATCATGGGAATGTGCTGGTTGGCATGTCGCGTGCGGATGTCGTCGATGTTACGGCTCAGGGGCTCGAAGAAGGCTGGAGCATCGAAATAGGAAGCCGCCTCCAGCAGCCGGGCCCGCTCGTCGGCATTGCTTACCATCTCGGACAGGCGACTCAGGCTCTCCGCCATGCCTCCCACCTCGCCGGCGATGTACATGTTCCACATCTCGTAGCGGTTGCCGGGACGGCTGCGACGCTCCTCCCGTGTGCCTTCGGTATCGACGAAGGTACGGTAGTGCAGACGGTTCCACACCCACAGCCCCATGTCCTTGGCAATGAGCAGGGCCTTCTGGGCTGTCTCGCGTTCATCGATGTTATTGGCAATATCGATGAGTCCTGCCAGTTGCTTGTGGATGCTGTAGTAGGGTGCCCACACCCATTCCTCATTGTTATACGCGCGATACATCTCTATCAGCACGGGATGCTGGGCCGGGATGGCATTCAGGTAGCCATATCCGTAGCGACGATAGTCTTTCTTATATTCAGCGAAGGCTGCCCACGAGCCTTTCAACCCACGCAGTTCGGCCTCTGGTGCAAGGTCGCGAGCCTCCCAATAGCGGCCCAGCGAGTCGTTCCAGACAAAGGTACGTTCCTGACACATACGCAGTTCGTCCACCATGCGGCGGATGCGCCGACGCAGTTCCGAGCGAGTAGCCTCATCCTGGGTCGAAGCAAAGGCAAAGGCCAAAGCCGACATGTAGTGCCCACTGCCGTGTCCCTTCAGCTTTGTGGTGGGCGAGTCCCAGCCGTCGGCTACGGGATATCCCTCAGTGGGAAGGCCATAAGTGTCGCGATAGTTATAGAGTTGCTGGCTGACGTCCCACGAGAGTATCTGACGAATGAGCAGGTCGCGGTTGTTGGTCAGGCGGTTCTGGCCTGTCAGCTGCACATCGCCCAAGGGCAACGGACGTGCTATGGGCTGCGCATCGGGCACAGCCGACGGACTGGCCACCACACTGACCTGAGCCACGAGAGGGAAGCCCTCGTCGGTGGTGTTGTCGCCAATGACGCATCCCTCCACCTTGTATTCCGTGCCCAGTGGCAGTCGGGCCTCTTCTTCCTCCACACTGCGCAGCGAATTGTTCCAACGCGCCTGTCGCCACTCCCCTCGCCCATCGCTGTAGGTCACCCACACCTGCCAAGGCAGGACGGGAACCATCCCTTCCGCCACCTCGACGCGGACGGGTTCCACACGGCGGATCTGACGCTGACGGGCACCTGCCTGCAGGGCAAACGACAGCAGGAAGAGGGCCACGAGCAGGGTCGCACGAAAACATACGATACGAGGTTCTGCTTGACGCACAATTGTGCGACAAGCGAAAGGACACGAGGTTTGAGCCTCAACGACACGTCGCTTCGCTTGACGGACAATTGTGCGACAAGCAAAGCCTAACGTCGAAGGTAGGGGGTATGACATAACGCTAAAGGTTCAGGGTATTGAAGATGACGTCGGAGGCTCCCGAGTTGCTGACGATGTACTCGCGGCACAGGGCTCCGCGCGTCGTGCGCAACTTCTGGTTTTCTACCATACGGTCCACAACGGCATTGAACAGCGTCTGGCCCGTAATCTCGAAGCAACCGCCCAGGCGAAGGAGGTCCTGGGCCTCGCGGAAGCCCTTGTTGTTGGGGCCGAACAGGACGGGGATGCCATAGACAGCCGCCTCGGGCACATTGTGGATGCCCACGCCGAAGCCTCCGCCCACGTAGGCAACCTGGCCGTAACGGTAGATGCTGGAAAGCAGCCCGTAGCAGTTGATGATGAGGCAATCGGCCTGGCCGACATTGTCCTCCGTAGCCTCGCTGTAGCGCAATACGGGGCGACGGAGCTTATGTTCTATCTGCTGCAAATGGGCCTCGTCGATGACGTGAGGCGCCAATATCAGCTTCATGTCGGGATGACTGTTAAAGTAGGGAATGATGAGGTCCTCGTCGGGGGGCCAGGTACTACCAGCCACGAAGATCAGGCTGGCATCGTGGCAGAAACGTTCTACCAACGGAAGTTCCTTGGCCTGGCGGGCGATGTCGATGACCCTGTCGAAACGGGTGTCGCCCACGACGCAGACATTGTCCGTGATGCCGCGGGTGGCCAGCAACTCACGGCTCTGCTCGTCCTGCACGAAGAAGTGGGTCACATACTTCAGCACCATGGCATAGGGCCGGCCGTACCAGCGGAAGAACACCTTGTTCGGGCGGAAGATGCTGCTGACGCTGTAGAGGGGGATGTGATAGTGCTGGCAGGCCCAGATGTAGTTGAACCAGAACTCGTACTTGATGAAAAAGGCCATCTCGGGCCGAACGTGGCGGAAGAAGCGGAAGACGTTGCTGGGTGTGTCGAAAGGCAGATAGCAGACGATGTCGGCTCCCTCGTAGTCCTTCCGGACCTCATAGCCCGAGGGGGAGAAGAAGGTGAGCAGAATCTTGTACTCGGGATGCAGGCGCCGCATGCGCTCCATCAGCGGACGGCCCTGTTCGAACTCGCCGAGCGAAGCGGCATGGAACCATACGTAACGGGCGTCCCTATCGACCTTCTGCTTCAGTATCCGATGGGCTTCGCGCTGGCCTTTTAGCAAAGTCCGTGCCTTCCTGTGGAACGGAGATATCAGGATGACTACCAACTGGTAGAGATAAATCGCAATGGTGTATAGCATCAGCCCAGGGTTTCTATGGCAAACTGCATACGGCGCAGCGTCTCCTCCTTACCCAGGAAGGCGGCCAGTTCGTACATGTCGGGGCCCTGTCCGGCACCCACCAGGCAGATGCGCCAGGCGTTCCAGGGACGGATGCCCGTCTGCTCGGTCCAGGGGTCAACAACGGCCTTCTGGCCTTCTACCGAGAAGTCGTCGATGGTCTTCAGCACATCCATGAACTGACGCATCTCGCCGGCGGTCTCTTCCTTCCAATTCTTGCGAATGAACTTATCCTCGCGGTCGAACGCCGCCGGAGCCACGAAGAAGAACTTGGTCAGTGGCCACAGGTCACTCACGAAGCTCACGTTGCGCTTCTTCTTATTGCCCTCGCCATCGACGTATTCGATGACCTTCAGCTTCATCATCCTCACCACTTCGGCTTCCTTCTCGGCGGTAGAGTCGATGCCCTGTTCCTTGAGAATCTTGTCGAACTGGGGCACCCAGGCCTCGTCGGGCTGCTGCAGCAGATACTGGTGGTTGAACCAGGCGGCCTTCACATAGTCGAACTTGGCTCCGTTCTTAGAGCACTTAGAGAGGTCGAAGAGGCGAATCATCTCGTCCATCGTCATCACCTCCTGGTCGTTGCCCGGATTCCAGCCCAGCAGGGCAAGGAAATTGAGCACGGCCTGGGGCAGATAGCCCTTCTCGCGGTAGCCGCTGCTCACCTCGCCCGACTTGGGGTCGTGCCATTCCAGAGGGAAGACAGGGAAACCAAGTTTGTCGCCGTCGCGCTTGCTCAGCTTGCCGTTGCCCACAGGCTTCAAGAGGAGGGGCAGATGGGCAAAGCGGGGCATGGTGTCCTGCCAGCCGAAGGCACGATAGAGCAACACGTGAAGCGGTGCGCTGGGCAACCATTCTTCACCTCGAATGACGTGGGAGACCTCCATCAGGTGGTCATCGACGATGTTGGCCAGATGGTAGGTGGGCAGTTGGTCGGCACTCTTGTAGAGGACCTTATCGTCCAGGATGCTGGAGTTGATGACCACATCGCCGCGGATGAGGTCGTCGACGTGTATGTCCTCGCCGGGCTCTATCTTGAAGCGAACCACATACTCGTGTCCCTCCCCTATCAGACGGTCAACCTCCGCCTTGGGCATCGAGAGCGAATTGCGCATCATGCCGCGAGTGCGGGCGTCGTACTGGAAGTTTTCTATCTCTGCACGCTTCTGGTCCAGCTCTTCCTTTGTGTCGAAGGCAATGTAGGCCTTGTCGGTGTCGAGCAACTGCTGTACATACTTCTTATATATGTCCCTGCGCTCGCTCTGCCGATAGGGACCATACTCGCCGCCATACGACACACCTTCGTCGAAATCGATGCCTAACCAACGGAACGAGTCGATGATGTATTGCTCGGCTCCGGGCACCAGGCGCGTGGAGTCGGTGTCCTCGATGCGGAATATCATCTGACCGCCGTGCTGGCGGGCAAACAGGTAGTTGTACAAGGCTGTGCGAACACCGCCGATATGGAGGGGGCCCGTAGGGCTGGGGGCAAAGCGCACCCTTACTTTTCTTTCGTTATTCATGCCAATTTGTTCAATTAATGTGCAAAGATAGCAATTATTTTTCACTTATCACTTTTAATTTTTCACTTTTAATTTGTATCTTTGCACATATTATACATTTTATATTATACAAATGCATCAACTATGAGCCGATTCAACCACTATAACCACATCACTACCCGCGGCTACATCTATCGCACGCTTGCAATCGTTGTGGCTGCCGTCGCACTGGTTTTCTTCATGCCAAGCGGACGACAGATGAATCTCGACTTCAAGAAAGGGAGCCCCTGGAACTACGGCACCGTCATTGCCAAGGAGAACTTTGCCATACTAAAGCCCGAAGAGGTGCTGAAGGCCGAACAGGACAGCTTGATGCAGCTCTATCGCCCCATTTTCGAACTCGACGCGGAGAAGAGAAATGCACAGGTCGAGGCCTTCCAAGAACACTTCGACAAGGAACTGCACAAGACCACGCCTGCGGCCTATCGTGAGTATATCGTCAAGAAGCTACATTACATCTACCATACTGGTATTCTTTCGTCCGACGACTATAACCGCTTGCGCTCAGAGAATCTTAAGGAAATCATGGTGTCGGTACAGAACATGGGGAACACGTTATCCGTAGCCGATGTGTTCACACCCAGAACGGCCTACGAATATCTGGTCAGCACCAACGACTCCACACATTTCCAACGTAGCATCCTGCAACACTGCAACTTGAGCAACTTCGTTGAGCCTAACCTCACCTACGACGAGGCGCGTTCCCGCTCACAGCTTGAGAACATCGAAAAACAACTCGTACACTATTCGGGAGAGGTGTTGGCAGGAGAGAAAATTATTGAACAGGGCGAAATCGTCACCGATGAGAAATACAACATCCTGCGCTCGATGCAGGCCCACATGGAGGAACACAAACAGTCTGCAGCCCAACGTTACAGCCAGCTGGGAGGACAATTGCTCTACACCCTCATCCTGCTCACGTGCCTGGTGGTCTTCTTCAACCAGTTCCGCAGCGACTACCTCCAGCGCACCCGCACCTGCCTGCTCATCGCACTGATGACCCTCGTATTCCCGTTCATCACCTATACCGTAACGAAGAACAGCTTCTTCTCCGTCTATCTCATCCCCTACTGCCTGACACCCATCTTCCTGCGCGTCTTCCTCGACTCACGCACGGCCTTCATCTGCCACGTCATCAGCATCCTGCTGTGTGCCATCGTGGTGAACCCGGCCTTAGAGTTCATTGTGGTGCAACTGGTGGCAGGCTTGGTGGCGATATACGGATTGCGCCAGCTCTCGGAGCGTAGCGAACTGTTCCGCGCCGTGCTACTCGTTACGGCGGCTTCGCTGCTCTGCCACTTGTGCTTTGAACTCATCCGCATGAATGTCGTCAGCAGCGCAGCCGAGAACTACGACTACGGCACCTACATCTACATTGCCATGAACGGATTCCTGCTGCTCGTGAGCTACCTGTTGCTCATCCCGTTCGAAAGGCTGTTCAAGTTCACCAGCAGCGTGACGCTGGTCGAGCTGTCCAACACGAACAACGAGGTGCTGCGCCGTCTCTCGGAAGAAGCCCCCGGCACCTTCCAACACTCGCTGCAGGTGGCCAACCTGGCTGCCGAGGTAGCCAACTCGCTGGGCGCCAAGAGCCAACTGGTACGTACCGGCGCGCTGTATCACGACATCGGAAAACTGGAGGCGCCTGTCTTCTACACCGAGAACCAAAACGGTAAGAACCCGCACGACAATCTCTCGTATGTGAAGAGCGCACAAATCATCATCAGTCACATCAAGAACGGACTGCAACTGGCCGAGAAGTACCAGCTCCCCGATGTCATCCGGCAGTTCATCGCCACCCATCACTGCACCAGCAAGGCCAAATACTTCTACGTGAAGTATAAGAACGAGAATCCCCTGCTGGAGATTGACGAGAATTTCTTCACATATCCCGGCCCGAACCCCACAACCATAGAGCAGGCCATACTGATGATGGCAGACTCCGTGGAGGCCGCCAGCCGCAGCCTGCCCGAATACACCGAGGAGAGCATCGGCGCACTGGTTGACCGAATCATCGACAGCCAAGTCAGTGAGGGATACTTCGAACACTGTCCCATCACGTTCCAGGACATCGCCACCGCCAAGCAGGTTCTGCGGCGGAAGCTCATGACCATCTATCACACCCGCATCAGTTATCCGGAACTTAATAAAGATTGAAGATTGAAGATTGAAAATTGAAGATTGAAGATTAGAGATTGAAGATTGAAAATTGAAGATTGAAAATTGAAGATTGAAGATTGAAGATTGAAGATTGAAGATTAGGGATTAGAGATTAGGGACTAGAGGAGACTCAAGAATATAAGACTTTAATACTAACAAACAAAAAACTTAAAACAATGAAAAAGCTATTCAAAAGTGCATTGCTCGTACTTGCCTTGCTGGGCGCGAGCACAGTTACCACCAGTTGCGACGAAGAGACGCTGAACCAAATCCTTGGCATGTTGTTCAACACCGGTCAGACCTACACCTATCGGGGTACTGCCACCAGCCAAGCTCTGACAGGCTCCTACTCCAGCGGTGAGTGGCATTACATCAACGAGAACAAGAACACCCAGCTCACCAACATGACAGCACAGCTGCAGAGCAGTACCACTGGCACGCTCACCCTGGCCCCCTACACCGACGGAGCCGTTACCGTGAACCAGATTACCATCTACAATCTGACGATGACAGCCGCTGCCGACCAGTCGTACACAGCTCTGAGCATTGGCGACAACAGCTCAATCGACGGCACCATCGTTTACAACGGCACCACCTACACGGCTGCTAACCTCTATATCGAGAAAGCACAGGCCACATCGGCAGGTCTCGTCCTGTCCATGACGCTCTATTTCCAAGCTGCCAACACCGATGATTACCAGATGGCTATCAACCTGACATACAACGGCCAGGGCGTAGAGACTCAACAGTAATCACAGATATCCAGGAAAACATCAGGGGGGCACTCGACGAGCGCCCCCCTGATTTTATATGTATTCCGAACTTAGAAGTCGGTTTCACCCCACAGGGCATTGTCGTCCTCGCGAACGAGAATCTCATCCTGCTGCAGTTCGTCGGTGCCCAAGGGCAGCGAAGCGGCAATGATGTCTTCGGCCACATCCATGTAGTCTGTCTCCATCAAGGGAGCAATATATTGCTTTTTCATAACTTTCATAAATTACGCGTTAGAAATTACGAATTACGAATTACTTCACAACTTTCTTACCATTCACAATGTAGATGCCCTTCACGGCTTTCTCTACACGACGACCGCTCAGGTCATAGACCACATTGCCAACAGCAAATTGCCCATTGTCAACAGCATTTATGCCATCAGCCTCGCCATTGGCGAATGCCAGGAAGTCGCGAACAGCAGCAGTAACCACCAGATAAGCCTTGCCTGCGGGAACAGTCACGCCATTAGCTACCAGATAGAAGCCAACCTCGCCCTTGTTACCCAGAGCAAAGATGGAAGCGCCATCGCCCTGAACGGTGCCATCGCTTGCCAGCAACATGTTGCCTTCAACTGCATCAGCATCTTCTATAATAGGCAATTCATAACTGTTGGCCTCTGCCTTCAGTATGACAGGAGTATTGGCAGGAATCGCTGTCACCTCAGTCAGCGTAACGTCGCTCTCGCTTACAGCTGAAACAATGTATGCAGTAACATTTTCAGGCAGCTCGAGTGCCCAGCTGCTGCAGAATGTGGCATAGCCAGCCTCTCCGACAGTAGCCTCAACATAAGAGATGGGTTCGTCTATCGAGATAGCACCGATGCCCACATTAGAACCCTTAGTAAATACCAAGCGGACATAGCGGCAATCCTCAGCAAAGAACTTTGTAGTAGCGAGTGTGAGAACAGAATTCTGAGAACCACTGATCGTGAGTTCCTGAACGTCGGTAAATTCCTCTCCGTCAGCAGAACCCTGTACCGTTATCTTTGACTCGTTAGCTCCGCCTATCATCTTGACACCAATGGTCACTCTACCAGGCTGGGCATTAGTCTTTACCTGGATGTAATCACCTGTAGTATCGAACTTCATTCTGTAGGGAGCATTACTTTCTGCATAATCACTGCCGAGTCCATTTGCTGTAACACCATTCACGTTCAGGAAGACATCTTTAGCTCCACCTTCCCATACGAAGGGCAGCGTAGCATAGTCAACAACATAGTGCTTCTGAGTAACAGTAACGTCCTTGGTCACTTCGCCATAGACAAGGGTAATGGTAGCCGTACGGTCAGCATCGCCCTCGTTAGCGGTCGTTGCAAATATGACCTTATCACCATTTACCGCAACACGGGTAATCCAGTCGGCTGTAGCAGAGGCTGTAAGGGCTGTGCCAGTCACAGGATTGTCAATCGTAAACGCGATTTCACCAGTAGTGGCGTCGTACTCAAGTTCTACGTCTTCTGCATTGATGAACGGATCATTGGTAATCACCTCTTCGACGCCTTCAAGCATAACGGTGAACTTGGCACTGCTATTAATACCAGAGAAGTAGCCCTTCACCTGGACAGTTTTGCCCTCCAGTTCGCCCAATTCGGCTTGTTGTGCCTCAGTCGGATAGGAAATCTGAATATTGTCCTCGCCCAGGGCAATCAGATAGTTGCTGCCATTCTTGGTCAACTTACCTTCAAACTGCAGATAGGTGCTCAGATGATATTCCTTAGTATAATCAGGAACTTCAGTAATTACAGTAGCGGCGGGCGTATTGTTATAGTTGGAAGAAGCAGCCTCGGCTACCGTTGCAGCGCTGGTGAACTGGATAATCTGGCCATAGGTTCCCGTGGTACCCGAAATAGACACCTTGTCACCAACGGCTTGTGCAGGAGCACTGCTCTTATAATAATATACATAACCTGTACCATCACCGATTACAAAGCCACGGGCGTTAGTTGCAACCACCGTACCTCTGACACTGTAAGCAACGTCAACCTCCGTGATATCTGAAATATTGTTTACAACATCCGGATTTCCAGCCTGGGTCACGGTCACTTCCTTAGTAACCTTTTCATTGCCAAAGGTATAAGTCAGCGTTACGATGGCTGTGCGAGAGACGCCGTCACTATTGGTTTCGCAAGTGAAAGCAATCGGACTTGAGAAATCGTTGGCAAGTGTGAGCCAATCTGATGTAGTAGTGGCGCTCATAACACCCTGATCAGTAGGATTGTCGATGGTATAAGCAATTGCACCAGTGGTGGCATCAAAAGCGATATCAACATTGTCGGCAGAGATAGAAGTATTTACACGCTCCAAAGAAACCAACTGGTTATTGGCATCGAACTCATAGGTAGTATTGTACTTCTTCAGGTTACCATAGATAACAACCACATCACCCTCCTTGATATCGTCAGCACTGGTGAACTTCTCACCATTATAGCTTAAGCCACGATAGGCCTGTAACTGGTCGCCCGTGGTGGTACCATCATCAGAAATATTGTAGGAAATATTACCATACTGAGAATCTAATGGAGTCACAATTTTAGA
>CACZRZ010000070.1 GCA_902783655.1 uncultured Bacteroidales bacterium
AGAACTGTCTGCCCCTGAGTGGGCATACAAAGGATAGTTGCTTATGGTGGCCAACCAGGACAATATGCTTGACACCTTCAATCTCTGTAACATGGAGTATTTCGAGGGTAAACTATTGTTCCCTCAATTCACGTTGTTGCATTCATTTAGGACATGTGGATATTTCCAATACACCAAAGGTGGCTGGTTTGATAAGACTCTATATGACCCTACGATATCCATGACAGACTATTACGACTTCACGGAGAAACAGTTTAGGGACATCATGTGTCATGAGATGATTCATTACTATCTGGCCTTCTTTGGTATCGATAGAAACTGTAAACATGGAAAGGATTTTAAAGAAATGGCTGCAAGACTGAATAAAACATATGGACTCCAAATAACAACTACGGTGGAATTGTCGGAATATAAACGGAGAAAGGGCACGCCATCAATATCGTATTGGTTCGTTAATAAGTTGTATATATAATGAGATTCTTCAAAGAGTTTGGTGGGTTCTTATTCGAGTTTAACTCGTGGCGAGAATATTTCAAGTTTTTGCTTGGTAGACTTATTGGTATCGTTATCGCAATAGGGATAATAATACTGATCCTATATTTTTTCTATCTGTATGGACAGACCCATTGAAGAAGCCTAGTGACGATGGATAAACAGTCACGGCTTTATTTACCCTGAAGATGGGAAGCTGTTACTAAAGGGGGCGAACATGAAGTCATGTAAGCATTGGCACGTTGCCTAATGTATTACTACGTATTGGTATCGTAAACGAAAAATCACCGTATGCAGAATGGCACGTACGGTGATGTGAGAGGCCAGAAAGCATATCGATGTTTATCGCACCTTACTTTACCTCCTCAAAGTCTACGTACTCGCCTTCGTTGTCCTCGAATATGCGTTTCTGGGGCTCGGCTTCAGGTTTCGGGGTCTCGGTGTTCTGGAAATCATCGCGACGGAAGCGTGTGCCGGATACTGGGTAATTGATGCCAAACAGCCGGAACAGGAAGTTCAGAATGGACAGCCCGAAGCTAAGCACTACGAACACTCCTATGAGAAGAACGGATAAAAGGCAACCAAGAAAGTGCATGGGATGGGGTTAAAGGTTAGGAAATACGCATTGCGCCGGCCCAATTGTCAATTGCCGAATTTCAATTGCTTGGCTGCAAGCGAGAGCGCCACGTACCACACGATGATGGCCGCCAGGGCGCTGGTCCCCAGGGGCAGACAGGCGATGCAGCCCAGGAGAAAGATGTACTTCACCTTATTGTGCTGCCACGACAGGTCCTTGAACTTCAGGGAGAAGAGGGGAATTTCGGCCACCAGCAACAGACACGACAGGAACATGAACAGGAATAGGAACACGGCATTGAACTTCGGCGATACCAGAAAGGCATGCTGGCCCACAATGAGGGAACCCCAGAAGAGGGCATTGGCAGGCGTGGGCAGTCCGATGAATGAGGTGGTCTGACGCGTGTCGAGGTTAAACTTGGCCAGGCGTAAAGCCGAGAAACCCGCCATGAGAAAGGCCGTGTAGGGGATGAAACCCGAAAGCGATGCCAGCATGTCGGGATAGTGCACCTCGTGGAAAAGATAGAAGATGATGGCAGAAGGGGCTACGCCAAAGGTAACCACATCGGCCAGCGAATCCAGTTCCTTGCCGATAGGGGAAGAGATTCCAAGCAGACGGGCGACCATGCCGTCGAAGAAGTCGAACACGGCACCGCAGATGATCATGACAATGGCCCAGCGATAGTTGCCGTAGAAGGCTGCACCAGTGGCCATGCAACCGCAGATGAGGTTGCAGCACGTCAATAAGTTGGGGAGGGTGAATATAGCCCCATTCCCTAACCCTTCCCGGGTGAGGGGGGGATTTACATTTGACTCGTGCGTATGATTCTTATTATCCATTTATCTTTGTCTCTTAAATGAAAACTTCAGTATATAGTCCCCTCCCTTTGGTGGAGTTTTGGAGTGGGGCTTTTATTTCAGTTTGGCAATCACCGTCTCATTGCCCGTGGTCTTCTGGTCCAGTTCCACACAAACCTTGGTGTCCAAGGGCAAATAGACATCGACACGTGAACCGAACTTGATGAATCCCATATGGTCGTCAATCTCGTAGTCCTTGTCCTCTTCAAGGTAGGTGACCACTCGGCGGGCCACAGCGCCAGCAATCTGACGCACCAGGATTTCCTGGCCCTCCGGCGTTTCGATGACGATGGTGGAACGCTCGTTCTCGAGGCTGGCTTTCGGAAGCCAGGCCATGTGGTAGTTGCCGTCGTGGTGACGCACCATCTTCACGCGGCCGTCAACGGGAATCCAGTTGGCATGCACGTTGAGAATGCTCATGAAGATGGAAACCATGAGACGCCTGTCGTGGAAGTATTCGTTCTCCTCCACTTCCTCCACGACCACCACCTTGCCATCGGCCGGAGCCACAACGATGCCCGTGGTGTCTTCTTCGAACTCGCGAAGCGGACAGCGGAAGAAGTTGAGCATCAGAAGAAACAGTGGTACGAACAGTGAGGCGGCAACAATGAACGGAGCCGTTGTTTCCAAGCAATAGTACAAAACAGCACATATTGAGCCCATTGCCAAGGCCGAAATAATGAGGATGTGGTTACCCTCTTTGTGGAGTCTTAATCGGCGTAGTTTTCTTAATCTCTTTCCCATTCGAGCATAAATATGAGGGGGAATTTTGTCCCCTCTATCGTGCAAAGTTACGTCTTTTCATCCAATAACACAACACTTACGGGTGAAAAGATTCCTTTTTCCATACTTTTTTGTAAAAAAGGGTTGTGAATGTTGTTACTTTCGAGAAAGAAACGTAACTTTAACCCAAATTTGCATCTAAGATATGTCAGCACTTGATTTTGTACACCTTCATGTACACACCCAATACTCGCTGCTCGACGGACAGGCCAGCATCCCGAAACTGTTGGAGAAGGCCACCGCCGACGGAATGCGTGGTATGGCCGTTACCGATCATGGCAACATGATGGGTATCAAGGAGTTCTTCAACTCCTGCAAGAAGCTGAACAAGGAACGTAAGGAGAAGGGGCTGGAGCCCTTCAAGCCCATCATCGGCTGTGAAATGTATGTGGCCTTCCGCAACAAGGAGTCGAAGGACAAGGACATGGGCGACGGCATTCGCTACCACCTCATCGTGCTTGCCAAGAACCAGGTGGGCTATCACAATCTCGTGAAACTGGTTTCGCGTTCGTGGACCGATGGCTTCTACAACCGCCCACGTACCGACCGCGCCGACCTGGAACGTTTCCACGAGGGACTCATCATCTGCTCGGCCTGCATTGCCGGCGAGGTGCCACGCAAGATTCATCGCGGCGACATGGAAGGAGCCGAGGAGGCCATCCAATGGTATAAGAACCTGTTTGGCGACGACTATTATCTGGAACTGCAGCGCCACCCTGTCACCAATCCCCATCAGCGTGCCAACCGCGAGACCTTCCCCATACAGCAGGAGGTGAACAAGGTACTCATCGAGTTGGCTCGCAAGTATAACATCAAGGTCGTGTGTACCAACGACGTACACTTTGTGGACGAAGACGATGCCGAAGCCCACGACCGACTCATCTGCCTGGCCACCAGCCGCGACCTCGACGACCCCAAGCGCATGCTCTACTCGAAACAGGAATGGTTCAAGACGCGTGAGGAGATGACGCAACTGTTTGCCGACGTTCCCGAGGCTCTGACCAATACGATAGAGATTCTGGACAAGGTGGAGCAGTACGACATCGACCATGCTCCCATCATGCCCAACTTCGAGATTCCCGAGAATTTCGGTACGGAGGAAAGCTATCACGAACAGTTCACCGACCAGCAGCTCTTCGACGAATTCACACGCGACGAGCACGGCAATGTGGTGATGAGCCAGGAGGAAGCCGAGAAGAAGATAAAGAAAATGGGCGGTGTGGACAAACTCTATCGCTTGAAGCTGGAGGCTGACTACCTGACCCACCTGACCATGATAGGTGCCAAGCGCAGATATGGCGACCCTGTGCCCGAAGATGTGATGGAACGGCTCACTTTTGAACTTCACGTCATGAAGACGATGGGCTTTCCAGGCTACTTCCTCATCGTGCAGGACTACATCAACGCTGCCCGCCATGAGCTCGACGTCAGCGTGGGCCCGGGGCGTGGTTCGGCTGCCGGCAGTGCAGTAGCCTATTGTCTGGGCATCACGCAAATCGACCCCATCCGCTACGACCTCCTGTTCGAGCGCTTCCTGAATCCCGACCGCATCTCCCTGCCCGATATCGACGTCGATTTCGACGACGACGGACGTGGCAAGGTACTCTCGTGGGTGACCCAGAAGTATGGCGAGGAGAAAGTAGCGCACATCATCACCTATGGCACGATGGCCACGAAACTGGCCATCAAGGATGTGGCGCGAGTGGAGAAGTTGCCGCTGGAAACGGCCAATGCCCTCTGCAAACTCATTCCAGACCGCATGCCAGAGGTGAATGGGAAGGCACTGAAGATGAACCTACCCAACGTCATCAGCGTCGTGCCTGAACTGCAGCAGGCTGAGTCGTCGCCCGACCCCCTGCTTTCCGACACCATACGCTATGCCAAGAAACTGGAGGGAAACGTCCGCAACACGGGAGTCCATGCCTGCGGTGTCATCATCTGTCGCGACGATGTCAGCGACTGGGTACCCATCTCCACGGCTGAGGACAAGGATACGGGCGAGAAACTCCTGTGTACACAGTACGAAGGCTCGGTCATCGAAGACACGGGACTCATCAAGATGGACTTCCTGGGTCTGAAGACCCTCTCACAGATAAAGGAATGTCAACAGAACATCCGCGACAGTCTGGGCATTGAGGTGGACGTGGACAAGCTGGACATCAACGACCCCGCCACCTACCAACTCTATTGCGACGGACGCACCGTTGGAACGTTCCAGTTCGAATCGGCTGGCATGCAGAAGTATCTGCGTGAGTTGCAACCTTCTTCCTTCGAGGACCTCATCGCCATGAATGCCCTCTATCGGCCCGGCCCAATGGACTATATACCCGACTTCATCGACCGAAAGCAGGGACGAAAGCCCGTGGAGTACGACATCCCCTGCATGGAGAAGTACCT
>CACZRZ010000071.1 GCA_902783655.1 uncultured Bacteroidales bacterium
GGCCTCGCTGCGGAAGGTAGGTCCGCTGGGGTCGAAGGCCACTCCGATGTGTGTGGGCTGCTCTTTGGTCAGCACCTCGTTGAGGGTATTCAGGAAGCCCATGATGGCAGACGTATTCAGTCCCTTGGAGTTTATCCTTGGGTTTTTGATGAAGGCATAATAGGAGCGAAAAATCAGTGCGTATGCATCGAGTAGGAACAGCTTTTCCATAGTATTGTGGTTTTTGCTGTTCAAAGGTACGATTAAGTGAGCGAAAAAGCAAATTTATTTGTAGTTTTTGTATTCTATCGCATCGCCTTTCAAGGTTATGTCCATTTACTATTTGAAATAGATGGTTATCGACATGGTATTGTAGTCGCTGGGATAGAGCGAGTAGGTGGTGGTTGTTGGCGGATAAGAGGTATCGTCAGGAGTGGTGGTGTTTGTGTTTGTATAATCCGTTATGTTCATCCCCGCTCCCGAGCTCTCCCACGTAGGCGTATGATCTGATGACATAGGCATACTTTCTACGGCGATATACATTCTCCCGTGGGTATGTGCTCCGTATTGGTCAAAGTCGGAAACTCGGGAGAACTGGATGTTCTCCAGTTTCGCCTTCTTGGTTTCAATGGCATTGACATCGTCGATATCGCAATCTAACGTGAGGTCATATTTGTCGGCCTTGTAATTGGCATGGATATGTGCCGACTTGCCCTTTGGTGTCACGGTGAAGGTACTCTTGCTGCTCGAGAATCCACCGCCAATCTCGGCTTTTTGTGGTGCTCCCTCTGCTATGTCGGGCGAAGTGCCGTAGATGCTGCCCTGAATGGTAATCATGGAGATTTTCAGCGTCTCGGGTTCTTTGTGATAGACATTGAGCGAGATGCCCATATATTCGTAGTAAACATCCAACTTGTAGGTCACGTCGTCCTTCAGTGTACCCTTACATGTGATGTCGGCTGTCTGGTCGGCTTCCAGCAAGGCACGTTTCTCGTCATCGAAGTCGAAGTACTCGATGACAGCCTTTGCATTCTTGTCGTCCACAGGTGTCCATTCGGCACGATACTTGCCATAGAGCAGGCCCTTCTTCGTCATCTGCATCTTCAGGGTGCAGACGTTCTTCTTCATCTCCATGAAGTTGTCCTCGTCAATCGTGAATTGTGGGAACACCGGACGTGAGTCGACTTCCTTCTCATAGTCCAGTCCGTCGAATCCCTTGATGGGCTTGCCCAATACCTGGTAATAACCGGCCAGGCTGCATTTCATCGTTGCCGAGTAATTTGCCGCTTCGAGTTTGAGGAAGTCCCATTTGCCGTCGGTAAACTCTACGAGGTTGAACTGTTGACTGATGGTCTCTTTCTTCGTCACGTCCAGCATGGCACCGATGCCCAATGCTTTTGCGTAGATGGTGATATGGGGACCAATGGCCAGTCCGTATTCCACGCTGCCTGCCAGCTTCGGACCGAATGTGAACGTCCATGCATCGTCGGCCTCGGGGTCGATATCGAACGAGAATTTCATGCCTTGACCCTCCTGATACATGAACATGGCGTGGGCCGTACGCTTATAGGAAACCGAAGCCTCCAGCGAAACCTCTCCGTTAACCTTGAAGATGGCATGGATGTCAAAAGTGGGCGTAATGAGAATGGGGCCGACGGGAATGGCGCCGCAGATGACGGTGAGAAGGGTAATGTGCTTATCTATAAATTCTTTTTCCGCGCCCAACTTCAGTGATGCACCTAATTCGATGTCGGCATCCATCTTCGCTCCAATGTAAACGGGCTTGCCATCAGAGAATTGCATGGAATACTTCATCGTCAGGTCGGCCGACATGCTGGGTGTCAGTTCCAGGCCTGCAGGCAATTCCCAACTCATTTCGGGCAACTGAATCTTGGTCGATTTCTGGCCTGAGGCACGAGTGTAGGATACCTTATTGAATGGGATTTCCTGCCCCCTGCTGTTATAGACGTGTTCCACTATATCGCCCAGAGGCAGAATCTGCTCGGGGATGTCGATGCTCTCGAAGGCATCGCCCAGCTCGGCATCCTGGTAGGTCACCACATAGCCGTTGCTGTTCTTCTGCACATCCACGACCTTTGCCAGCAGTCCCTCGGGCAGGTCTTTGGTAGGTGTGTTCACAATCAGGCATTTCCCCACCGTGGGCACCTGGTCGGAAGCCGTATTTGCAGGCAGACAGAAGGTATGCTGCACAGTATCCACCTTGAAGAAGGACTTCGTAGTGGCCTCTGGCACCACAACGGCTTGCTTGTTCAGTTCGTAGGTAATGTCCGACATGATGGGAACATCCGGTTCATCGGGCTTCGAAGGCCCATCTGGTTCATCGTTGCTGCTGCATGCAACCATCGTAAGCATTCCTATCACTAATGTGACAATCAGCCAACAATTCCATTTTTTCATAAGTTTAGAATTTTAGGTTAGACTTCGTATATTCTGAATCAATCAAGGTACAAGACATCTTCATGCTGCAAAGATATGAAATGAAACAACTGAGGCAAATCAGTGTTTCTGTATCGATCAGGAACAGCTTTTCCATAGTATTTGCAGGTTTTACCGTCCAAATTTAGGCAAAATAAATGAAACTACGAGTGAACCTTCATATTTTTTACGTTATACATTTATTATTTTCAACTTATCCTGCCCTTTCTTTAATGTAAAATCACTAACTTTGTAGCAGAAACGATACATTTAATATAGAATATTGATAACATAAAAAACAATAATTAACTAAAAATCAAAAGTAAATGAAAAACTTAAAATTACTTCTTGTAACATTGTTGGCAGCCGTGCTGCCGTCAACTATGTGGGCCGACACGTATCAGGATTCCACGACAGGTATCGTCTATGAGTACTATACCGATGCCGACACCGCCATTGTGGCTCCAGGTGACCGGCCTGGACACGAATCGGACATTGTGCCGCAGACCAGGTTCTACGGCAACACGATTCAGCCTGAGGTGTTCATTCTCGAGTCGTTCGAGGTGGGCGGCAAGACGTACACCGTTACCGGCATCGGTGAGTATGCCCTGTGCTATCTCCCGGTTCGGCTCGTAGGCATCCCCAAGACCGTGCGCGTCATCGGCCAGATGGCTTTTGCCGGATGCAATGCCCTGGATGATGTAATCTGCTTGGTCAATCCGCGTAGGCTGAACTGGGACACAACGACCTTCTCCACACACACCAACTTCAAGAGCGACGGCAGCACCAGATTCCATGTCATAGGGGGCTATAAGGATGCTTACGTGACGAAGTTCAGCACCCGTGTAAACGTTCAGTTCGTGGGTGACTTGGAGGGTGATGTGGAACCCGATCCAGGTGTTCTCACTTCTATCTTCATGAGATGGGACGGTAGCTACGGAACACTGATAGCATCGGACTCTTCCCGCAACTGGACGCTTGATATGCCTACCGACGGTTCCACGATGAGCATGGATGCCTTTAGCTGGGGCGGAGAGGCGTGCCTCTATTTCCGACTGGCTGGCGGCACCAGCTCTGTAAAGCAACTGCGTCTTACGTCTGACTTTACTGTGAACGGCAAGGTGAAGAAGGTGGTAGTAAGGGCCGCTGGAACCGTGAGAGCCCTGATATTTGAGAAACCAAACGGTGAGATTGTTGAGGGCATGGGCGTTACGACCAGCACGGCTTTCGAAGACCTGGTATTGGACTTCGGCAGTGGCATAGAAGTGAACGCTCCCTTCCAGTTCTTCATACTCACGGGCACGCCATTCATCCTGCAGAGCATCACCATCTATATGGAAGACAGCGGTTCGGTGGAGACACTGCCCAGCGGCAAGTGCGGCGACAATCTGGAATTCTCGATGGAATGGCTGCCCTACACGGTGAAGAACTGGCAGACACAGGAGCAGATACCGGCCGTCAAACTGACCATTACCGGCAGGGGCGACATGTACGACTTCACGTCAGAAACAACTACTCCCTGGCAGCAGTATAAGGATAACATCGCCGAGGTATCGTTGTCCGACGAGATTACGCACGTCGGCGATTATGCCTTCTGCAGAATGTGGGGCTTCTCTTGGACGAGTCTGCCCAGCAAACTGACGAGTGTAGGAGCATACGCCTTCTACAACTGCACGTTCCCCAGCGAACTGCACCTGCCGGAAGGTCTGTACCGTGTGGGCCGCTCCGGTCTCTGTGCCTTTAATGGAGTGAAGGATCTCTACGTACCGAAGAGCCTGACTATCGTCGAAGAGTCTGGTCTTACGGACTTCATGGGCCTGGAGAACTTCCATGTGGATGCTGCAAACCCCTACTTCACCGACGAGGGCAACAGCATCATCGAGAAGGCCACCAATACGCTGATTGCCGGCTGCAAGAACACCGTTATCCCCGAAGGTGTGAAGGTTATCGGCACTAGTGCCTTCGAAGACGTAAGGATGGAGAGCATAAAGTTCCCGAAGAGCCTCGTTACGATAGGTGCTCTTGCGTTTAGCTACAGCAGTCTGAAGGAAGTGAATATACCTGACAACGTGCAGACGATCGAACGTTCTGCATTCAATAGTTGTGGCCAAATGACCAAGGCCACCATTGGACGGGGTGTTACCTCTATCGGTCAGAGTGTCTTCGGCTATTGCACGAACATATTCGACGTCTATTGCCACGCCGACCCCAATGCGCTGAACTGGACATCCACCACCTATGAGTACAGGTCGTTTATGCCGGACACGGTGACGGTGATGCACGTGAAGGCCGAAGACGTGGCTCTGTGGGAGTCGAAGTTCGGCTTCCTCAACGTCTTGTTTAAGGGCGACCTGAACGGCTACGTAGAGACCATTCTCGATGAGACCACGGTGGAAGTAAGCGACCTGAAGGGCGCTGACCTTACGGACAACACGGTTGGCAACGTCTATTATAACCTGAGCGATGCCACCGGCAGCGGCTACAAGGACGGAGACTATCTGGTCATCGGAAAGACCACTGACATATCGCAGATTGGCAGCGGCGAACCAGGCACTGCCAAGGTTCGCGACAACTTCACGGGCATCATCCTGAAGGTAGGTCCCGGTAAGGGCACTGTCACCATCAACGCACGTGTCGTTGACAGGGGTTGGAAGACTCAGCTGGCCGTGCGCATCGGCAACGGTACACCGACGTATGCAGCCAAGGATTCGCGCTGGGATGTCATTGTCGGCTACAACGTCGACGTGGAGACCTACGTCTACATCTATGCCGTTGGCAACGGTGCGCTGGTACGCAGCTTCGGCAACTATGCACCCGAAGAGGAAGAAGAGGGCCTGTACATCTACGGCATCACCGTGAAGCCAGAGGACGAAACGGTAGACATCAAGACCGTCGATGTAGAAGTTCCTGTGCTGGACAACGACATGTGGTACGACCTGAACGGCCGCATGCTGCAGCGCAAGCCCACAGAGCGGGGTATATACATCAGGAACGGACGTAAGTACCTGGTCAAGTAATGGTCTTCTGACACCAATCATCGGGGATGAGGTTGCGACACCTCATCCCCGATGTTTTTTTAACCCTCATTCTTAACCCTAGCGAAGCATCGCACCACCCTATACGAACCTCTCGTCTTAGGTTAACTAAACCTCTGGGCAAGGGTTAACTTAACCTCCAGTTTTTCCCCACACATGGGACAGGCTGAAACGACGTGTCGATTCACGTCCAACGACGCGTCGTTGAGGCTTGATCGACGTGTCGTTGGAGCTCAGGCGACGTGTCGATGAAACCACCCCGTTGTGTCGTAGGAAAAATAGGGACTTTATTGCAGCCGATGGAGATGGCAGAAGAGCAGGCGGCCCTGACTGTCGCGCAGGTGCATGCCGTTGCCACGACAGTAGCGGAAATGGCGGCACTGGGCACACTCGTCCTTGCGCATCCATTCGCGGTTGCGATAGGGCTGGAAGCGATGCTCCCACACATCCATGAAGTCGTCTTCGTAGATGTTGCCTTGGCTGTAGTCGGCACGGATGCTGGTGCAGGCACCAATGGAGCCGTCGGCCATGACGGAACCCGTGACCACGCCGGCTTGGCACGAGAACAGGTGGTCGCGCACCTCGCCTTCCAGGTTGCCGAGGAATCCCTCACAACCGTAGTCGGCATGGATGCGCCCTTCCTTGCGGGTGTCAGATATGAATTGGAACATGCCGCGGAACTCGTCGGCAGTGAGCTGCATCATCGGGTCTTGGGCAGCACGTCCGACTGGGAAGATGGAAAAGAGCCGCCAGCGGCGGACGCCTTTTTGGATGAGGAACTCTTTGATTTCCTCCAACTTAGGATAGTTGCGGTGATTGACGCAGGTGACGATGTCGAAAACGAAGTCTGGCGTCTGCACCAGCATGTCTATGGCCTCCGAAACCTTGCGGAAACTATGGGGATTGCCACGCATCCAGTTGTGGTCTTCCTCCAATCCGTCGAGGCTAACGGTCATGGAATGCATGCCGGCTTGTAGTAAATCATGGAAGCGCTGGGGCGTGAGGTGCAGCGCATTGGTGACCATGCCCCAGGGAAAACCCTTCTGATAGATGGCCCGTCCGCATTCCTCCAGGTCTTGTCGCATGAGGGGTTCGCCACCCGATATGATGACGAATACGTTGTGGGGATTGGTTTTGGCTGCAATCGTGTCGAGCACATGCAGGAAATCCTCTTTGGGCATGTCCCGTTGGGCGGATTGCATTTTACAGTCACTGCCGCAATGACGGCAATGGAGGTCGCAGCGCAGGGTACATTCCCAAAACAATTGACGCAGCGGATGTTCGCTGCGCATATTATTCTCTCGCTGTCGCCAGAGTTCCAGAGCTAATCGTTTGCGAAGGGTTAACTCCCCTACCCCACGTTGTTTCTGCATTACCTTTTCTTTTAGTTATCCGTTTTGGCCTTCAGGGTCACATCGCCTTTCATTTCGTATTTCCCTCTGTACCATTCGCCACCTTTCTCCACAAGCGTCTTTTCCAAATCTGTCAAGCTAAGGGTATCGCCTTGGAAATCACCACCGTTAGCAGTGCCGTCGGTGTCCTCAAAAATCACTTTCCTACGTTCATTGATAAAGCCATCTGTCATCACATGAGTTTGATAGGCCCCTGCAGCATCTGTCTCAATGGAGTCGATACCATGATAAATTATCACGGAGCCGTTATGCATTCCCTGTTCTGCCACTTTCACCTTGATACCCTTTATGGGACGTCCCTCGTTGTCTGTAACTGTGCCTTTTACCTGGTATTTAACGTATGGACTGCCATATTCGTCTGCACCAATATCATCACAAGACTCAAAGCCCAGCAAACACAACAGGGCAGCCAGAACGGCATTATACCAATGATAAAACCTCACTTTCATGTTTACGTGTATTCTGATAACAAAGTTAGATAATTTTCTACTCATATAATCACAATATCACAAAAATCTTGCATGAGAATCGAAATATTTTTATTGCTGTCCGCTAAAACTCAAATGAGCATTAATAATCGTCCGCGATGCCGATAAATAGGCATTGCGGACTCTTTTTTTGAAAA
>CACZRZ010000072.1 GCA_902783655.1 uncultured Bacteroidales bacterium
AACCATCGTATTCCAAAACTGCCTGCAGGCGATACCATTACCGTAGAACTCACATATCAATACGATACCCCGCCTCGTCTGTGGACTGCCGAGAAGCCTTGGCTCTATCCCTTCACCTTGCAATTGCTTGGCATGAAGGACAGCATGAACGACGAAGAGTTTCACTACCACCTCGGCGTGAAGAAAGTGGAGATCGTGGGCGAGGTCTTCAAGATTAACGGACAGAACGTGAAGCTGCGCGGCGTGAACCGTCACGACCACCACCCGCGAACGGGCCGATACGTGGACGATGCCACCTACGAAGAGGACATCCGACTGATGAAGCAAGCCAACGTGAACTTCCTGCGTACCAGCCATTATCCCGACCGCGAATATCTCTATGAGCTCTGCGACCGATGGGGCATCTACGTCATGGACGAAGCCAACCACGAGACACACGGCTACGGCTATGCCAACAAGGTGATGGGCGAGGACCAGACGTTCCGGAAGGATCATGTGGACAGGGCCGAATCGCTGGTCAAGCGCGACTTCAACCATCCCTGCATCATTCTGTGGAGCCTGGGCAACGAAGGTGCCGTCGGACCCAACATCGAGGCCATGTATAATAAGGTAAGGGAACTCGACCAGACGCGTCCGCCCTTCTACGACAGCGACCGACGATACAGCAGCATCTACGACGACAGCTACCTCTATCCCAACGAACTGCGCGAACAGGCCCGGAAGGTCACCGACAAACCATTTATGATGCGAGAATATGCCCATGCCATGGGCAACTCGGTGGGCAACCTGCAGGAATACTGGGATGTCATCTATGCCGACTCCAGCATCTGCGGCGCAGCCATCTGGGACTGGGTTGACCAGGGGTTAAATGAAGAATTAAGAATGAAGAATGAAGAATTAATTTCCACACGCCCAACACCAGCGGCGCAAGCCGATTCTTCATTCTTCACTCTTCACTCTTCATTTCTCTACGGCGGCGACTTCGGCGACATACCCAACGATGGAGCGTTCTGCCTCAACGGGCTCATTGCCCCAGACCGAAAGCCGCATCCCCATTACTACGAAGTGCAATACGTCTATCAGCCGCTAAGCTTCGTCCGTGAGAAGGACGGCACCATCCACATCGTCAATCGCGACTTCTTCACGTCGGTTGATGAATACGACATTGTCTGCGACACGCTGAAATATGGAAGCGAGACCCTACTGAACGTTATGGCCCGACTGAAAGAGGACAAACCTTGGGCCAAGAAGGGATTTGTCGTAGCCCGGGAACAGTTCGTGCTGACTCCTTACGCCTACCCCACATCGCCAGTCCTGCCGTCTCAGCGCAACACAGAGGCAAAGGTCACCATCGACGGCAATGTGCTCACCTCGTGGATAGTGGATGGTCGTGAGATGCTGCAGGCACCACTGGAACCCTACTTCTGGAAACCAGAGAACGACAACCAGCATGCCGCAGGCTTTGCCCGTCGCGTTGCCGAATGGAAAGAGGTCAAGGGGGTCAGCGTGAAGTACACCATCATCAACGACCACAGCATCCAAGTGGATGTGGACTATCGGCCCACCGGCACAGAGGCGCCCGTGATGCCTAAGTTCGGCATGCGCATGCGACTGCCTGCCGACTACACCCGTATAAAGTATTATGGTCGTGGCCCTTGGGAGAACTATCCCGACCGCAAGCGCTCCGCCTTCATCGGCGAATACGAGATGCCCCTGTCAGACTATGAAACCGAATACATCCATCCGCAGGACAACGGCAACCGCTGCGACATCCGCTGGTTCGAGATTTCCAATGCCGAGAGGAGGCTTCGCATTGATGGCATGCAGCCACTCTGCATCCGGGCCTGGGACTATGGCGAAGAAGACCTCGAGGGAGCCCGACATCCCGACGACATCCAGCGCGGTCGCTTCGTCAACCTGAACATCGACCTCAATGTTCACGGTGTGGGTGGCACAGACACATGGGGAAAACGGACATTGCCCCAATACACCATCCCTGGCAACCAACCACACCACTACGCATTCACCATAGAATGTAAAAGTATAAAGTAAAAAGTAAAAGCAAAAGTGTGAACTGATTAAATGGCAAAGGACAAGATAATGTACGTCTGCGAGGAATGCGGACAGGAGGCGACGAAATGGGTGGGCAAGTGCCCCAGTTGCGGACGCTGGAACACGATGAAAGAAATAAGGGTGGCCGGAACCCCTTCCAGAATTCAGAATTCAAAATTCAAAACGGCAATGGACGGGGAACACAAGAACCGGCCTGTTGCAGTAGGCGATATCCAGGCCGACCAGGAAGTGCGCATTGACATGGGCGACCAGGAACTGAACCGCGTCCTGGGCGGCGGACTGGTCCAGGGTAGCCTCGTACTGCTGGGCGGTGAACCGGGCATCGGCAAGAGCACACTCATCCTGCAGACCGTACTGCATCTGCAAGATAAGAAGATACTTTACGTCAGCGGGGAAGAAAGCGCAAGGCAGATAAAGCTGAGGGCAGACCGTCTAAGTTCCCTTCCTTTAAGGGAGGGCCAGGGTGGATCCAACCTTCTTATCCTATGCGAAACCAGCCTCGAGGCGATCTATGAACACATCGAGGCTGAACAGCCCGACATCGTGGTTATCGATTCCATACAGACGATATCTACAGAGGGCGTCGAATCGTCGCCCGGCAGCCTCAGCCAGATACGCGAGTGCGCAGCATCATTGCTCAAGTATGCCAAGAGCGGGGGGCCAAGCATCGTCCTCATCGGTCACATTACCAAGGAAGGTACACTGGCCGGGCCCAAGGTATTGGAGCACATCGTGGATTGCGTACTGCAGTTTGAGGGCGACCAGCACTACATGTACCGCATCCTGCGCAGCCAGAAGAACCGCTTTGGCAGCACCTCCGAACTGGGCATCTACGAGATGCTGCAGGGAGGCCTGCGCCAAGTGTCGAACCCCAGCGAGCTGCTGCTTACAGAAGGGCGCGAGGGACTGAGCGGCATCGCCATCTGCGCCGCCATCGAAGGTGTGCGTCCCCTGCTCATCGAAACACAGGCTCTGGTCTCCACCGCTGCCTACGGCACACCGCAACGTTCGGCCACAGGATTCGACACGCGCCGACTGGCCATGCTCTTGGCTGTACTGGAGAAACGCGTAGGCTTCAAACTGGCACAAAAGGATGTTTTCCTGAACATCGCCGGAGGTCTGCGCGTCACCGACCCGGCCATGGACCTCAGCGTCATTGCCGCCGTCCTGTCGAGCAACGTGGATGCCGCCATCGACACCGACACCTGCATGTGCGGCGAAGTCGGCCTCTCCGGTGAGATTCGTCCCGTGGCACGTCTGGAACAGCGCATCGCCGAGGCTGAGAAACTCGGGTTCCGCCGCATGCTCGTCCCAGCCCAGGGACTGAAGGGCATCGACCAAAAGCGGCTCAGCATCGACCTCGTACCCGTCCGCCGTGTCGCCGAGGCTGTCCGCGAATTGTTTGGTTGAGAAAAGCCGAACGAAATACTGCCCTACATGACAATACGCTTGCGTCCCCGGCCGTTGACGCGCTCTACGATGATGCCCTTGCGGGAAGGCTGGCCTTTGACTACGGTGCCATCAAGACGGTATTTGCCATCAGACACCCTGGTATGGGAGTCTGTGGGAGCTGCAACAGCATCGGGTTGCATCTCCGTGAACTGCCATGCGTCGAGATAGGCATTGGTGCCTTCCGTGACAACGAAGTAAACGGTCTTGACGTTCTTGAACTTCTCGGCATCGACCTCGATGTTATAGTTGCTGTATCCGGCTGACGAAAACTCTACCGTGGCGGCGGGGCTGGCCGTCTTGTTGTTCAGGCGTATCTCCAGTGTGCCTGTTCCCTTTGCCCGCAACATGAAGCCGACGGCCCCCATTGTGCCAAAGTCCACCTTGCGCAGTTGTGTCCACGAGCCTGCATTCATCTTCACCTGCAGGTTTCTGGAGGCATCGTTGCCCAGGGTGTTAATGCTTGTATTCGTGGAGATGTTGCTGAAGTCCTCGTAGCTCACACCGCCGCAGGTTGCCATCGTCTCCATCTGCTGCATTTCGTAGGGGTTCAGGTTCTTGATGGCGGTAACGCCGTTCTTGTTCAGGGTCATTTTACTTATCGTCTGCGTCTTCTCGTTCACCGTGGCTTTGTTCACGCCGATGGAGCGGAAGCCGGAGGCTCCCGTGTTCATGGCCGACTCCAGCACCGTGGAGTGATAGAACAAGTAGTAGTTGTCCTGGAACTTATGCAGGTGGGTGTGGTTGTTGCCCCATCCCATCCCAAAGTTGCCCTCGTTGGGCACATATTCGCCCCGATATTCCCATGAGTCGGGATCGAGGGGCGTGTCGGTGACCATGTAACACATACTGCACGACGAGGGGGCTGGGTTTGAGCCGCGCTTGGTGTAGCTCGACCAGTCGTTGCGGTCGCTCCATGAAGTATTGTAGGTATATACGAAACGTCCACCGATGATGTTAAGCTCACTTGCCTCGAACAGATAGGGGGCGGGCATGTTGACGGCACTGCCATCGATGGCCGTCAGCGTGGGCTTCAACTTGGCAATGCGCGAATTGCCCGGCCACAGCTTTGAGCCCGTAGACTGAGGGTCGCCGCCACCGAAGGCTATCCATCCCGTTCCGTCGGGGTCGATGACAGCTCCAGGGTCGAACACCCAGTTGCAAGGGTCCACGCCTGGCATTCCGTGACGAATCATGGCCTGATTGTTGGGCGAACGGTACGGACCCACTGGCGACGTAGTGCTCTTGATGACTCCCACGCTGCCGCCACCGTTGGCAAAGTAGATGAAGAACTCATCGCGGCCTGCCGATGTTGTACGCCACACTGCCGACGGGGCCCACGACTGGCCACACCACGAACCACAAATCTTGCCGACGTCGATGGTGCCGTGGAAGGTCCAGTTCACCATGTCGTCGGTCGAGAACACAACGAGCGACTTGATGTTGCCGTAGCCGTTGGAACCGGACTTCTTGTTTACGATGAATTGCTGGTGGTCGTTGGTGCCAAAGACGTAGAGGCGACCGTCATAGTCGATGGCCGTAGGGTCGGCACAGAAAACGCATGGACTGATAGGGTTGCCATTGGTAAGTCCTTTGTAGTCCGTGCCCAATGTCTGTGCACCAAGCTGAAGACATGCAGCCAAGACGGCTGTCAGAAGGGATTTCTTGTACATATTCCTTGAGTCTTTAGAGTTTCCATGGGCAAAGTTACAACATTATTCGATATCAACAGACACAAATGCCCGTTATTTTCCAGGTTATGCCTGAATTTGTGTAAAGTCACGAGTTAGGAGTCAGAAGATACATGGGGGCACGGAAATTTGGAAGATACGAGAAAAAAGCCTATCTTTGCACACAGAAGAATGCCAATGAACATGAGAACAATGAAACGCGACGGGATTATGAGGAGGCTTTTCGTGGTGCTACTGACCATGATGCTGCCGATAGCGGCTTTTGCCGCACAGAAGACGGACGAATACGGACCGACGAACGAGGTGAGGCAGTACGAGGGCTACACGCTGGTGTGGCAGGACGAGTTCGACCGAGACGGACGGCCCGACGAGCGATGGGACTATGAGCAGGGTTTCGTGAGGAACCGCGAACTGCAATGGTATCAGCCGCAGAACGCGAGCGTGAAGGATGGTGTGCTCATCATAGAAGGACGGCGCGAAGTGGTGAAGAACCCATTCTACGAGGAGGGTTCCAACGACTGGCGGCGAGGCCGGAAGCAGGCGGAATACACTGCTTCGAGCCTGACGACACGCAAGAGTTTCCGCTTCAAGTACGGACGTGTTGAGGTCCGTGCCAAGATTCCTACGGCATCTGGTTCGTGGCCTGCCATCTGGCTCCTGGGCAACCAGTGGGGCTGGCCCTCGTGCGGCGAGGTGGACATGATGGAATACTACATTGCCAACGGTGTGCCTTCCGTCCTGGCCAACGCCTGCTGGGACAGCGCAAGGAGGAATGCTCCGGCATGGGACACCGTGATCGCCCCACTGACACATTTCACAGACAGGGATGCCGACTGGACGGCGAAGTTTCACACATGGCGCATGGACTGGGACGAACTGTTCATCCGCCTCTATCTGGACGATGAACTGATGAACACCATCGACCTGAGCCAGACCACAAACGGCAGTGGACGAGGCAAGGGCGAGAATCCCTTCTCGAACGACATCGAGGGATTCGGCATGTACATCCTCCTCAATCTGGCCCTTGGCGAGAACGGCGGAACGCCCGACGACAGCCAGTTCCCTCTGCAGTACCTTATTGACTATGTACGCGTTTACCAAGTTAAGAATTAAGACGGATAGGAAGATATGATAAAGGAACTGCAACTGAGGGTGACGCCGAGAGACGGCTACAACGAGCAGTCGATACGGCGATATGTGGCCCGCGAACAGGGGTGGGACGAGAGGACGATAACCTGCGTGAGGACACTGAAACGGAGCATCGACGCCCGACAAAGGGAGGTGTACGTGAACCTGACCGTCAGGGTGTTCATCAACGAGCAGCCGCCCGTGGAGGAGTTCGAGCCGATACAGTATCGCGACGTGAGCGACCGTCCGCAGGTTGTTGTCGTGGGTGCAGGTCCGGGGGGGCTGTTTGCTGCGCTTAGGTTGATAGAACTCGGTTTGCGCCCCATCGTGGTGGAACGTGGCAAGAACGTTCGCGACCGCAAGAAAGACCTTGCCCGCATACGTCCGGAGCAGAAGGTGGACCCTGAGAGCAACTATGCCTTTGGCGAAGGCGGTGCCGGAGCATACTCGGACGGTAAGTTGTTCACCCGCAGCAAGAAACGCGGCAACGGCGAAAAGATTCTGAGGGTGTTCTGCCAACACGGAGCCAGTCCGAGCATCCTCAGCGATGCCCATCCCCACATCGGTACGGACAAACTGCCACGCGTCATCGAGAACATGCGAGAGACGATACTGAAGTGCGGCGGCGAAGTTCACTTCGAAACCAAAGTAACGGGCCTCATTTTTGACGGCAATACGGTAATAGGCGCAGAGGCCATAAATAACTCTCAACTTTCAACTTTCAACTCTCAACTTTCTTTTAGTGGGCCGGTTATTCTCGCCACGGGCCATTCGGCACGGGACGTTTACCGATGGCTATATAATAATAAGGTAGAGATAGAGGCCAAAGGACTGGCTGTGGGTGTGCGACTGGAACACCCGGCACAGCTCATCGACCAGATACAATACCACAGCCGACGGGGACGCGGCGACTATCTGCCGGCTGCCGAATACAGTATGGTGCAACAGGTGGACGGACGCGGAGTGTACAGTTTCTGCATGTGTCCGGGCGGTTTCGTGGTGCCTGCGGCCAGCGGTCCTGAGCAGATTGTGGTGAACGGTATGAGTCCGTCGAACCGCAACGGCAGATGGAGCAACAGCGGCATGGTGGTAGAGTTGCGACCTGAGGACTTAGAACAAATTAAAAATGAAAAATTAAAAATTAATAATGACGATGGGTTGAGAGTGATGCGTTATCAGGAGGAACTGGAACGCATCTGCTGGCAACAGGGTAACATGAAGCAGACGGCACCGGCCCAGCGCATGGCCGACTTTGTGAACAACCGCCTCAGTTTCGACCTGCCCGAATCTTCGTATGCACCAGGCCTCATCAGCTCGCCCCTCCACTTCTGGATGCCCGAACCCATCCGTCGCCGTCTGCAAGAGGCATTCAAGGCATGGGGACGGCAGAAACACGGATTCCTGACCAACGAGGCTACGGTCATTGGCGTGGAGACACGCACCAGCAGCCCCGTACGCATCCTGCGCGACAACGACACCCTGCAACATGTCACCGTACAGGGACTGTTCCCCTGTGGCGAAGGAGCCGGTTATGCGGGCGGCATCGTCAGTGCCGGAGTCGATGGCGAACGCTGTGCCGAAGCTGTGGACCAATATTTGAAAAAATGATACATAATATGAACGAAACGAGAACTTTGGCCGTAGATCTTGCGGCATCGACTTACGGAATGGTGAACGGTACAGAATACGACATGGCTATTCTGCCCTGGGGAGCCACGGAACCACACAATCAGCACCTGCCTTATCTGACCGACTGCATCCTTTCGCACGACGTAGCTGTGGATGCGGCACGACTGGCATGGGAAAAGCACGGCGTGCGGACAATGGTGCTGCCGCCTGTGATGATGGGGGCACAGAACCCCGGGCAGCGCGACCTGCAGTTTTGTATTCATTATCGTCAGCGCACACAGGAGGTCATCCTGCGAGACACGGTGGAAAGCCTGTATCATCAGGGAATGCGCAAGTTGCTCATTGTGAACGGACACGGTGGCAACTCGTTCAAGGGATTCATCCGCGACCTCATGGTGGACTACCCGGACATGTTCATTCTCTCGAGCGAATGGTTCACGGTGTGCCCGGCTCGCGAATACTTCGACCAGCCTGGCGACCATGCCGACGAACTGGAAACGTCGGTCATGCTGCACTATCATCCGGAACTTGTGCGCATGGACCTCGCAGGCGAGGGCAAATCAAACGCCTTTGCCCTGCCCTCGCTACGAGGGAAGACTGCCTGGCTGCCGCGCCACTGGAACCTCGTAACCGAAGACACGGGCATCGGCAATCCACACTTGGCAACAGCCGAGAAAGGGCGCAGGTTCGCCCTTGCCGTGGCCGAACGCTACGCCCTATTGTTGGCAGAACTGAAGGAAGTGAAGCAGGCCGAGGACCTGTACGCGACAAGGTGAAGCGGACCGTGGAGCAACCCTCCGAACACCATGGAGCAATGGCATAAACGCCATGGAGCAAACGGTCAAGCCCCACGAAGTATAATCAAATCCTTGACGGGGAACGAATATTCCCCGTCGGCGAACAAAGATTCCCCGTCGAGGAACAAACGTTCTTCGACGGGGAACATAGTATAGAATATAGTGTGGATGACTCAGACTTCCGTCTCGCCCTCGACGTAGTTCTCCATATAGAGCCGCTCGCCGTCGAATACGACATAGGTGAACTGGCTTATCCAGTCGCCCAGGATTATCATGCGACACTGGTGTGTGAGCATCAGGTCGAGCTCGATGTGGCGGTGGCCGAAGAGGAAGAAGTTGATGTCGGGATGGCTGCGCAGATAGTCCTTGGCATAGAGCACCAGCGGCTCTTTGTCCTCACCCATATAAGCCGGTTCACCCTGCTCGCGATGTTTCATCTGGCTGTACCTTGCCCAGTTCAGTCCGAGGTTCACCCCGATGTCGGGATGCACCCATCGAAACATCCGCTGAAGCGGACGGCAATGGAAGATGGAACGGAGGATGCGGAATCCACGTGTCTCGCGGCCTAAGCCGTCGCCGTGTCCCAGGTAGAACGTCTGGTCGGCAATGGAGATGGTGATGGGTTCGCGGTGGAGGATGACGCCACATTCCTCTTCAAGGTACTCCCATGCCCAGATGTCGTGGTTGCCCGTGAAGAAGTGCACCTCCACCCCGCTGTCCGTCAGTTCGGACACCTTGCCCAGGAACCGCGTGAAACCCTTGGGCACTACGGTTCCGTATTCGAACCAGAAGTCGAACATGTCGCCCAGCAGATACACGGCCTCTGCCTTCCCCTTGATTTCGTCGAGGAAGCGCACCAGGCGGCGTTCCTGCTGGCGCGTGTGTTTCAGGGCCCTACTGCCCAGGTGAGCATCACTCAAGAAATATATGTTCTTCATAGCAGTCCCATTTCCAGTTTTGCTTCTTCGCTCATCATGTCCTTGTTCCATTCGGGCTCGAAGACGAGGTTCACGTCCACTCGCTTCAGTCCGTCGATGGTCTCCAGCTTCTGGCGCACATCCTCCATGATGAAGTCGGCGGCCGGACAGTTGGGGGCAGTGAGCGTCATGTCCACACTCAGTTCGTCGCCTGCATCATTTAACTCTATGCGGTATATGAGTCCCAAGTCGTATATGTTGACGGGAATCTCAGGGTCGTAAACCGTACGCAACAGGTCAACGACCTTGTCCAGAATAGCCCCATCCCCAAACCCCTCCCGAGGGAGGGGAGCAGTTACGTTTGCTTCTTGCATTTTATCCATATATCACTTTTATCTTTAACTTTTATCTTTCCCCTGCCATATACACGCCCTCCCCTCGGGGAGGGATTGGGGAGGGGGTCAAATCTTCCCTTCCTCCCTGTAACTGAAATAGCCCGTATCTGCCACGATGATGTGATCGACAAACTGAATGTTCATCGTCTCGCAGGCTGTAGCAACGCGCTTGGTCAGTTGGTCGTCCTCACGACTGGGCCGCAGGTTGCCACTGGGATGGTTGTGGCAGAGGACGATGGCCGTAGCCCGTTGCAGGATGGCGTGGCGCATCAGTTCGCGCACATCAACGGCCGTACCGGCAATGCCTCCCTTGCTGACCGTAGCCGCTCCGATGATGCTGTGGTTCTGGCGAAGCAGGAGCACGCGGCACTCCTCAAGCGGCAGGTCACGCATATCGGCAAAGTACTCGTAGGCGTCCCGGCTGTTGCCTATTTTCTTCCGTTCCACCACTTCCTCCCGTCGACGCCGGCTCCCAAGTTCACAGGCGGCCAGCAAGGTAATGGCCTTAGCCTCACCGATGCCCTTGTAGCGCCTCATGAGGTCGTCGATGGACATGCGCCCCAGCGCGTTCAGGCTTCCGTTGCAGTCCTTCATCACGCGCTGCATCAGTCCGACGGCCGTTTCCTCACTGTTGCCACTGCCAATGAGTATGGCCAGCAGCTCGGCATCCGAAAGGGCAGCCGCTCCCTGCGCCATCATCTTCTCGCGAGGGCGTTCGTCCAGGGGCAAGTCTTTAATACCAATCTTCATTCTATTCTTTCTTTATCGGCTAATTATGCCAATTACGCTAATTCTTAATGTGCCGACTCTTTCTATTTGTAGAATGTCTTCTTGAAGGCTTGCAGTTCCTCGTTACGGCCACAGACACAGCGGAGCCACCAGGCTCGAAGGAAACCTGTCCCATAGCCCAGGAGCTGGATGAACGAGGCCGGAACAGAGAGCAGGCCAACGCGGAGACTATGGTTCTGTATCGAAGAATCGATGAGGATGATGAGCGAATAGAGCAACAAAGGGAGCAAAGCGAGAACCATCAGCGCTGCGCCAAAGTAAGCAACCACGAGCCCCATGTTGCAACCTGAGGAACCACAATAAGCGGAACCCACACCCATACCCACGAACACCAGTCCCGTCAAGAAGACAGCAGCGAGCACCGCCACGCCAATCGTGAAGACGGCAGGCAACAGATGAACGAGTTTCAGGCTCTCGGGATACTTCTTATATAGATGTATGCGCGCGATGCCACTGTTGTGCACCTGACGGAAGAACTTGCGGAAGTCTGTCCTACGTTTGTGCCACACCCATGCCTCGGGGAACAGACGGCAACGGGCACCCGACTTGAAGATGCGGATGCTGAAATCGATGTCCTCGCCGAAACGCATGTTCGAGAAACCACTCAGTTGCTCATAGAGCGACTTCTTGATGCCCATGTTGAACGAGCGGGGATAGAACTTGTCGAGTTTCTTCTTGCCTCCACGTATGCCACCCGTTGTGAAGAACGAGGTCATCGAATAGTTGATGGCCTTCTGCACAGGCGTGAAACTCTCGTGGGCACGGTCTGGCCCTCCAAAAGCCTCACAGGGATTCGACGTGAGTTCCTTGTCCACCTCTGCCAGATAACCCTCGGGCAGCACCACATCGCTGTCCAGCACAATCAGGTACTCTCCCCTGCTGCGCTCGGCACCGTAGTTACGGCTCTGCCCAGGACCGGAGTTTGGTTTCTCGAAGTACTGCGCACTGAGCCGGTCGGCATACTTGCCGACCACATCCTCGCAACGAATCTCCGAGCCGTCTTCAACTATGACGACCTCGAAGTCCTTATTAGTCTGCCGCGTGAGGCTCTCCAACAGTTCGTCCACCTCATCGGGACGGTTGAAAACAGGTACTATGATGGAATATTTCATATCATTTCTTTGCATTCATGGAACAAAGATAGTGCAAAGCATGCATAATGCCAAATATTCGGGCACAAAAAAAGCGGCTGACACTCCGTTGTGGGATGTCAGCCGCTTTTTTTGTGACTTAATCAGTTATTAATAATGAGAATGTTCCAACATCTCCTCCATATTTCGGCGTATCTCAGCCTTCGAAGCGCCCTTATATTTTTCAGTAGCATCGTGGGTAATGGTCTTGCCATCCTTTGAGTACTTGGCCATTTCCTCGGGTTTATCTTTGTATTCAGCTTTATAAGCATCCCAAGCCTGGTTAGCAGTCTCCTTGTTCGGATAAATTTCCTTCTCAACGTACTTGATGCACTTGTCGTTGCTGTCGAAGGTTGCAATCTCCTGGTAGGTATAGAACCCGTTCGAGAAGCTAACAGTCAGCGTGTTACCTTTTTCAGTGATACCTGCCTTAATCTCGATGTCATCGGGATCGATGTCGTCGAGATCGTCGTCACCGCAAGAGGTCATTAAAGCAACACCTGCGAACATGCACAGGCAAAGGCTCATCAGATAGAAAAACTTTTTCATTGTGTTGTGTTTTAAGTGTTAATAAATGATTGATTTAAATGTTATCGGGGACAAAGTTATCATATTCTTCTCATCCGTGCAAATAATACGTAATGTTTTTTTACATTCAGCATTAAAGCAGGTTACTTCAAGAGCAATTTCTTGCCATCCACAACGTACACACCAACGCGTTTCGGACGCTTCGTCAGCTTCTGACCGCTCAGGGTGTAAATCTCGGCATTGTCCAGTTCGCGGGCGTTGATGCTCATCATGCCGTCGGCAGCAGGA
>CACZRZ010000073.1 GCA_902783655.1 uncultured Bacteroidales bacterium
GGCCGCAAGACGACGGTCTGTGCGAGCACTTTGGGCGAACAGGTCACCCAGTCGATGCCGGATGGCAGTTGCCGTGTGCCGTTGGTCTCAATCTGTACGTAGAATCCCTGTTGATGCAGCGCCTCCACCAACGTCCCGAGGTCGGGACACAGGGACGGCTCACCGCCCGTAATCACGGCATGGCGAGGGAGGTAGCTGGTAGCCTGCCGAACGATTTCCTCTATGCTCATCTCCTGTCCGCTCTGGTGCTGTGTATCGCAGAAGGGACAATGCAGGTTGCAGCCACTGGTACGAATAAAGACCGAGGGAGTACCTGTGTAGTGTCCCTCGCCCTGAATAGAACAGAAAATCTCGTTAATCTTCATCTACTTCGTACGAGGCTTCGTTGTTCTGGCTCTCCACGACATCCACCCGGTAGGCCTGTGGAATTTGGTCACATATCCAGCGTGCCATGTTCTCAGCCGTGGGATTGAAAGGAAGTATCTCGTTCAGATTAGCGTGGTCAAGCCTGTCTGCAATCTTGTGCTTGATGTGTGTGAAGTCCACCACCATGCCATTCTCGTCCAGTTCGCGTGCCTTGCAATGAATGGTTACGACCCAGTTGTGCCCGTGCAGTTGTTCGCACTTGCTGCGGTAGGACAAGTTCAGATGGTGGCTTGCCGATATTTCGAAAGTTTTCTTTATGTAATACACGCCGTGTAAATTAAGAATTATGAATGAAGAATTAAGAATGAAGAATGGGGGCTTACTGATTGTAGAAATGTGTGAAGGCCCGGATGCAATAGTCGTGGTCGGCCATGCTGGCTGTTTCGCGGCACGAATGCATGGCCCAGATGGGATTGCCCATGTCCACGCCCTTGACGGGCAGGCTGCTGGCCAGAATGTTCCCCAGTGTGCTGCCGCCTGCCACATCGCTGTGGTTGACAAAATACTGGACGGGAACACCAGCCTCGCGACACACCTCGGCAAAGACGGCTGCGGAGTGAGCATCGGTGGCATATTTCTGTGCTGCATTTATCTTGATGACAGGACCGCCGCCCATGTGAGGATGGTTCGTGGGGTCATATTTCTCCGAGTAGTTGGGATGCCAGGCGTGGGCGTTGTCGGCAGAAATCATGAAGGCCTTCTCAACAGACCGATAGAAATCGTCGGGTGTGCCACCCTGTGCCAGTACCATGCGCTGGAGCATAGCCGAGAGGAACGGACTTGCTGCTCCTTGCTTCGTCTGACTGCCTGTCTCCTCGTTGTCGAAAATGGCCAGCACCTGTGTCACCTCTGGCTCTTTGTCGGCCATGAGCATTGCCTCCAGGCCTGCGTGAACCATCGACAGATCGTCGAGTCGTCCGCTGGAGACAAATTCGTCGTGCAGACCCAAGCGACAGGCAGGCGTAGCATCGTAGAGATAGAGGTCGAAGTCCAGAATCTCCACCTGCTTGCCGTCCGCAGTCTTGGATAGTTCCTCCTTTATGAGGTTGATAAGCAGGTTGTTGCGTTCCAGCTCGTCGTTGATGATAGCGAGTATGGGCAACATGTCTTTCTGTTTGCTCAGCTTCACACCATCGTTTACCTGACGGTTGAAATGTATGGCCAGGTTGGGTATCACGAGGAGTGGACGTCGTACGAACAGCAGGCGTGTCTCGGGATGCAGGGCATCCTTTCCACGAACGATTACGCGTCCGGCCAGCGACAATGGGCGGTCCATCCAGGTGCTCAGTATCGGTCCTCCATAGACTTCTGTGTTCAGTTTCACCACACCACCTTCCTGGTACATCTCTGCCTGTGGCTTGATGCGGAACGTGGGCGAATCGCAATGGGCGCAGATGATGTGGAAGCCGCCTTCGCCCAATGGCTTTCTCCCGATGCGGAATGCATATAGCGAGGAGTCGTTCTTCGTTACGAAATATCCGTTGCCTGGCTTCATCTTTGGCATCGGCTCGCGTGGGTCAATGCTTTGGAAGCCAGCCGCCGTCAACTGCTCCGTCAGTGTCTTGACAGCCAGGAAGTTGACGGGCGAATTGTCGAGGAATGATAATAAATCCATATTTGCCAGTTAATATATTGTTGTAGAGTTCCAGGGATAGAACTGTCTGTCGACAGAGAATGTGTTCAGGGCACGTTCCAGTTTGTCGCGTGTCAGGGGGATATGAGCCATACGGGCGCTGTCCAGACCGATGTATTTCTTGAACTTCTGGGGCAGCCAGGTCCAGTACTTCTGAACGCTGTCCTCGCCCAGTTCCTCCAGTCCTGCATAGGCAATGATGACCGGCAGGTGGAAGCGGTTGACGCAACGCGAGATTTGCCAGTTCAGGATGTGGCTCTCCGTGTTGATGACGGGGCTGGCAATCACCAGCAGGTTGTCAGCTTCCTCCATCAGCTTCAGAAAACGACTCTTTGTGGTCGATTCCAGCAGGTCGTCGTGCTCCGAGGAGAATTGTATCTCGTGCATGTTCACGAAATGGAATCGGCTGGGATGGTTCTTTTCCCACTCTTCGAGTTGACGAAACGTGTGCATGTTACTGTTCACAGAATCCTGCACAGCATCAGCATCGAAGGCAATATAAGTTCCTTTTGGTCTCATGGCAATATGTGTGTTATTAATTTCAAATCGCTGTTAATATCTCAGAAGGGTAATGCGGTTTCGTCGTCATACGGGGCACTGGGGTAGATGTCGGGGAATAGGTCGCCCAGGCAATTGAATTCTTCCCGTTCGGCCTGTTGACGATAGTGCAGCGACTGTTCAGCGTGTCCCATCTGGGCATGGCAGTAGGCAAGATACGAATATACGTAACCGCTCATGGTGGAACCGCTTTTGGCGGCCAGCAATTCGAGTCGCTGTATGGCCATGACGTATTTCTCCTGTTCTACCAGGCAACGGGCATCGAGATAGTTGGCCTTCTCGTCGTTGGGGAAGAAGGTGAGAAAACGGCAATAGAGCTGGTGGGCTTCTTCGAGGCGCGACATGTCGAGCAGGATGTTGGCACGCATCATCAGTCCCTCGGCATTATCGTTGCTGATGGCCAGGAGGTAATCGGTGGCCTCGAGGGCTTCGTCGTAGTTCTCGAGCCATAGTTGGGCTTCGGCCAACTGTAGCCATGCCAGGGTGTCGAAAGCCAAGAGCGAGATGTTGGGCAGGAGCAGGTCGACGGTCTGCTGATATTCATGACGAAAGTTGTGAACCTCGGCTTGCAGGGCAATGGCCGAGACATAGTCGGGATATTCTTGACGCAGTTCCAGGACCCATGTCATGGCTTTCTCGCCAAAGCCATAGTCCTTACAGAGTGCAATGCTGTCGTACATAAACTCGGGCGCCTCGTCATCGGGCAGTTCCTTGTAATGTTGATAGAGCAGTTCGAAGGCCCCCTGTGGTTCGGTGAAATAGAAATAGAGTTCGGCTTGCAGGAAAATGACTTCCCGGTCTTCCTGGTCGGGGATGGCTCTGCAGATGCTCCAGGCCTTCTCTTTATTGCCGAAGAACATCTGCTGGCGCGACAGGAATATCTGTGGGTCAACGCTATCGGGGTAGAACGACAGGGCCAGTTCGATGCAGTGGTTTGCATCGTCCATGCGTTGATTCATGGCATAGTACTCGGCAATGTCCGTCAGGGTCTCTGAGTCGAGATCTGCCGATTCGCCCGTCATGAGCATCTGTTCGTAAGCTGCGAGCGATGCACGGAATTCGTCGTCCTGGAAGTAGTTATAATCTTCGTTCAATCTTTTATCTTTTATCTTTTATCTTTTATCTTTTCCCTTTTATCTTTTATTTCTTTTTGTTCCCCGACTTCTTAGCCTTTCTTCCACGTATCCTTCAGTCCGACGGTCTTGTTGAATACGGGATGCTGGGCGGTGGAGTCGGTGTCGACATTGAAGTAGCCGATGCGCTGGAACTGCAGGTAGGAGAGTGGGGGCAGTGTGGCGGCAAAGGGCTCGACGTAACAATGTTTCAGAACGGTCAGGCTGTCGGGATTAATCATCTGTCGCATGGCCGTGACGGCGTCGCACTGCTGTTCCTCGCGTATGGCAGCCATCTCATCGCGTGGGTTCTCCACATTCCACAGGCGGTCGTAGAGACGGACTTCGGCTTCTACTGCATCGTGACAGCTGACCCAGTGGAGGGTCTTGCCCTTAATCTTACGGTCGGCACCGGGCAGTCCGCTGCGTGTCTCCGGGTCGTAGGTGCAATAGATGGTGGTGACGCGTCCCTCGCTGTCCACGTCGCAGGGATGTTCTTCGGAACATTGGATGATGTAGGCATTCTTCAGGCGCACTTCCTTGCCGGGAGCCAGTCGCATGAACTTCTTCTCTGCTATCTGCTGGAAGTCGTCGCGCTCTATCCACAGCTCGCGGCTGAACTCCACCTGGTGTGTTCCGTCGGCCTCGTTCTCAGGGTTGTTGACAGCCGTCAGCATTTCCGTTTGTCCCTCGGGATAGATGGTGAGGACCACCTTGACGGGGTCGAGTACGGCACTGACGCGTATGGACCGGCTGTTCAGGTCCTCGCGCACGGCGCTTTCCAGCAATGCCATCTCATTGAGTGCATCGTAGGTGGTGTAGCCAATCTTGTCGATGAATTTCTGAATGCTCTCGGGCGAATATCCACGACGGCGGAATCCGCAGATGGTCGGCATGCGTGGGTCGTCCCATCCGCTGACCATGCCCTCGTTGACAAGTGCCAGCAGATTGCGTTTCGACATCAGCGTGTACGAGAGGTTCAGTTTGTTGAACTCCGTCTGGCGCGGACCATCATATTTTGACAAATTGCTGATTTCGCTATTTGATACCTGGCATTTGCCACTTTCCATTTCCGTGGCCCATTCTTTCATCCACATGACGAACAGGTCGTAGAGGGGACGATGTTCGACGAACTCCAATGTGCAAAGCGAATGGGTGACACCCTCCAGGTAGTCGCTCTGTCCGTGGGTGAAGTCGTACATGGGGTAGGCGTTCCACTTGTTGCCCGTACGTATGTGTGGGATGTTCAGTACACGGTAGATGAGTGGGTCGCGGAAGAGCATGTTGGGGTGAGCCATGTCGATTTTGGCTCTGAGCACCAGTGTGCCGGGTTCGCACTTGCCGCTGTTCATGAACTCGAACAGTCGCAGGTTCTCCTCCACGGGACGGTCGCGATAGGGGCTGTTGATGCCCGGTGTGGTGGTGGTTCCCTTTTGCTGGGCTATCACCTCGGCACTCTGTTCGTCGATGTAGGCACGACCCTTCTGGATGAGCCATACGGCAAAGTCCCACAACTGCTGGAAGTAGTCGCTGGCGTAGTAGACATTAGCCCACTCATAGCCCAACCACTTGATGTCGTGCTCTATGCTCTCGATGTATTCGGTGTCCTCCTTTTGGGGGTTGGTATCGTCGAAGCGCAGGTTGCAAATGCCTCCGTATCGCTTGGCTACACCGAAGTCCAGGGCTATGGCCTTGGCATGTCCAATGTGCAGGTATCCATTCGGTTCGGGCGGGAATCGGGTCTGCACCTTGCCGCCATTCTTTCCTTCTGCCAGGTCGGCTTCTATTTTTTGCTCAATAAAGTTGAGCGAACGTTTTTCCGTATTCTCAGTTTGTTCTACAAATGCCATAATATATAATATATATAGATGTATAGTATAATTTAAGTGCAAAGATACGATTAAGCGAGCGAAAATGCAAATATATTTGTGATTTTCCGAGCGTGAGTATCTTCGAGCGCAGCTCAGAGTACGATTAAGCGA
>CACZRZ010000074.1 GCA_902783655.1 uncultured Bacteroidales bacterium
GGACATGTTTCTTCTTTGAACTTGAGTTTTTTTATGTCCCACAGAAATAACAGAAATAATCTGATTAATCCGTGTAATCGTGGTAGTTTATGTCTTGCAGAACCGATGGGGGAAGTGATGAGATTACTTATCACTATAATGTCCTTCGGTCTCAATGATTAATACGACGAGCACGTCATCATAGATGTCATAGATGATGCGGTCGTGCGCAGTAATATGACGGGAATATGTTACCCCTTTTCCTCCGATTAGTGGTTCGGGGTGTCCGATTCCTGTTCTTGGATGGTCTGCAAGTTCGTGATACAGCTTTTGATACTTCTTGAAAAGTTGTGGATTAGATTTTTTCCATTTCTTGATGACCTTCTCGGCTTCTGACGATACTTGGACCTCGTACATACTACAGCGATTCGAAGTATTTATCTATATCCTCGTGAGACTTTAGCGACACGGTTTTCCCCTCCTTGTATTCCCTGCGTGCTTTTTCTAATTTGGATGCTAAAGCTGGTGTTATCGTGATGTCGTCGTCGGTGATAGGTATGATTGCATATACTTTTTTCCGTCCCCGATTTATGAATACATGTTCGCCAACGTCTACACGGTCAAATGAACTGGCCATGTTTTTCCGAAAGTCTGTAAATGATAATGCGGTCATATCTATAACGATTAATATTATGGCGCAAATTTACAACTTAATTTTTAAAGTACAAAAGAAAAAGTACTTTTTTATGTACATGTGTGGGACAATGTAAATTGAAGATTGAAGATTCTTGCTCCATGTTATTACGCAAGCGTCACCCTACGGGATGCCGAGCGGAAGATTGAAAATTGGGCTGCGCGTTAGAAATTGAAGATTGAAGATTGAAGATTGAAAATTAGGCTGCGCGGTGAGAAAATGTTCAATGTTCAATGTTCAATCTTCAATCTTCAATGAAGATTGGGCTGGCGCGTTGAGGGAATGAGTTTTGTGAAACATTTCAGGAATGAATCTGTAAGGGAAACAAATGCTCCAAATCTGTCCGAATGTGGATGGTTTGGAGCAAATTTTTTAATTATTGAAGCAAATGTAACATCCCTCTTCTACAACTTTATCATAAATTTGCACCGTTGAATGAATCTAATTATCACTTAATCAGTTAAGCAAAATGAAAAAGAACAGTAAAACAGTGTTCCTCATGGCCATGATGATGGGTTTGGGGACGGCAAACGCAGTGGCGCAGAGTGCGTCGTGGACGTTCTACAACCCTGACAATATCAGACACCAGGGCACACAGACCGACCACACCATCGTGGTAAAGACCCGCACGGCCCCCACATTGGCCGACATCAACAACGACGGGAAACTGGAAATGATTTATGGTGGACAGAACACCGGTGACTGGGATTGGTACTGGCATCAGGTAGGCGAAGAAGAAAAGTGGGACTGGGGCTGGAACAGTAACTACAACAACTCCGGTTTCGTCATTGGCTTCAACGGTTGGGATGGCGATGCTACACGCCTTGACGGTAAGGTCGATTATTGGTCGTTCGAGACCGATACATACGGCATTCCCTTGGGTACGAATAATTTCTATCGTTGGATTGACTTTGACAACGATGGCAACCTCGACCTCATCATGCTGGCCCGTCGTGACTACGACAATCGCGGCTACAACAGCAACTACTACGGGCTCATCTACCGCAACGGCGGTGAGGAAGCAGAGTACAAGTTTGCACAGGTTGACAAGGCACCCTTCAACGTTGTTGACGGTAACCCAGGTTTCAATCCCCACGACGGTTGGCTCGACAATGACGAAGGTTTCCAGTTGGGCCGTGCCAACCGTGGCCTGACCTTCGGCGACATCAATAACGACGGTATCGTAGATTTCGTGTCGCAGAACCAGATGGGTCTGAAGGTCTGGACGGGCAAGGGCGATGGCTCTTTCGAATGCATAAAGACCTACACTGAAAGTTATCGTGAGGGCGATGTCAAGCTTGCCGACTTTGACTGCGACGGAAACCTCGATCTCATAGCCAGTGGTTGGAGCGACATGGGTTATGTCAACTTCTTCAAGGGCAATGGAGACGGTACGTTTGAACTGTCCAATCCCGCCGATAAACGTGACATCCGTTCCAGTGGTGTGGCTGTGGCCGATTTCAACAACGATGGTCATCTCGACGTCCTCATCTTGGGCTATAGCGACAGCGACTCCTGGACCAGCGACATCTATCTGGGCGGCGGCGACTTCACCTTTACCCGTCAGGGTGGTATCATAGGCGACTATATCGACGGTTGTGTGTGCTATGCTTTTGACGTGGACAACGATGGCAAAATCGACCTCCTGGCCAACCACGGAACTAACGTGAAGTGGTGGCGCGGCAATGGTGACGGCTCCTTCCAGGGTACGGGTTATTGCAACAACAAGCAGTCGGGCGACAAGTGTGGCGGTGGTTTCTCCTTCGGTGACGTCTATGGTCGCAACATGCTCGACCAGGCCATCTGTTACAAGCAGGGTGACAACGCCCATGTGGGCATCATCCCCGGACGCACCGGCGATGATGGAAACGGTGCGCTGAACGAAGCTCCTGCCGCTCCCACCAACGTAGTGGCCACGATTAAGAACGGTACCATCGAGGTCACCTGGACAGCCGCTTCTGACGAGAAGACCCCTCAGCAGTCACTTTCCTATAATGTCTATGTGAAGTATGGCGACAAGGTTCGCTGCCTCGTTCCCGCCAATCTGGAGAGCGGACGTCTGAAGGTGGTGCAGGACATGCAGACGCTTGTCTATGGCACTTCCTATAAGGTTGCCCTGCCTGCCGATGCCAAGGGCGAACTGGAAATTGGCGTACAGACCATCGACGGTGTATGTGCCCCCTCTGCCTTCACTAAGGCAACCATCAACGTAGAACTGGCTGACGGCGAAGATGTTGCAGCATCCCTCTCCGGTCTGGACATCACGGCAAGTAAGGCCACCTACAAGCGTGAGGTTGCTGCCAACCAGTATGCCACCCTCGTCCTCCCCTTTGCAGCAACCCTGCCCGATGGCGTAGTGGCCTATGAGCTTAACAGCCAAAGTACTGAAACGGTGCTCGTGTTCAAGTCCGTCGATGCCATCGAGGCAAACAAACCCTACCTGATTGCTGGCGATGGCTTTGACGAGATCACCGCCGACAATGCCACGCTGGCCTTCAGTCCCGTAGCTGCAACCACCGAGGACTTCTGTTTCGCTGGTACCTACACCCGGGTTCCCGACGTGGAGGGATACGTGTTGAAGAGCGATGCCACGGATGCTGCCTTCTTCAAGTCGAACGGAGCCAGTGTGCCTGCCTTCCATTGCTATCTGGCCGGAACGACAGCCGGAGCGAAGGTGAACGTATTCTTCGACGACACCGAGACCGGTCTGCGTCCAGCCACTGCCGATGAGCTGAATCGTCTGGCAGAGGTTTACAGCATCAACGGTCATCGTGTGACCACGACGAAGCCACAGAACATTTACATCGTGAACGGTAGGAAGAGAGTGGTAAGGTAAGACACGGATTTAACTAACAGACCCTAAAAAAAGGACAGCATTATGAAAAAGACATATATCATGCCTCAGACAGAGGTAATAGACAGCACAGAGGCCAATATCATCGCTGCCAGTCTGAACGTCACGCTCGACGAAACCGATTACAGCGGGGAAGCTGGTGTCCCCGAGGACCAGTTCTTCGAATTCTGAGACGGTGATACCGTCAACTTCTGAACTGCGCATGGCGCAACGCTGACCAAGAGGCTGTGACAAATTTAACGTCACAGCCTCTTTTGAATTATGGACTGAGCAAAGTGATTTGTTAATCCTGAAGGGGGAAGGAAAGAGAATTAATGTAATAATCATGAGTGGGTTTCAAAAAGTTTTTGTATATTTGCCGAGGATTAGTGATGACTTGATATAATAACGGTGCTATGGCAAGCAGTTCGGACTTTGTGCAATATGTTGCTGACCAGTGCGGTGGGGCAGGGGATATAGTTGCCAAAAAGATGTTTGGCGACTATGGCATCTACTGCGACGGTAAGATTTTCGGACTCATCTGTGATGACCGTTTCTATCTGAAGCCCACGGAAACGGTCCGGCCATTGTTACGGGTAATCGATATGCTTCCGCCATACGAAGGGGCTAAGCCCTACTTTTATATCACGGATGTTGATGACCGCGATTATCTCTCGTTGCTTGTTCGTGAGACCTGTAAGTCGCTGCCCGAACCAAAACCTAAAAAGAGACGTTAGCACATGAAGGCTGTGAATAAGAGAGAGAAAAGCGGTGTCTGTATCCGTTCCTTCGAAGGCGGGCAGGCTCGGGCGACGAGTAAGGACTATCCGGACCGGATGACCCCAAAGGAGGCACGGGCATTTCAGGCTGATGTGCTGGATATTGTCAGTCAGATACCTCGCGGTTGCGTGACGACCTATGGCCTCATAGCCACCTTGGCGGGTTGGCCCAGTCATTCGCGTATGGTGGGTCGTACGCTGCGCTATACACCTGGGGCTGAGAAACTCCCTTGTCATCGGGTCGTAAATGCCGCAGGACGTACTGCCCCGGGATGGTTGGAGCATCGGTTGCTGTTGGAAAAGGAGGGGGTTGCCTTTAAGGCTAATGGTCATGTGGATATGTTACGGCACCTATGGGAGCCGGAGATTATAAGTTAAGAGTTAAGAATGTTATGACGAAGTTTACATTGATGGCACTACCGTATGTGCCGGAGGCATTGGAGCCGGTGGTTAGTCGCGAGACCATAGCTTTCCATCATGGGAAGCATCTGGCGGCGTATGTGAATAACTTAAACGCTTTGTTGCCAGGAAGTGGGTTTGAAGAGGCTACGCTGGAGGAAATCGTGTGTAGGGCATCAGGTGGCATCTTGAATAATGCGGGACAGGTCTTGAACCATGAACTTTACTTCGGGCAGTTTGCGGGTGAACCGACAAAATCGGTTCCTACGGGAAAATTGGCAGAGGCCATCGAACGCGATTTCGGATCGTTGGAGGCATTCAAGGATACCTTCCAGAAGATGGGTGCCACGCTGTTTGGTTCTGGCTGGGTGTGGTTGTCGGTAGATAAGGAAGGCAAGTTGGTTGTCACGCAAGAAACGAATGCTGCCAATCCCGTGCAGAAGGGCCTCAAACCGCTCCTTACCTTCGACGTTTGGGAACATGCCTATTATCTGGACTACCAGAACCGCCGTCCTGACCATCTGGCTGCCCTTTGGCAGATTGTTGACTGGAAAGTGGTGGAGGAAAGGTTTTTGAAAATTGAAGATTGAAGATTGAAAATTGAAGATTGACAATTGACAATTGAGATAATTAAAATTCAAAATTCTTGCTCCGTGGCTCTACGCAAGCGTCACCCTACGGGATTCCGAGCGCAAAATTCAAAATTCTTGCTCGACTGCTGGTCGGTTGCGTAGCCTCAAGAGGTAATAAACATTCAATTTTTAAGTTTTCAAGAAGGCATAATAATAAAAAGTATTCTAACCATAAAAAAGACTGAAAGATGAAAGAACTGAAAGGAACCAAGACCGAGCAGAACCTCAAGGAGGCTTTTGCCGGTGAGAGTATGGCACGGAACAAGTACACGTATTTTGCTTCGCGCGCCAAGAAGGACGGGTATGTGCAGATTGCCTCGATCTTCGAAGAGA
>CACZRZ010000075.1 GCA_902783655.1 uncultured Bacteroidales bacterium
AGGCCAATCGCCTTGTGGCAATTACCGAATGCGGCTATCAGAATCTGCCTGACCCCACATGGTGGACGCGTGTGCTGAAACCTCAAATCGAGAAGTATCCCCTTTGCTACTTCCTCGTTTGGCGCAATGGCAACCATGGGCACTACTTCGCCCCATTCCCTGGCACAAAGGATGCACCCGACTTCTGTCGGATGGTTGAGGATAAAAAGATACTCATGCTCAAAGATATTGAAACATCGATTAGCAATTAGCCATAAACAATAACCGTTCATGAAAAAGTTTATTTTGTTTCTGCTCCCGTTCCTGGGAACATTGAGCGCCAACGCATGGAGTGGCGACGTGACGATAGAGACCCCGAACACCATGCTTCTTCTGCATGCTGGAGAGGGTCAGGACCTCCGCATGGCCTACTACGGGACGCGTGTCACCAGTCTGAAAGAACTGCGCGATGCCGGTGCCGACCTCAACTCATCGGTTTTGCCTGCTTTTGGCACCGTGGACATGGTGCAACTGCCAGCCCTGCAGGTGTTGCATGCCGATGGTGACCTTAATTTGGAACTCCAGGTCACGAATTACGAATTACGAGCCGGGGATGCTTCCAAGATTCATGTGTTCACCATGCAAGACAAGTTGCAACCTGTCATCGTCCGCGTCTTTTACAAGGCATACACACAAGTGGATATCGTTGAAACATGGACGGAAATAGAAAACGCCGAGAAGAAACCCGTTACCCTGAAACGTTACGATTCGGGCCATCTCGTTTTGCGTCAGGGCAATGTGTGGATAACTCATTTGCATGGAAACTGGGCTGCCGAGACGGAACCCACATCGGAACCGCTGGCCGCTGGCGTAAAGATTATCCGTAACACGGACGGAGCACGCAATACCCATCTCGATGCTCCCGAAGTAATGGTGTCGCTCGACGGAAAACCGCAAGAGAACAGCGGGCGTACCATAGGAGCCGCGCTGTGCTGGAGCGGAAACTTCGAACTCCGTTTCAACACCATTTCACATAAGGAACATCACTTCTATGCCGGCATCGACCCGCAATCTTCTGAATACATCCTCGACCCCAAACAAACGTTCGAGACACCGCATCTGGCCCTCACCTTTTCCAACGAAGGATTGAGTGGTGCCAGCCGCAATTTCCACCGTTGGGCACGTACCGAGGGCATGTTGCATCGTGGAATGAAGACAGGTGACATCCTTCTGAACTCGTGGGAGGGCCTTTACTTTGACATCAACGAGGAACGCATGATTGCCATGATGGACGACATCAGCAAGTTTGGCGGCGAACTGTTCGTGATGGACGACGGGTGGTTTGGCGACAAGTATCCGCGTAAGGATGACACATCTAGTTTAGGTGACTGGGTCGTGGACAAGAACAAACTTCCCAACGGACTTGGGGCATTGACGAAAGCTGCTCGCGAACGAGGCATCAAGTTCGGCATCTGGATTGAGCCGGAAAACGTGAACACGACGAGCGAACTCTTTGAGCGTCATCCCGAATGGGCCTTGCAGACAAAGGGACGTGAACTGAAACTGGGACGCGGAGGCACGCAGCTGGTGCTCGATATGTCCAACCCACAGGTTCAGGACTTCGTGTTTAAGGTGGTGGACGACCTGCTTACCCAGAATCCTGAGATAGCATACATCAAGTGGGATGCCAATGCTTCCATTCAGAACTTCGGTTCGCTCTATCTTCCCAAGAACCGTCAGCAGAATCTCTACGTTGACTATCATCTTGGATTGCTCAAAACCCTGCAACGCATTCGTGCCAAATATCCCGACATCGTCATTCAGGATTGTGCCTCTGGTGGTGGCCGTGCCAACTACGGCCTGTTGCCATACTTCGACGAGTTCTGGGTCAGCGACAATACCGATGCTCTGCAGCGTGTCTACATCCAATGGGGCACCTCGCTCTTCTTCCCTGCCAACGCAATGGCCTGCCACATCAACCATTGTCCCTATTGGAACACGGGCGGCAGAGTCATTCCCATCAAGTTCCGTTGCGACGTGGCTATGTCTGGTCGTCTCGGCATCGAATTGCAACCCAAGGATATGACTGACGAGGAGCGGCAGCAGACATCTACCTGCATTGCCGACTACAAGCAGTTGCGCCAGGTCGTTCAGACGGGCGACCTCTATCGGCTCATCTCGCCCTACGACCATAAGGGCGTGGCAGCGCTGATGTACAGCCTCACCCCCTCTCCAAAGGGCGAAGGGAGTGGAAAGGGCAAGGCCGTGTTGTTTGTTTACAAAATTTCCAACTACTACGACCAGCCCATCCCACGCATTCGTTTGGCTGGGCTCAATCCTGATGCCACTTACACCCTTACGGAGAAGAACGTGCGTGTAGGCCAGCGCCCCTGTTCGCTTTCCGGCAAACGTTTCACGGGTCGCTTCCTCATGGAAGTTGGTATTGAGGTGCCTCTTAGGGAGGATTATGCAAGTCGTGTGTTTAATATTGAAGATTGAACTACCTGTTATGGATTACGAAGTACGAAAGAAACAACTGATTGAAAGACATTGGGCCCTGCTGACGCAGAAAAACGAGCCCATGGAGTGGGGAAATGGTATCTATGAGCGCTACCAACGTCCCATACTTACGGCTGAGCACACGCCGCTGGAGTGGCGCTACGACTTTGATAAGGTGGACAACCCATACCTGATGCAGCGCATCATGATGAACGCCGTGCTGAATGCCGGAGCCATAAAATTGGACGGACGTTATCTGCTGGTTTGTCGCGTGGAGGGTGCCGACCGCAAGTCGTTTTTTGCTGTGGCTGAGAGCCCAAACGGGATCGACAACTTCCGTTTCTGGCCCGAACCCATCACTATGCCAGAGTCTGTCCTACCTGCTACGAACGTCTATGACATGCGTCTGACACAGCATGAGGACGGATGGATATACGGTGTGTTCTGTGTCGAACGTCACGATGACTCGTGTCCCGGTGACCTTAGTGCAGCCACAGCCGCAGCAGGCATTGCCCGTACGAAAGACCTGATTACTTGGGAGCGCCTGCCCGATCTTGTATCGAAGAGCCAACAGCGCAATGTGGTGCTGCATCCCGAGTTCGTCCGTACAAATATGGTGAATGGTAAAGCCGTAAATGGCAAATGGTATGCCTTCTACACCCGTCCGCAGGACGGTTTCATTGATACGGGTTCGGGCGGAGGCATCGGTTGGGCACTGGTGGACGACATCACGCATGCCGAGGTCAAGGACGAGAAGATTATCAATCCGCGCCACTACCACACCATTCAGGAGGTGAAGAACGGTGAGGGACCTGCTCCACTAAAGACACCGAAGGGCTGGCTCCATCTGGCTCATGGAGTACGAGGCACAGCCAGTGGCCTGCGCTATGTGTTGTATATGTACATGACAGCCCTTGACGACCCCACACGTGTCATTGCCCAACCTGGCGGCTACTTCCTTGCACCCCAGGGCGAGGAGTACATCGGCGACGTGATGAACGTCTGCTTCTCCAATGGTTGGATTATGGACGACGACGGGCGCGTGCTCATCTATTATGCCTCCTCGGACACCCGCCTGCATGTGGCAGTTTCCTCGGTTGACCGTCTGGTCGATTACTGCATGAATACTCCCGAGGATGGTCTCTCGACAGGTGCCTCAGTAGAGACCATAAAGCGGCTGATTGGGAAGAACAAGGGAGTTGAGCCTACACCATCTCCGAGGAAAGAAAGTATATTTTAACAGAGCGAAGGTCGGGTGAAAAGGCGTGTTTATTAGTGGGCGTATATCATCATGGTTCCATCGACACGTCGATTGGGCTCCAACGACACGTCGATCAAGCTCCAACGACACGTCGATTAAGCTCCAACGACGCGTCGATGGAACACAGGCCATGCAACGTGCGCGTACATGTGTGCATACATGCGCGTATAATAAATATGGAATGGGGCATTCGGCCCTTGATGTGAATTCGTCGAACAGACATTAAAGATTAGATATAGAATATGAACAAAGTAAAAGGCACGCAAGTGACCAGGTATATCGGTTATGGTTTTGGCGACATGTCGTCGTCGATGTTCTGGAAGGTCTTCTCCTACTATCTGCCGTTTTTCTATTCCAACATCTTCGGGCTGAGCCTCGTAGATGCCGGTGTGTTGGTGCTCGTCACCCGTATCTGGGATGCTGTCAGCGATCCCATGATGGGCATCATTGCCGACCGCACGCAGACACGTTGGGGCAAATATCGCCCCTATCTGCTCTGGATAGCACCGCTATTCTCCGTTGCCGGCATCCTGCTGTTCACTACGCCCGATTGGGAGTATGGCGGCAAGCTCATCTATGCCTACGTCACCTACATCCTGATGATGACCGTCTATACGGCCATCAATGTGCCCTACGGAGCCATGTTGGGCGTAATGACTGCCGACCCGCAGGAGAAGACCGTCTACTCATCCTTCCGTATGTTCTTTGCCTATGGTGGCTCGTTCATAGCCCTGGCTGCATGGGAACCGCTGGTGAAATGGATAACGGCCAATGGTCAATCTTCAATGGTCAATGGTCAATCTTCCATAAGCACAGCCGACGCATGGCAGGGGGCCATGATGGTCGTTGCCGCCGCCTGTTTTGTTCTTTTCCTGTTATGTTTCGCTCTCACTCGCGAACGCCTGAAGACCGTCTCTACCGTCAGCATTGGCAGCGACTTCAAGGCACTGCTTTCCAATCGTCCCTGGTGGTTGATGATAGGCGCAGCCCTCTGCTTCAACCTTTTCTGCACCGTCCGCGGTGCCACTGTTGCCTACTACTTTGCCGATGTCATCGGCTTCGATGCCGTGCTTGGTATTTCACTTTTCACTTCGCACTTTTCAATTCTTTTCTATGCCGGCCTGTTCCTCAGCATAGGTGAGGTTGCCAATATGATTGGCGTTGCCTGCACTGTCCCCATAGCTCGCAGGTTGGGCAAGAAGTCCACCTTCATAGCCGTCAATGCCAGTCTCATGGTATGCTCCGTATTGTTCTTCTTCATCCCTGTTTCGCCGTTGGGCTTCTGGCTCATGCTTCTGATGCAGGTCGTCATTTCCATGCTTACGGGCATCATGTCGCCTCTCGTCTGGTCGATGTATGCCGATGTCAGCGACTATGCAGAACTCAAGTACAAGACGGCATCCACGGGACTCATCTTCTCGTCTTCCTCCATGGCTCAGAAGTTCGGTGGAGCCATAGGCGGTGCTGCTGTCCTGTGGTTGCTGGGAGCCTGTGGCTATGTGCCTCGCACCGATGAGCAAATGGCAGCGCAAACCGTCCTGGAACAACCCGAATCGGCCATCCGTGTCCTTTGGTACCTGATGTCGTTCATCCCTGCCCTTGTTGCCTTGCTGGCCATTGTCGTCGCCCGCTTCTATCCGCTCACAACGGAGCGCATGACGGAGATTGACCGGGAACTGCAGTCGCAGCGTGCACTGGAAGATGACGCCGACAAGGAAGTACACAATAGGGTCGGTTCCGCTGTGTAATTCTTTGCATCTTTAGCGGTGAAAAAAGAAGATAATTGAAAATAATTGCTTATCTTTGCCCTTGTATTCAAACCATTAACAACATGACGACAATGAAGACTGAGACTGGAAACAAGACTTGGAAGTCTCTGGTGAGACACAATATGATGTGGGCAACCATGCTGCTCGTGATGATGTTCACCTGCCTGACGGCAGGGGCGCAGACCTATACCGTGACCTTCAACGCCAACCATGGTACAGGGACCATGGAGGCCCAGACGTTCACTGCGGGTGTGGCACAACGGCTGAAGGCCTGCAAGTTTACAAAACCAAAAGACAGCTTCACTGGTTGGAATACTCAGGCCGATGGCAAAGGCGTCGCCTACACCGATGAGCAGAACATTACACTCACGTCTGACATCACGCTCTATGCGCAGTGGAATCGTCTTGAAACAATCTACGTTGTTAACGCCAAAAAGTTGACAGCTGTCCCTACTGAAGATATAGTCGTAGAAAATTCTGGAGGAGGTAGTACGAACAATACCACTTTGGACGGTGGGCAACATGCAGATATTGATTCTAAAGATATTGCTAAAGCCTCTCTCCACGTAGAAGAAGAGAGCGGTGAAGCGTACGCCAGTGTTTTCGCCAATAGTGGCGAAAGTTATACTTTATCTATAGGCACTGTAAAAGGAGTAGGAGGTAAATCTCCCCTCTCTGGCAGTGGTCTTGACCCTGGCACTGGCACTGGCACGAACCATGGCAGTAGCCAATACGCTGAGGCAGGCCATGATAAATCCGAAAGTGTGTTAATTACTGCCAAAAAAGATGCCCAATTGACGCTCGAAAACTCAAATGTGAAGGAACTCAAATGCGAGGGTGATGCAACCATCATTTTGGAAGGCAATAACACCGTGACGGGCGACACCAATAAACCAGCTATTTCCGTTCCTGAGGGCAGCACGCTCACCATCAAGGGCAACGGCACGCTGACGGCTATCGGCGGTAGTGGTGCTGCCGCTATCGGCGGCGGACCAGCTGAGGGTAGTGGCAATGTCGTCATAGAAAGCGGCACAGTTATAGCCGTGGGCGGTGACTACGCGGCAGGCATCGGCGGCGGCAAGAACGGCTCGGGCGGCAATATTACTATCGGCGACGGTGTCGCAGCAGTCATCAGTATAGCAGGCGAGAATGCCGAGTCCATTGGCTGCGGCGAGAACGGCACCTGCGGCACCGTGAACATCGGCAGTGAACTGGAGAGCAATACCGTCGGCAACACCAACACGATTAAACAAAACAAGGAATACGACCTGTGGCTGGGCGACACACGTGTGACCGCCTTGAACTGCACGAACATCCTGGACGACGGCACGGCAAAGTACGACCCCGAGACGCAGACGCTGACACTGGACCATCCCAAGACGGACCTCGCCATCCGCTCCGACGGCATCGACCTGACCATCAAAGGCTACTACAAGATGAGCGCTGCTACGGGCGAGACGGCTGTCCAGGTGACTGGCGGCTCACTCGTGCTCAATGGCGACTTTGTGTTCCGCGGCTCCACGACGGCCATCAGCGCAGGTGGCGATGTGAGCGTGAAGGGACGGACATTGGCCTACGGCAGCACGGCAGCCATCAGCCAGACGGGAACGCTGACCCTCGAGCCCGGCTTCTTCGGCGAGACGCGTCTGGAACAATGTGTAGGCGGTGGTGAGCCAACGGTGCAGACCGTGGGTGGCACAGCCAGTGGCGACGGCACGGCAGAGCATCCCTTCGAGATTTACAACAACATACAGTGGCAGAAGGCCTGCGAGGACGTGGCCAACGGCTGTGCAACGGCTGGCAAGCACTTCCGCATAGACGGCGGCTTCTACGCCACGACTATGATGGGCACGGCAGACAATCCCTTTGCAGGAACGCTGGACGGCGGGCGCCAATACTTCAACATCGTGGCCTCTATCTGCGAGAACACGGCGGGTGCAGCACTGTTCCCCTACGTCAGCGGTGCTACGCTGCGTAACCTCTGCGTGAAAGGTCGCATCATTGGCGGCGACGGCTCAGCGGGCATCATCGGCAAGGCTGTGAGCGGCACTACGACGCTGGAGGAGTGCATCTTCGACGGCACGGTGGTTACGCTGAGCGGCTTGGTGACAGAGAACTGGATGGTGGGTGCAAAGGCCGAAGGTGCCACGGTGACCTACAACAATTGTCTGGATGTCACCATCTGTCAGTGGCCTGCCACACAGGGATGGACCTACTGCCTGACCGATACAGACGGCCGTCTGACACTGACGGGCACAACGGGCATTCAATATAAAGGCGCTATCTGGGCACCAAAAGACGCCACGGTACAATTCACACGTTCCAATTATCTCTATACCAACATCGTCACCTCTTCGGACAGTGAACTAACCCTTACCGATGGTGTCTATTCACTCACTATGCCTGGGGAAGACGTGGCAATCCTGCAAAATGACGCCGTGACCCGCGACATCACTTCGCCAGGCGACATCACGGGCGGCAACGTACACACCAACAAGACTAAGGCCTCGGCTGGCTCGCCTGTCTGCATCATCGTGACGCGCAACGACTACTACCTGCTGAAATCCCTCAAGGTAACCTACAGGGACGGCGAGGAGGACAAGGAAGTACCCTACGACGAGTATGGCATCTTCTACATGCCTGCCAAGCCCGTGACCGTCACTGCCGAGTTCGTCAAGAAATACACCTTCGAGAACGGCGTGCTGACACTGAAGTACGGCACGTTCAACAACATTAGCGGCAACAACTTCGACTCCGATGTGACAGATCACAAGAGCGAGGTGACAAAGATAACGGCCGACCTGGGCGTGCGCTTCACTGGGAGCGTCAGCGGACTGTTCGATGGCTTCACCAACTGCACAGAGATAGACCTCAGCAACGTGGAGACCAGCGAGATGACCATCACAGCCAACATGTTCGGCCGTTGCAATAAGCTGAAGGAACTGTATATGTACGGCTGGGATACGTCGAATGTTACCGACATGAGCGATATGTTCTACGGCTGTGGCGAACTGGGCGAACTTGACCTGAGCAACTTCTCCTTCGACGCCGTCACCAATGCCAACGGTATGTTTGACGGATGCGGCGCGTACATCCTCTCCCTCCCCGCCAATGCAGCCATCACCAAGGAGATGCGCTTGTCCAAGGGCAGCCACGACAACGACTGGAACTGGAGTGGCTGGCAGAAGCTGGGCGATGCAAGTGTTGTTTCGGCAGAGAGCGAAGTGG
>CACZRZ010000076.1 GCA_902783655.1 uncultured Bacteroidales bacterium
GCGAAGGAAATTTATCACTTAATGAGCAAAAGCATACATGATAAACTACGAACTGACTAAAATACGGGCCATCGTGTTTGACATCGACGGTGTGCTCAGTGCCGAGACCATACCGATGGACGCCGAGGGCATTCCCTGCCGGACGGTGAACATCAAGGACGGCTACGCCATACAGCTGGCCGTGAAGATGGGCCTCCACATAGCCATCATCACAGGGGCCAAGGTGGATGCCATACGAGTCAGGTACGAAGGTCTGGGAGTGAAGGACATCTTCATCGGGGCTGCCGTGAAGATGCAGACCTACGAACAGGTCATGGAGAAGTACGGTCTCAGGGACGAGGAGGTCATCTTCATGGGCGACGACATCCCCGACTACGAAGTGATGACCCGTTGCGGCTGTCCCTGCTGTCCTGCGGATGCTGCCCCGGAAATAAAGGAAATCAGCACCTACATCAGTTCTCTCAAAGGTGGTTACGGATGTGGGCGCGATGTCATCGAACAGGTCCTGCGTGCCCAGGGAAAGTGGATGGCCGACAAACATGCTTTCGGATGGTAATAACCCTCAATGCTTAATCCTCAATGCTTAATCCTCAATATAAGATAGTACTGGCAAGCGGCAGCCCACGCCGCAAGGAGCTGTTGGCCGGCCTTGGTCTTCAGTTCGAGATTCGATTGTTGCCAGACATTGACGAGTCGTATCCCGAGGGACTCAGTGGCGAGGCCATTGCCTGTGCCATATCGAAGAAGAAGGCTGCTGCCTATCGCCCCACGCTGGCGCCTGACGAACTCATCATCACGGCGGACACCATCGTCTATCTCGACGGTGAGGTGTTGGGCAAGCCCCACGACGAAGCTGAGGCGCACAAGATGCTGCGCAAGTTGAGCGGACGGACACATCAAGTCATTACCGGTGTGACACTGCTCACGAAGGACCTCGAACACACCTTCGACTGCGTGAGCAACGTGACGTTCGCCAACCTGACGGACAAGGAAATTGATTACTATATAGAGAATTACAAGCCAAATGACAAGGCAGGGGCCTACGGCATACAGGAGTGGATAGGCTACATCGGTGTCGAAAGCATCGAAGGCTCGTACTTCAATGTCATGGGACTGCCTGTACAACGACTTTACCAAACACTAAAACAATTCAATCTAATATAACACAATATGAAGAAGTTAACATTCCTATTGATTGGTATCCTAACACTCACGCTCATGGCATGTGGCGATGACAAAGACAAAGGCAGTTATCCGCCAACGTATCAAGGTTTCCGCGTCTCGCCCTCCGCTGTCCATCCTGGCGACAGCGTGTTCATTACAGCCGTACAGCAGCGCAAGGGAAACTACCTGAATGCCACCACCTACTCGTGGTCGATGCCCGTAATGCTCTCCCTGAACGACGGCAGCACTGTACAGGAGGAACTCTACACAAGCCTGCAGACAAACTACGGCGGATTAGACAGCAGCGACCCCACATGGAGACTTTACATTCCAGAAAACACCATTCCAGGCACCTATACCTGTAAATTCGATGCCAAATGGAGCAACTCTGCCGACGGCATTGGAGGCTCGTTCAGCGCAGGCACAGGCAAAGGTTGCGTAGGCACTATCACCGCCTACAGCTATACGCTCTACAGTCAGGCTAACGGCAATTTCCGGCTCACAATTCATGAAAAGCCCTGATACGGTATAATAAATCGGCTTCATGTGCGTTATATTATAAGGTATGACGCAAAAATTGCTACGCACAGTGCTATTTCTTGCTGCCATGCTCCTAATCGGGCATGGTGGTGTTTTGTGTGCGCAAACTTCCGATGACTCCACCGACACAATTCGCGTCAAACTTCGCGGAACCATTGTCGATGAGAATCAGGAGCCCATACCGATGGTCATCGTACGCATCGAGGGACAGGGCATAGCCACAACGGCCAACATCGATGGCAAGTACAACATCCAGTTCCACACGGCCGACAGTGTTGTGGTGGTATATCAGATGGTGGGTTTCCAAAAACGGCAACGTGTACTGAAGAAGCCTCAGGGCGAACTGGTACTGAACATCGTCATGAAGAGCACTGACCATCAGCTGGACGACGTGGAGGTGGTGGAAATGCGGCGCCAACTGTCGCAGACCCAGACGCTGAACACCGAGGAACTGAAACGTCTGCCCTCCACTACAGGCAATGCCGTAGAGGAACTGGTGGCCACGCAGGCTGGTGTTTCCACCCACAACGAACTCAGCAGCCAGTACAACGTACGTGGTGGTTCGTTCGATGAAAACTGCGTCTATATCAATGGTGCCGAAGTCTATCGTCCCCTGCTCATCAGTTCCGGACAGCAGGAAGGACTTTCGGTCATCAACAGCGACATGGTGGAGCGTGTCGATTTCTCAGCAGGCGGCTTCGAGGCTAAGTACGGCGATAAGATGTCCAGCGTGCTGGATATCACCTACCGCAAACCCCGAGGCTGGGAGGGTTCGCTGCAGGGTTCACTCCTGGGAGCCAATGCCTATGCCGGATATGGCAGCAAACGATTCTCCTTCTCCAACGGCCTGCGCTACAAGACCACCCAGTACATGCTGGGGGCCTTGGAGACGAAGGGCGAATATCGTCCGCGATTCCTCGACTATCAGGCCTACCTCTCATGGATGCCTTCCAAGAACTGGACCTTTGACGTCATCGGCTACATCTCGAAGAACAACTACCGCTTCGTACCCAAGGACCGTGAGACTCGCTTCGGTACGATGGAGGACATCAAGTCGTTCCGCGTATATTTCGATGGTAAGGAAGAGGACCTTTTCCGCACCCTCTTCGGCACAGCCAAGCTCACGCGCCGTATCAACAATCGTTCCAATCTGAGTCTGTCGTTCAGTGCCTTCAGCACGAAGGAGCGCGAGACCTACGACATTCAGGGCCAGTATTGGCTCGACGATGCCATCGTGGGCAGCCAACTTGCTGTGGGCACCTACATGGAGCATGCCCGCAACCTCCTGACCAGCAGCACACAGACTCTGAAGATGGAGTATGACCTGCGACGCCGCGGTCACACCATGCTGACAGGAATCTCATGGAGCCACGACCGCATCTGGGAGAACAGCCGTGAGTGGGAAAGTCGCGACAGTAGCGGTTACAGCATACCCCATACTGGACGCGACCTCATGCTCATCTACAACTTGAAGAGCGTGAACGAGATATCCACCAACCATATGGAGATGTACCTGCAGGACACCTGGCGACATGAGTCGAAACTGGGCATCCTGAGTGTCAACTACGGTGCACGCCTATCCTACTGGTCGTGGAATTCGGAATGGCTATTCTCGCCGCGTGTGTCGATGGGCTACGTGCCTGAGAAGAACGACAACTTCACCTTCCGACTGGCCACGGGACTCTACTACCAGAGGCCCTTCTACAAGGAACTGCGCGACACCGTCACCACAAACGGAAACACCGTGGTACAGCTGAACCGTAACATCAAGTCGCAGCGCTCCTTCCAACTACTGGGCGCAATGGAGTACAAGTTCCGCCTCCTGCAGCGTCCCTTCAAGTTCTCCACAGAGGTTTACTACAAGGCACAGAGCAACATCATCCCCTACAACGTTGACAACGTGAAGATCGTCTATTACGGCCAAAACATGGCTAAGGGTTACGTGGCCGGCATCGACCTGAAGATATACGGACAGCTCACACAAGGTACCGACAGCTGGATTAGCTTCGGACTGATGAAGGCACAGATGAACATCAACGGAAAGAAGATACCACAACCCACCGACCAACGATGGAACCTCAACTTCTTCTTCTCCGACTTCTTCCCCGGCACCACCCGATGGCGCATGAACCTGAAGGCCTCGTTTGCTGACGGACTGCCCTTCGGACCTCCACACACGGGCCTGGAGAAGCAGGTCTTCCGTGCACCGGTCTACAAGCGCATTGACATAGGCATGAACTTCCGCGCCCTGAACAACGAAGACCGCCATCTGCGCCACAATGCTGTCCGTAACATCTGGCTGGGACTCGACTGCTTCAACATCTTCGGTTTCTCCAACGTCTCCGGCTACTACTGGGTTACCGACATACAGGGCAGTCAGTTTGCCGTCCCCAACTACCTCACGGGCCGTATGATCAACGGCCGCTTCCTCATCGAGTTCTAAAAAAAGAGGTTACTTTTTCTTTGTAGCTACGCTCTTCTTCTGTGCTGAGGTGGCTTTCTTCTGTGTAGGTGCAGAGACAGGAGGATTGTAGTACTTGAGCGCCTCGGGCATACGTTTCTGCAGGGCTGCCATGCGTTTCTCGTCCGACGGATGGTCGCTGAACAGTTCGCTCTTCTTGCTGCTACCCTGTTGTGACATACGCTGCCAGAAGGGGATGGCCAACTGCGGGTCGTAGCCTGCCATTGCTGCGAAGATGAGACCCAGGTGGTCGGCTTCCATCTCGTTGTCGCGCGAATACTTGAGGTTTGCGAAGTTAAAGCCCAACTGCCCAGCCAGGTCGATAAGAGCGGCTGTGGAGCCCATGCCCTTGGCCTGCGCTGCCTGTGAAAGGACGGTGCCGCCTATCTGTGCAACATATTGCTGTCGCATCTGCTTGGAGAGTTGCTCGGCAGAATGTTTTGCAACAGCATGTGCAATCTCATGTCCGAGCACGATGGCAAGGCCGCTCTCGTCCTGAGTGAGGGGGAGAATGCCTTCATAAACGACAATCTTGCCACCGGGCATGCAGAAGGCGTTGGCCTGCTTGTTGGCGACAAGGTTGAATTCCCATCGGTAGTTTTGCAACTCGCTGGAGTAGCCATTATCCCTGAGGTACGTCTCTACGGCAGTGGCCAGTCGTTGGCCAACGCGCTTCACCAAAGCGGTGTTGTCAGCATTTGTAGAAAGCTTGGCCCCCTTCATGTAATCCTGGTATTGCTGAGAACTGAGACCAAGAATCTGTGCATCGTCGACGAGCAGACGAGTCTTACGCCCTGTGATGGGCACTGTGTTGGTGGTGCCACATGCAGCCGTAAGCAGTGCAAGGGCAACAAAAAACAATGTTCTGATATTCTTCATTTCTATTATAATTTAAATATAAACATTCATACTATTATGCACTGCGACATGCATACTGCCTACAAAATTACATGTTTTTGCCGTAAAAACCAAATTTATTTGTTTTTTCGCTCACTAATTCGTATCATTGAACATACAGTCGAAGATACTACCGTTCGGAAAACACCAAATAAAATTTGTTTTTTCGCTCACTAATTCGTATCTTTGCACCATTAATTCATTAAATCGTTAAATCTTTAAATCATTAAATCAAGTCATGAAGATTTCAAGAATCGAACATCTGGGCATTGCCGTACAGAGCATCGACGCTGTACTGCCCTATTTCCAGGACGTACTGGGTCTGGAAGTGTACAAGACCGAAGTAGTAGAAGACCAGAAGGTTAAGACTGCCTTCCTGAAGGTAGGCGAAGTGAAACTGGAGCTTCTGGAGCCCACCTGCCCCGAGAGCACCGTACAGAAGTTCCTCGACAACGGTGGCCGTGGCGTTCACCACGTAGCCTTCAAAGTTGAGGACGGTGTGAGCGAAGCCCTCGCTATGTGTGACGAGAAGGGCATCCGCCTCATCGACAAGGCTCCCCGCAACGGTGCCGACGGCCTGCACATCGCCTTCCTCCACCCGAAGTCGACTTGCGGCATTCTGACAGAGCTTTGCGAAGAATAAACGCAGCACTACCCCACTTTTGCGATGTGTTCACCCTAACGTGAACTCCTATTGCAACAAACGGAAACTTGGCGACCATCTACATGACGATCGCCAAGTTTTTTTTAGTATTATGTCAGTTGATATTCCGATTCTCCCTTAGAGCTTGAATCCCAAGGTGAGCAGTACCTGATGGCGATTAAGTTCGAGGTTGGTAGGCTGGATGGAGGCACCCGTGAGTGTTGGATTATCGACAGCAAACTGCGAACCAGGAGATGTGTACGAGGTGTCGAAGGCATAGAACTTGCCGTTCTGCATCTTGCACTTGTATGCCAAGTCGGCATAGAACTTCTTATACTTGTAACCCAGACCAAAGGTGACGATGTTAGCGGCACCAAGCGTCATGTAGTCGGTGCTGGTGTAGTAGTTCATCGATTTGGAATCAAGATTCATCTGGTCGAGCGATGGGTTGTCCTTATAACGGTTCGATACGAAGTTGTAGCCGACACGTATAGCAAGGGCGTCGATGGGTTTGGCCTCGATGCCAGCTCTAACGGTGTGCTGTCCGCGCATGACACGCTTCGTCAGCTGGTTCATGGCGTGGTCCTTGGAATTGGCAAAGAAGTTGTGGTATCCATCATCGTCGTAGCTGGGATAGCCCATAGCGGTCTTGGCCATGTTGGCGTACTCGTACTCAACGCCCCAAGCCAAGAATTTGTCGACGGTGGAACCCAGGCTCAGACGGCCACGCCACGGAGTACGAACAGTGTACTCGATGTAGCTTTCCAACGTATTAGTACGCTGATGCAGAACGTCGTCGGTAAGGTCATAGAGGGTACTTTGCTTCATGCGATACCATGTGGGTGTCTCCAGTGTCAAACCGATGCGGAATGGATTTTCTTCGATGGGACGACCTATGACGCCCAGTTTGGCATTGAGGCCCATTGCATCGACCTTGCGGTCGTTGTAGAGCGTGTAGTCGCCCAACGAACCTAAAACATCTTGGTTCAGTTCCGAATAGCTGCTCCATGAGAAGTAGTTGCCGTTCTCAAAACCAATGGTTGCACCTGCATAGAAACGGTCGTTGACATTGAACGAAACATTGAGGTCGTAGGCCTGCATGGAACCGCGCTGGTGGCGTGTATAGTAGCCCTCCTGACCGCGATAAGGATTGTAGTAGCCCGTGGCGTCCTTCGAAAGGAACTCATGGTCCACGGCCATGCCTGCCAAGTTGTAATCAGTGTCGTAGCCCTCAGAGGCAAGTTCGGCTATCTGATCCATCTGTGACAAGCCGCCCAGATTCAGGTTGTCGGCATAGAAGCCCAGGTTGTAATTGGCCTTCTTCTGATAGTTGAAGCCAATGTTCAGGAACTTCAGGTTATCATCGTCCAACTTTGTACTCCATACGAAGCCCAGTTGGTCGAAGCTGGCACGGGCGAGCTTCTCGTAGTTGGAACGGTCATGACCGGAGTTCCAGCCATTGGTATTCTGGGGAATGTAGGCACCGAAAGTCATAGAAATGTCGCTCTTACGATAGAGTCCGAGGGCAGCCGGATTGCTGCTGATGGCCGACATGTCGGCACCAAGAGCTCCGAGGGCTCCACCCATACCCACGTAACGAGCCGTTCCGTCGATGTCGTCAGTTGCCGTCAGACGGTCTGTCAGATAGGTGTCTTGTGCTTGTGCGATGGACGATGCTGCCAGCAACGCTACCATCATATAATAATTCAATTTCATTTTATTTAGTTACGAGTTACGATTATTCCATTATGCATTATCTTCTTCCGCCGCCTCCGCCGCGACTGCCACCGCCTCCAGAGAAGCCTCCACCACGGCTGCCACCACCGGAGAAGCCGCCACCGCGACTGCCACCACCGGAGAATACTCCACCCGAGGAGCTGCGAGTGCTGCCACTGCTACCACGGGTTGCACCCGAGTATGTGGAAGTGCCACTCGACCTGGATGTGGAACTGGACGAAGAACCACGATAAACGCTGGAAGAACGCGAAGAAGAGTTGTTAACCGTGGAGCGCGAAGAGCTGCTCGTGATGCCACGTACCACATTGCTGCTGGTTGTTCCGCGAGAGGCACCGGCTGAACCACGACTGGCTCCGCTTTCACTACGTGTTCCGAGGGTGTAGCCTCCTCGCGTGCTGTTGATGCTCGTGCTTCCCGTACGTCCTGTGCGAGTCGTGGTGTAACCACTGCGCGACGAACTGCTACTGCTGCCACGCGATGCACCCATGCTGCCACGCGGAGAGGTGCTCATGGCATAGCCACGACCGCCGTTGAATCCACGACGAGGTGAACCTCCGCCTGCTGTAGAATAAGGGTGATAGTGGGCGTAACCGCCATAGTAGCCCCAACCGCCGTAATAAGGGCCATAGTACCAGGGGTCGTACCAATAGCTATGGTAGCCATGCCATCCCCAGCCCCAGCTGTAGCCCCAACGAGGACCATAGTACCAAGGATCGTAGTACCAAGGGTCGTAGAACCAAGGGTCATACCAAGGATCGTACCACGAATAATAGGGATAACCGTAGCCGTGGAATCGGGCCAGGCGGGCAGAGAGTGCAAAGTCGCCGTAGTTGTCGTTCTGATTCTCTACAACCACATACACCGTGTCCTTCTTGTCCTCATTGTAATACTCAGGCGCAGCCACATCGCCGTTTGTACCACGACGATTGTACTCATCAACGTCACGCAACTCTCCTGTGTAGTACTCATCGGAACCCGACTGAGTGGACAATGTGGTACCCAGCGTCTGACGAGAAGCGGGAGCAGTTGTCGTTGTAGTCTGAGTGGTTTTGCCTTTTTTCTTCGGAACGAAGTACATATCGTCGTCGTTCTGTGCAAAACTGATGACGGGCAACCATGCCAACATCATCAACATCATGGTTCTTGCTTTCATACTTTTCATTGTTTTATGGTTTCTCTGGTGCAAAATTACTGCCTTTTTGCGGCATTGCAAGGGGATTTTTCCGATTTGTCGGGGGAAAATCCCTACGATTTCAGTTTTTTTATGTAATTTAGCAGTCGGAATAATAGAAAAGACAGGCCAAACGACGAACGAAGAATGAAATATTTTGAAGTTAAATTTACCATCACTCCCTTCGACGAGATAACCAGCGACGTGCTCACAGCCCTGCTGGGGGATGCTGGTTTCGAGGCCTTTGTGCCGGAAGAAGACGGAATGCTGGCATACGTCCAGCAGAAGGATTATGACGACGATGAGACACGTCGCATTGTTTCAGGTTTCGAGGACCACGACATCAGCTATACGGTTTCCGAGGCACCTGACGAAGACTGGAACCAGACGTGGGAAGAGGAAGGCTTCGAGCCCATCGTGATGGATGACTTGGTATGCATTCACGACACACGACATACCGACGTTCCATCCTGCACCTACGACATTGTCATCAATCCCCGCATGGCTTTTGGCACAGGCACCCACCCCACCACCAGACAGATTCTGCGCCAGCTGTGCATAATGAGCCTCGAAAGCAAACGTATCATCGATGCCGGCTGCGGAACGGGAGTGCTGGGTCTGCTGTGTTCGATGCGTGGAGCCCGCGAGGTGTTTTCCTACGACATCGACGAATGGAGCGTGGAGAACACACGCGTGAATGCCGAGTTGAACCATATATATAATATAAAGGTACAGGAGGGCGATGCGGCCGTATTGCCACAGAACGGGACGTACGACCTGTTGATTGCCAACATCAATCGCAACATTCTGCTTGCCGACATGCCCCGCTTTGCAAAGGCCCTGCACCAGGGAGGCCAGCTGCTGCTGAGCGGCTTCTACGAAAAGGATGCCATGAGCCTGATAGAAAAGGGGCGCCTGTTGGGTTTTGAGCTTGAAAGGCAGAACAGCGAGGACGGTTGGGCAATGCTACTCCTGCGGCTCGTCTGAGGAGGGTTGCAGGGTCTGGCTCATCAGCGAACGCATGTCCCCGTTGTAGATGTTCAGGTCCACTGTTCCGTTGATTCCCTTCACTTTTCCGCAATCGGTGTATTGCCATATACACCAAGGTCCCTGATAGCGCAGCTGCTTCTCATAGTAATGGGCTATCCAAAGGGGATAGCGGTCGAAGGCGGGCGCACTCAGGTAATCGACTTTGAACTTGTAGCCCGTGTAGATGATAGGTGCTACACCATACTTTCGTTCAACGGCATTGAGCCATACCTGTATGTCGCGTTGGAAGTCCTTCAACGGTTTATTGCCACGCTCTTCGATGTCGAGCACAGGAGGCAGATCGCCCGTCTCCAGATGAACCTGGCGCAGGTAGAACTCCGCCTGTTCGGCTGCCGGCCGGTTAGCTTTATAGAAATGATAAGCTCCTCGAACTAAACCGTTTTCACGCGTCTGATAGAAGTTCTCATTGAAGTTCTCGTCAATCAGCGACGTACCCTCCGTAGCTTTAATGATGACGAAGCGCAGCGGATGGTCGCCGATGCTGGAGTTTCGCACGACGTCCCAATTGATACGGTCCTGATGGTGACTGACATCAATGCCCATGACATCGTACCCCTCTGGGTAGTCCGGCTCGCCATAAATGGCACGCCAACGGAACGAGAGCGGACTGACGAAGAAGTGATAGAACAGTCCCACGTAAATCACCACTATGACTATGCCGCCCAGGAGCAGTGCCCACCAGGAACGACGACACAAGCCGCCCGAACGCTTACGTTTCGGGCGGTTTCGCTTAGTCGGATTCTTACGTGTCGTATTCAAAGGAACCACATTTCATAACCACGAATTACACAAATCGAATACAATTTTACGTACATAAAGAATTCGTGTCAATTCGTGTAATCCGTGGTCGTTATATAATCACTTTCCCTGTTCCAGGGCCAGTGTCTTGGTGCACTGGTCGCAAACCTCGGTGGGACCGAAGTACTGGATGGGACCGGGATAGACGTATGCCGTCTGACGAGCCCATTCGTCGCGCTTCGAAGCGAAGTACTTGAAGGGAGCACCATCCAGCTCTACCAGGGCCTTGCGGATAACGGGCTTGTTGGCACCGTTGCGGCGTTCGATGTTCATCATCATGGTGATGGGCACACCACCGGCAATCCACTCTTCGGCAGGAGCCGTAGTATTCTTGATGACACTCATGTAGCCCGTCTTACCATTGGAAATCAGGCGGCTGGCATTGTAACCGAGGCTGTAGCAGTAGTCGGCATCGTAGTTCGAGGGAGCAGCGCAACGGCCTTCGTAGCCGAAGAAGTGGTGCTGGGCACTGAACTTACCATTGAACTTGCCCTCCTGCTTCCAGGCAGCCAGTTTCTTGGCAACCATTGCGCTGAGCAATTTCTCGGTCTCAATCAGCGAAACCTGTACGTTTCCGTGCGGGTCGCGGTCGAGGCAGAGCTGACGCTTCACGTCGGCAGGCAGGCTCTCCAGGACAGCCTTATTCTCGGCAGTGATGTTGTTCAGCACGAACTCGATCTGCTCGTCGGCGCTCTTGAACTCGCGAGGCTCGCCCGTTGCGGGGTCGGTCAGCACTTCGTTGAGCTGGGCAATCAGTTTCTTGATGGCAGGGATGAACTCAATCAGACCTTCGGGAACGACAACGGTACCGAAGTTGTTGCCGTCGGCAGCACGCAGGGCAACAGCCTTGGCGATGTATTCCACCACGTCGTCCAGCGACATCTGCTTGGCCTCCACCTCCTCGCTGACGAGGCAGATATTGGGCTGGCACTGCAGGGCACACTCCAGAGCGATGTGGCTGGCCGAGCGACCCATTACCTTGATGAAGTGCCAGTACTTGCGAGCCGAATTACAGTCGCGCTGGATGTTACCGATGAGTTCGCTGTAGGTCTTGCATGCGGTGTCAAAGCC
>CACZRZ010000077.1 GCA_902783655.1 uncultured Bacteroidales bacterium
ATTCAACGTGGAGCGCGTGATGTGGCACAAGGCCTTCGAGCACGAAGAGGTGAACAACATCATCCAGGCCCTGGGCGTACGCTTCGGTCTGGGCGAGGACTCGAAGGAGGCTAACTACGAGAAACTGCGCTACTACAAGGTCATCATCATGACCGATGCCGATGTCGATGGCTCGCACATCGACACCCTCTTGATGACCCTCTTCTATCGTTACATGCCCGAACTCATCCAGAAAGGACACCTCTACATCGCCACCCCACCCCTCTACCGTTGCCGCCTGGGCAAAAACGAGGAGTACTGCTACACCGAGCAGGACCGCCTGCGCTTCATGGAGAAGTACAATGGTGGACGCGAGGACGGCATCTTCACCCAGCGCTACAAAGGTCTGGGTGAAATGAACCCCGAGCAGTTGTGGGAGACCACCATGAACCCCGAGACACGCCTCTTGAAGCAGGTAACCATCGAGGATGCAGCCGGTGCCGACTACGTATTCTCCATGCTCATGGGCGAGGATGTGGGTCCGCGTCGTGAGTTCATCGAGAAGAATGCAACCTTCGCCAATATCGACGCCTGATGAAAGTTGGAGACAAAGCCCCCGAGATACTGGGCCGCGACGAAAACGGCCAGGAGATTCGTCTGTCGGACTATGCCGGCAAGAAGTTGGTATTGTATTTCTATCCCAAGGACATGACCTCGGGCTGCACGGCTCAGGCCTGCAGTCTGCGCGATGGTTATTCGGAACTCCGTAAACAAGGGTACGAGGTGCTGGGCGTGAGCGTTCAGGATGGGAAGAGCCACCAGAAGTTCATCGAGAAGAACCAGTTGCCCTTCCATCTCATTGCTGACACCGAGCAAACACTCAGCCAAACCTTCGGCACATGGGGCGAGAAGTCGATGTATGGCCGCAAGTACATGGGCATGTTCCGCACCACCTTCATCATCAACGAGGAAGGCATCGTAGAGCGCATCATGCTTCCCAAGGAAATCAAGACAAAGGAACACGCCAGCCAGATATTAAAGGATTAGAGATTGGAAGGATTAGAGATTAGAGATTAGAGGTTATGAAAGGACTATGCAATAACCTAAGGTTATTGGGCTTTGTGCTCTTCCTCTGCCGTCGCTGGTTCGAGGTGCTTTATTGGCCAAGCCTCACCCTAATTGTCCTTCCCTCTTTGGTACTACTCTATTACTGGCACGAGAACAAGCGTTCCGACAACATTTGGAACATCGTCATTCTCATTGCCGCCGTCCTTACAATGGTAGGGCTATAATTAAGAAAAGCGGGATGCTCAACTGAGTATCCCGCTTTTCTTTAGTTCTTCAACCATTGTCTCCAGTTCCTGATACCAAGCTTCACCGAAACGGCGGACGAGCGGCTCGCGCAGGAACTGATAGAGTCGGATGTGCTCGCGACGTCCCTTTTCCATAGCATCCTTACAGATATCCCAACGGTGATAGTTGAGTCCAACGAGGTTTCCAAGCCGTTTCTCGCGTATCGGATAGAGATGGCAACTGATGGGTCGTTTCCATAGCAAACAACCCTGCGGTCCCCGGAAAGCACAATCGCGATTGTTGACGATACACGTCACCAGCTCCCCTTCCGGGTCAGGATATGCCACTCCGGTACGGTCGATTTCCGACTGCGCCGATGCTGACAACCGAGGCCATAGTTCGTCCAACTGTTCCTCGATTTCTGCTATCTCGTCCAACGTCACTGGAGCTCCGGCATCGCCCTCCTCACAACAACGTCCTCCACACTTCGCAATGTCGCATGCAAAGTATTCCGTAATGATGTCTGGCGAAAGAAGCACGTCGCCAACTTGCAGGATAGGAGGCATCACCATACTATCGGACTTTTACCATGTTCCTGCAAGTAGGCATTGCAGCGACTGAACTGATGCTGACCAAACCATCCGCCACGGTTCGCACTGAGCGGCGAAGGATGAACGGATTCGAGCACAAGGTTGCGACTCCGGTCTATCATGTATGCCTTGCCACGGGCAAATCCGCCCCAAAGCATATAGACAATGTTTTCGCGCCCGGCAGCCAAGGCATGGATGGCAGCATCGGTGAACTGTTGCCAGCCCAGCGTAGCATGACTGTTGGCCTGATGGGCACGGACGGAAAGGGAGGCGTTCAGCAAGAGCACGCCCTGCCGAGCCCATCGCGTCAGGTCGCCCGTCGTGGGAATGGGGGTCCCCAGGTCGTCCTGTATCTCCTTGAAGATATTCTGCAACGAGGGAGGAAACGCCACACCGTCCTGCACCGAGAAACTCAGTCCGTGGGCCTGTCCCGGTTCGTGGTAAGGGTCTTGTCCCAGTATGACCACCTTCACCTGGTCGAACGGTGTCTGGTTGAAGGCATTGAATATAAGCCGTCCGGGAGGGTAGCACACCCCGGCAGCATATTCCGCATGCACCGACTTCACCAACTGTGCGAAGTAAGGTTTGTCAAACTCCCCTTGCAGGTGCGCTTTCCATGAAGATTCAATCTTTACATCCATGTTTTACCTTATTATATTGGCAAAGTTACGGAATAATTATCAATTGTCAATTGTCAATTGTCAATTTATTTGTACTTTTGCAAACAAATCATGTAATATGGCGACCATTAACGATTTCTTTCAGCTACTGAGTTCCTTTTTATGGGGCTGGCCCATGATCATTCTGCTGCTCGGCACCCACATCTTCCTTACCATTCGTCTTCGCGTTCCGCAACGCAAGTTGCTGACGGGCATCCGCCTGTCGGTGCAGAAAGACAAGGGGGCAAAGGGCGACGTCAGCCAGTTCGGAGCCTTGGCCACAGCCCTGGCCGCCACCATCGGAACGGGTAACATCGTGGGTGTGGCCACAGCCGTCGCACTGGGCGGACCGGGAGCCGTCCTATGGTGTTGGCTGACAGGTATTTTCGGTATGGCCACCAAGTATGCCGAAGGCCTGTTGGCCGTCAAGTATCGTGTTAAAGGGAGCAACGGCCGGACCTTCGGCGGTCCGATGTATGCCCTGGAGCGCGGACTCGGCATGAAGTGGCTGGCCGTGCTCTTTGCCAGCTTCACAGCCCTGGCCTCCTTCGGCATCGGCTGTACGGTTCAGGCCAACAGCATTGCCCTCCTCGCCAACGAAACCTTCGGCATCCACACCTCGCTTGTCGGGCTACTCGTCTGCATTCTCACGGCCTCCGTCATTCTGGGCGGCGTAAGGGCAATCGCACATGTCTGCACCTTCCTCGTTCCCTTCATGGCCCTGCTCTATGTCATCGGCTGCATCGTCATCCTTTGCATGAACAGCCCATACGTGTGGCCTGCCATCCAACTCATTGTCCAGTCGGCCTTCAATCCGTCGGCTGCCGGAGGCGGCTTTGTAGGAGCCACCGTCATGATGGCCGCCCGCTACGGCATTGCCCGTGGTTTGTTTTCTAACGAGAGCGGAATGGGCTCGGCTCCCATCATAGCCGCTGCTGCCCAGACACGTAATCCTGTACGCCAGGCTTTGGTCAGCAGCACGGGCACTTTCTGGGACACCGTCATCATCTGTGCCCTCACCGGACTGGTCCTGGTCAGCAGCATCATCGCCTACCCCGACATCACTTACGCCGACGGTGCCGCACTCACCAAGGTCGCCTTCTCCAAGATTCCCTACATCGGAGCACCGCTGCTCACCTTTGGCATCCTCACTTTCGCTTTCAGCACCATCCTTGGTTGGAGCTATTACGGCGAGAGTGCGGTTAACTACTTAGAAGTAAGGGACAAGGGGCAGGTAACAGGAAGTGGAGGCTCACGTTTCTACCGCATCCTCTACATCGTTGCCCTGTTCTTCGGAAGCATCATCAACCTCGACATCATCTGGAACATTGCCGACAGCATGAATGCCCTGATGGCCATCCCCAACCTCATCGCCCTGCTTCTCCTAAGCAAAGTGGCGGCCCAGGAGACAAACAAATATCTCTGGGCCGACCGCTTGGATGAAGAGATGGAATAGAAGACCCTCTCCCAACCTCTCCCTTAAAGGGCGAGGAGTAGATACTTTTGCTACTTGAGTCCTATTTAGCTACCTCATTCTTTATGACCGTATATACTCCCCGCCCTACAAGGGAGGGGCAGGGGGAGGGTCTTTTACTTAATCAGGCACTTACCTGTCATGTCGGCCGGTTGTTCCAGCCCCATGATATGCAGGATTGAGGGAGCCACGTCGGCCAGAACGCCGTCCACGACCTTTGCATCCTTGTTCTCCGTGA
>CACZRZ010000078.1 GCA_902783655.1 uncultured Bacteroidales bacterium
CACTATGCGGCCGAGGTCAGCGGCTTGCCGATGGAGTACCTCGTCCGTGCCCAGCTCGACGGTTACGATGACCAGTGGCAGCGCGTGTCCGTTCCTGCCGGGGAACAGGAGGTGGAGGTGCCCGTCCTGAGCATGCGTAAGATGCAGGGAAAGACGATGAAGGAACTGGTGGTGACGGCCACGAAAGTGAAGTTCTTTTGGCATGGCGACACGCTCATCTATGATGCCACAGCCTTCCAGTTGCCAGAGGGTTCCATGCTGGGCGACCTCATCCGCCAGATGCCTGGCGTGACGCTGAACGAGCAGGGTGAGATATTCGTCAACGGTCGCAAGGTGGACGAACTTCTGCTGGGTTCTCACACGTTCTTCGGCGGCAACAAGCGTGTCTTGATGGAGAACCTGCCTTACTACACCGTGAAGACGGTGAAGGTCTATGAGAAACAGACTGACAAAAACGAGGCACTGGGCTATGACGTGGAGCCGAAGAAGTATGTCATGGACGTGAACCTCAAGGACGAATACAGTCGGGGCTACATTGCCAACGTGGAGGCTGCTGGTGGCACGGAGAAGCGTTACCTGGGCCGTGGCTTCCTCCTGGGCTTCACCGACCGGGTGCGCACGACTCTGCTGGGCAACATCAACAACGTAAACGAATCGCGACACATCGGGCAACAGGACCACTGGCGCCCGGGCACGGCACCGCAGTCGCTGCTGACAACGCGCAGTGTGGCGGGCGAGTTGGCCTACTATGCCAAGGAGGACAAGGTGAAGGAGATATTCCGTGCAGAGTTCACCTCCACAAGTGATGAGCAGACCATGCACCAGCGTCGCGAGCAATATCTCGACGGACTGACACCGACCGCGTGGACCGAATCCTTCAATCGCCAGGGTAACAACCGCCTGAACCTGCACAACGACTTAACCATAAAGAAACCCTGGACCTACATCACTGCTGACTTCCGCTATGCCCATCGCAACGGGTCCATGCATTCAGCCTTCGAGGAATGGAACGACAGTCTGCTGACCGCCTTGCAGCGCACCATGGGCATGAACGAAGGGACAACGTGGGGACTCTCTGCCGATGCACAGGGCACGGTCAAGTTCCGCCGCCCCAAGCAGCACATCTCCTACTATGGCTGGGTAAATCACGAAAACGAAGAAACGGAGGAGGGAACACATTTCCAGACAGGTCCCATCGTGGGGGAAAACCTTAATTCCCGTTCCATCCGAAACCACTATACGGGAGGCGTGGCATCGCTCTCCTATCATAAGGAACTCGGCCACGACCTGATGCTGTCGGTAGGCGACGGGGTAACCGCCACGATGACCGACAACCACGACTGGCTCTACCATCCCGACACACTTCTGCTGCCCTCGCAACTTGATGCCCTCACGGCCATCACCGACCCAGGGAACTCCTACGACCTGCACCGCCGTCGTTGGGAGCACAAGCCTGGTGTGAGTCTGTCGAAGAACGGCACCTACATCCACCCCCAAATCCACATGACGGTGGGCTATCAGCGATGGAGCATAGGCATGGGCGTTCCCGTTGTCCATGAACGTATCCATTATCAGCGTGGGCTATTCTCCCCGCCCTTTAAGGGAGGGGCAGGGGGTGGGTCTATTGATACCATAGCCCGGCAGACGACCGTCATTCTGGACCCTCATGCCTCGTTCCGCCACGTATGGAAGGACGGCAAGCGCGACTTCCGTCTCAGCGCCGGTTACAAGAACGCCCCCGCCGACCTGCTCGACCGCATAGACTGGCGCGACGACAGCCGTCCCCTCATCGTCAAACTCGGCAACCACGACCTGAAAGGGACTGCGAAGACGTCGCTCAGTGCCGAATACTTCGACCATACGGCCCCTCGCCAGGGCATGTACTACCTGGATGCCAAGTTCGACTATCTCCATCACGCCGTCTCGCAGTCGGTCACCTATGACCCTGCTACGGGCGTCTATACCTATCAGCCCATGAACATCAGCGGCACCTATGTGGCACA
>CACZRZ010000079.1 GCA_902783655.1 uncultured Bacteroidales bacterium
ATCGCGGAGCTATAATATTTTATAGGTCCCACAGAAATAACAGAAATTACAGAAATGCTTTCCACAAAGTAGAAAGCTTGTTGAAGTTCCGCTGTAATCGGCTTGCCGTTTGCGTTGCATCGCGGAGCTATAATATTTTATAGGTCCCACAGAAATAACAGAAATTACAGAAATGCTTTCAACGAAGTAGAAAGCTTGTTAGTAGCGGTTTATCAATTCTTATAAGAAAAGGGGCGTTCATCAGTGGCTTCGGCACAGATAATATTTCTGTTATTTCTGTTATTTCTGTGGGACCTTAAAAAAATCGCTTCTGTGGGACGAAAATCAAAGTCATGAGGCATTCATCTTCGGGGGGAGTTTGGAGAGGGGGCTATCGTGTTGTGCCACGGACTACGAGCTTGGTCTTTACGACACGACTTACGTACTGACCTTCTGGAATTGTACCACTGATGGTGTCCATCATCACTTGAGCTCCTAAGCGACCCACATCATGACCACTCTGTGCTATGGTGGTCAACTGTGGGTCGCTGCTTTGTGCCAATATGCCATCGGCAAAGCCACATACACAAACATCATCGGGTACACGGAATCCCATCTTCTTGCAGGTATAAAGTACACCAAGGGCTGTATCGTCGTTGATGGCAAAGAATCCATCGGGCCGTTCGTCCAATGTCATGAGTTGTGGCACCGTACTCTCGGTTTCCTTGCGGTTGTCGCATTGTCGTACCAGTCGTTCATCGACATGAAGTCCGTGCCGATGCATGGCATCGCGATAGCCGTTGAAACGATTCTTGGAGATTTCCAGATGCATGGTGGAGCCCAGAAAAGCTATCCGCTGACAACCACACGATATCAGGTGTTCCGTTGCCGTGTAACTGGCAGCATAGTCATCGACAACCACTCGGCTGGTGCGTACACCTGTACATATTCTGTCCACGAACACCATGGGAATGCCATCAGCAATAGCCGACTCGATGTGTCCATATTCAACGGTATCCTTGGCCTGACTGATGATGATGCCAGCCACATTCTGTTGACAGAAAGCCTCCACCACCTCACGCTCGCGCTCATAGCTGTCCCCCGTCTGAGCCGCAATAACGAAGTATCCGTTCTCGCGACAAGTCTCCTCGATGGCCGTCAGTATGCAGGAGAAATAATAGTGTTCGAACTCAGGCAGGACAACCCCTATGAGATTACTCTTGAGAGCGGCATGTGAGGTTCGCAACGCCGCAGCCAGAACATTCGGACGATAGCCATGTGCGCGAGCATACTCCTGTATCTGCCGCCGCCGTTCCTCGCTGATAGAAGAACTGTCGCGCAGGGCACGACTGACGGTACTCACCGATGTGTTGAGTGCATGAGCTATATCGCGTATGGTGATGACCTGTTTTTCCATAACATTTGTGATTCATGGCACAAAATTAACAAATAGCTGTCGCATATGCAAACGATTGCACTTTATTTTCATAAAAAAGCATGCAGAAACGTTGTTACGTTAGGATACAAATTTATAAATTTGTGCGTAAATTGCATAAAAATTAACTAATAACATTAAATTCAGTAACATGAAACAAGTCTTTACGAGTGTTTCGCCAAAGCTTCTGACGCTGTTCGTATGCCTGCTCCTATCCGTAGGTGCAATGGCTCAGATACAAGTGAAAGGTTTGGTGAAGGACGAATTGGGCGAGCCCCTGATTGGCGCTAAAGTAGCTGTAAAGGGCGGAGGCACAGCCGTGGTTACTAACTTTGATGGTAACTTCCAGTTGAGTGTAGCCAAGGGCACTACTTTGGTGTTCTCCTACATGGGTTTTATTACACAGGAACTGGCAGCATCCCCCAACATGGTTGTCACGATGGTGGAAGATGCGAAAGCACTGGAGGATGTCATTGTCATCGGTTACGGTCATGCCAAGAAAAGCGACCTGACCGGAAGCGTCTCCGCCATGAACCCCGATGAAATGTCGAAGGGTATCACGAACAATGCCACCGATATGTTGGTGGGTAAGATTGCCGGTGTGGATGTCATCACCTCTGGCGGTACACCAGGTGCCGGTGCACAGATCCGCATCCGTGGCGGTTCGTCGCTGAATGCCACCAACGATCCTCTGTTCGTCATTGACGGACTGACCATCGACGGCAGTACCGCTACGGGCATGAGCAACATCCTGGCAAACATCAACCCCAATGACATCGAGACCTTCACCGTGCTGAAGGACGCATCGGCAACAGCCATCTATGGTAGCCGAGCATCGAACGGTGTCATCATCATCACTACGAAGAAAGGTAAGCAGAGTTCGCTTCCCAAGATTTCCTACAACGGAGATGTCACGGTGTCAACCATACAGAAAAAGTATGATGCGCTGGACGGTCCCGCCTATCGCACATTGGTGGCCAGCATGGATGGTCTGGATGCATCGGCACTGGGTACGGCCAACACCAACTGGCAGGACCAGATATTCCGCAATTCCATCTCCACCAACCACAATATTTCGTTCAATGGTGGTCTGAAGAACATGCCCTACCGACTGAGCGTAGGATACAACATGTCGGATGGTATCGTCAAGACATCAGGGATGCGCCGTACCAATGCATCGCTGAACCTGGCACCAACTTTCTTTGACAAGCACCTGAACTTCGGTATCACGGCTAAGTACATGCACGAATACGACCGCTATGCTAACGCCGGTGGTGCCATTGGTACCGCACTTAGCATAGACCCGACACGTCCCGTCTATGACGACAGTGCCGTGGGTGCATACTTCGGTGGATACTGGCAGCCCTCGCAGAATGCCAACTTCAACGACCCGAACTGGAAATACACGAAAAACCCCAATGCACCGCAGAATCCCCTGGCACTGCTCAAGAATCAGTACATTCTGGCCCATGCCAACGACTTCATCGGCAATCTCGATGTAGAGTACAAGATTCATGGTCTGGAGGATTTGACACTGCATGCCAACATCGGCGGGCAGTACACCAAATCGAAGCAGGACGACTACAGTTCGCCCTACTCCTTCGACAATAACTACTATGGTTGGGATGGCGAGACCCATTACATGAAGTGGTCGGCTACTGCCAATGCATACGCCCAGTATGCCCACAACTGGAATGACAAGCACGACTTCAGCATCATGGCCGGTGCGGAAGAAAGTCGTTACCACCGCGAAGGCTGGAATGCCGGACAGGGTTGGGAACGCTATGATGCCAATGGCAACCTGCTGGCAACTCCGGAAGCACACAACGAAAGTACACGTGCCCAGAGTGCATGGGCCACACACAACCGACTGGTATCCTACTTCAGCCGACTCAACTACACGTTGCTCGAGCGCTACATGCTGACGGCAACCTTCCGTGCTGACGGTTCGTCACGCTTCCCCAAGGGTGCAAAGAGTCGTTGGGGTTACTTCCCCTCCACAGCTCTTGCATGGCGCATCAGCAGTGAGAAGTTCATGGAGAATGCCAATTGGCTCGACGACCTGAAGCTGCGCCTCGGATGGGGACAGACAGGTCAGCAGGGAATTGGTGAGGACTTTGCCTATCAGACGGTATATACCGTCAGCAACGACTACGCCATGTATCCCTTCGGTAATACCTATTATTATACAGCCCGTCCGTCGGCTGTCAACGAGAACCTGAAATGGGAAACCACGACGACATGGAATGCAGGACTTGACTTCTCGGCCAAGAACGGAAGGTTCGTATGGAACCTCGATGCCTACTACCGCAAGACCACCGACCTGCTCCAGTACAAGACCATCTCCGTAGGTACGGCTCCTGCCAGCATCCTGCCCATGAACATCGGTTCGCTGAAGAACTACGGTGTTGAGTTCAGTTTCGACGTTAAACCCGTTGTCACCAAGAACTTCACCTGGGATCTCCAATACAACGTTTCGTGGAACCATAACGAGATTACCTCGCTGGCAGGAGACACAGGTGATGAGGACTATCGCATCATTACGGGCGAGACCATCAGTCGTGGTAATTCCACCCACATCATGGCCCACCATGTGGGTGAACCCGCAAACTCGTTCTGGGTGTATCAGCAGGTTTATGATGCCGATGGCAAACCCCTGGAAGGTGTGTATGTTGACCGCAACGCCGATGGTCAGATCAACGACAAGGATCGCTACTACTACAAGAAGCCGGCAGCCGATGTCATCATGGGTCTGACTACCAAGTTCATCTACAAGCGTTGGGACCTGAGTCTGGCTTTCCATGCCTCCCTTGGCAACTACGTCTATTATAATTATCTGTCGGACAAGGGCAGTATCAGTCCCTCCGGCCTGTATGCAAACAGTGCATTCTCCAACACCTTCCCCGAAGCTGTAGAACTCGGTTTCACGGGTGAGGGTACAGAGTACTTCCTGTCAGACTATTTTGTTCGCAACGCCTCGTATCTGAAGTGTTCGAACATCACGCTGGGCTATTCCTTCCCTGCATGGGTACGTAATGGAAGCACCAAGATTGAGGGCGGACGCATCTTCTTCACGGCACAGAATCCTTTCTTCATCACCAAGTACAAGGGTATCGACCCCGAAGTTGCGAGTGGTGTAGACAAGAATCCGTATCCGCGTCCCATGAGTTTCCAACTGGGTATTAACCTCAATTTCTAATTCATAATTCATAATTCATAATCACAATTGATAATTGATAATTATTATGAAAAAGTATATAAATAATCTCTGTGGTCTCTGTCTCCTCAGTGTACTCTGTGTATCCTGCTGGAACGACCTCGACATTAAATCCATCGACCCTCAGTCGTCGCCTACGTTCGATGACATGCAACTGCTGGCGAAGGCGTATAGCACACTGGGGCTGACTGGACAGCAAGGTCCTGCCGGAAGGGGCGACATCAGTAGCGATGAGGGTGAGAGCGGATTCTACCGCACAACGTTCAATCTGCAAGTGCTGCCAACCGATGAGTGCAACTGGGCCTGGCAGACCGATACCGATATCCCGCAGATTACGGGCATATCGTGGAGCTCTTCGTCACAGCGTACCCAGTGGTGCTATCAACGCCTGGGCTTCGACATCGTGCTCTTCAATACCTATCTGAAAGAAACTGCCGGACAAAGCAGTCAGGACTATAAGTACTACCGTGCCGAGGTGCGTTTCCTGCGTGCCCTGCACTACTGGTACTTCCTCGACCTCTGGCACAAGGCCCCTTTCAAGGATGAGAACGATGAGTCCACCGCACTGCCCGTTCCCAAGGAAGGCATAGACCTATATAACTGGATAGATCAGGAACTGACTGCTATCGAGAACGAACTGGCTCCCGTAGGCACATTCAACACGGCTCAGGACTTCGGTCGTGTGGATCAGGGTGCCGCATGGTTGCTGCATGCCCGTCTGGCTCTGAACTCGGACATCTACACCGACGGTCAAGTCAATGACCTGGAGAAGGCAAAGACGTATGCCACACAATTGATTGGCAGTGGCAAGTATAATCTCGCCACGAACGAAAAAGGTGGTAACAGTGGCTACGCCCAGTTGTTTATGGCCGACAATGATGAGAATCCAGAGGCCATGCAGGAAATTATCCTTCCTATCCGCCAGGACGGCTTGAAAACACGCTGCTATTCGGGTGCCAACTACCTGATTTCCTCTACACGCATTTCAGGTATGCCATACGCCGGTACCAGCAATTGCTGGAGCTGTAACTACGCACGGCCTGATTTGGTTAAGAAGTTCTTCCCAGATGGAAAAATACCTATGGCAACAGAAGAACTGGAGCCTGGAGCTACAGAAGAAGAAATCATAGCTCAGGATGCCAAGACAGGAACCGACACAAAGAGCATACTGAAGGCTGCAGGTGATGACCGTGCTTTATTCTATGCAGGTTGCGGTGGCGGCATTCGCAAACTTTCCACAGACAAGTTGAACAACTTCCTCGATGGTATCTCAGTTGTGAAGTTCCAGAACATTCGTTCCGATGGTGGTCCAGTGAAGGATGTGGAATGGCCCGATATGGACATACCCCTTCTGCGCTTTGCCGAAGCCTATATGATTCGCGCCGAGGTGGCCTATCGCCAGGGCGATGAAGCCGGTTCGCTGAAGGACCTGAACGTCCTGCGCAAGCGTGCCCATGCTGCCGAGTTGCTGGAAGTCAACGAAGATGTTTTGGTTGACGAGTGGTGCCGCGAGTTCTACATGGAAGGCCGTCGACGCAGCGACCTGAATCGCTTCGGACGCTTCACGGGTAGTACTTACGTCTGGGCATGGAAGGGCGGTGTGGCCAAGGGTCAGACTGTGGACAATCACTTCCGCTTCTACCCCATCCCACAGGACGACATCAACAACAACGAGAACATGAAGAATAGTCAGAACGAAGGCTATTAAATGCATAATTCATAATTCATAATTCACAATTCATAATGCACAATTGATAATTGACAATTATTATGAAAAATTATATGAAATATCTTTGTGGGCTCAGTCTTCTCTGTGGGCTTTGTGTGCTTAGCACATCCTGTGAGAAGGACACTGACAGCAATCCCACGCTCAATACCGACAACTTGCAGATGACGCTGCTCGAATCGGCCTACCCCACAAGTCTGATTCTTGACCTTTCGAATTCGGAAACCGTGAACCTGAAGGTGAAGGAGCAACCCAACTATGGCTATCCCGCCGTCACCATCTATTCCGTACAGGTTTCCATCGATCCTGCCTTCCAAACGGTTGCCCCCACCGATGCCGACCCATCGGTGAAATATGTTACACTCTCCACCACCTACACCACGGCCAACATGAACGTGGATGCTATGGAACTGAACAATGCCATCATCAAGATGTATCAGGCAGCCAACAATGGAGCTGACCCTACGGGCTTGAAACTCGATGTTTACATCCGTGTGAAGGCTGAAGTTGCACGTACGCAAGGTACAGAGTGCTACTCGAACGTCATCAAGATGAGTAACCTGACCGTGGCCTACGTGGCAGCCATTCCCAAGACCCTGTACCTGAGCGGAACCTCGGTGAAGGGTGGAAGCGGTGCCAAGGAATGGGCTCCCGTCTATGGTGCCCCCGGCAACTTCTACACATTGGCTTACTTCGGTGCCGGTGACACATTCCTGTGGGGCGATAGCGAAGAAACCGGAACTGGATACAGTCGTACCTCTTCCATCGACGACCAGGCCAGTGCAGGCATTGATGAAGCAGAGGACGGCAGCATCAAGGTGTCAACGGCAGGATGGTATGTCCTGAGCATAGCAACAGTTGTGGATAAGGCCAAGAATGCCCTTGTCAGCGACCTCACTATCTATCCGGGTGCTGCATACGTCATTGGTAATGTCGCCGGTGGTGACTGGACAGACTCGAATGCCGACTGGCAGATGAAGGCTCCGGCTACGGCTGATGGTATATGGGAGTCTCCTGCCTTCACCGGTAGCGGTGAGTTGCGTGCCTACATCAAGGTGCCAGGTCTCGACTGGTGGAAGACAGAGTTCACCCTGTTCAAGAGCAGTCTCTACTGGCGTACAGTGGACATCCCGTCGAACTGGAAGGATAACGTTGGTGCAGCCTACTCTGTAACCTGTTCCGAAGGCCAGAAACTGTATGTCAACTTCGATGAACTGACAGGCGAAGTGAAATGAGAATTGAAGATTGAAGATTGAAGATTGAAAATTGGAGATTGAAGATTATAATTGACAATGAATATGAAAAAGTATATAAACTATCTCTGCGGTCTCTGTCTGCTCTGTGTAGTCTGTGCCTCCTGCAAGGGCGAGTATGACGACTGGAGCCAACCGCAGCACAACGATCAGGAGCAACCTGCCGACATACAGATGAAGGTAAACGTAGCAGCTCCTGCGGCTGTCATCGACATAGAATCGCTTGGCGAGAGTGAGCTCGTACAGGTATTCGTGCCCCAACAGGTGGAGAGCAATGTTGATGCAACTTATGTCGTAACCCTGAGCGACGACAAGGGCAACAGCCAGAACTTCAATGCAAACAAGGAAGGTTACATCAACCGTAGTGAGTTTGAAACAACCATCGTGAAATTCTTTGGCAAGAAGCAGGAGGAACGTTCCTTCAACGGCATCCTGACTGCCCTGTTCGAACAGAACGGTTCCACGCTGAAGGCCGTTTCCGATCCGTTTGTCGTTCGCGTATTGCCTGCCGTGCCCGAAATGAATTATTGGATATACGGTAAACAGAACAACCGCAATGGTAATGAAAAAACCCTGCCTCTGATGCCCATTACCAAAGTGCTGCAGACCGTGACAACCTACTTCTCGGGTACGCTGGACACCAAACTCTATAGCGATGACTCCTTTGGTCAGGATGTAGCCTTTGGTGCAGCTGCCGGCAATAATGTCAAGGCCATGAGCGGTGAATTCAGGGATGGTGGTGGCTACATCTGTCCCACCTCGGCTGGATGGTACACATTGACCTTTAACTTTGCCACCTATCAGTTCTCGTTCAAGTTGCTGGATAACCAGTCGCCTACGGAGTACACAGCCATCAGTGTTGCCGGTAAGGAAATGAAGCAGGTAGAGACCAGTGGTGACAAGTGGAAGAGCCACTGCTGGTATGCCTTTGATGTTAACATGGCTACTGGAACCCCGTCGTTCCATGCTACGGAAGGTGCTGACTGGACAGGCAAAGCTGTAAATAACGGGAACTACGATGTCTATTTCAACGACATCACAGGTGAATCCCTTTTCGTTGCAAAATAAACAAACCCGGGGAACGGGTTCGCCCGTTCCCCCATTAACCAATTAAAAAAACTTTATTATTAACATTATTAACCAACTAAAAACAAAAAGCTATGAAGAAATTATTTACTCTTCTCTGCATGGCACTTGTTAGTGCCGTAGGTTTTGCACAGGACGCTTACGATCCCAGCGCCCACAAAGCATTCGTGTCCGGTACGGACAACATGTGCACCGCCAACTGGGGCGGTGAAGAAACTGGCGATGCCATGGTCTATGACGCCAACGAAGGTGTGTGGAAGGCCCTCCTGTTTGCCAAAGACACCAATCCCATCGAATTCAAGATCGTTTACGATGGTGGATGGTATGGTAAAGGCGATGCCAACTACAAGTTCCAGGTTGAGGAAGCCAGCGATGTGCTGATTACTTTCGACCCCCAAACAATGATTGCTACCTACAGTGGCGCAAAGGTTATTGAGTTCGGTTTCACCTTGGACGATGTTCAGTACATCGTTGCCGCTGGTTCTGCCGGTCTGCTGAACGGTTTGGACTGGAAGATTGACGAAACAGAAGCTGCTGCAAACAAAATGACGGTTGAGGAAAAGGGCTATTACACCCTGGAGCTGAAGGGTATCCCTGCCGGTACCTATGAGTTCAAGTTTGTGGCCAACGGTTCTTGGTCTGCTGCACAGTGGGGTGCCATCGAGGGAGATGAATCTTTGGAGAATGGTGTAGCCAAGAATGCCACCGCCGACAATGGTAAGAACTTCAAGATTACTCTGGAGAAGGGTGCCGTTTATGACATTACGCTGACCCTCGACATCATGGACTTCTCCAAGCCTCAGGTAACCGCAGAATGGAAAGCTGCAGGTGATGCTCCCGTTGAGCCCGATGTTTACTCTCTGGCTGGTACCATGAATGAATGGAATGCCGGTGACAAGAGCACCGAGATGAAGGAAATCAGCGATAAGGTTTATGCTATCACCCTTCCTTTGAAGGCCGGCACTTACGAGTTCAAGGTTGTCCTGAACCACGACTGGTCTGTCAACTACGGTGGTGCTGCCATGGGACAGGAAAGCGACAATGCCATCCTTATCCTGCAGATGGATGCCGACGTAACCTTCACGCTCGACCTCTCTGGCGAGGCTCCCGTCCTCAGCACAAAGGTTTCAAGTGGCAGTGGCGTTGAGAGCATTGCTGCCAGCAAGAAGAACACCGCCATCTACAACATCGCCGGCCAGCGCGTAGAGAAGACCACCCGTGGCCTCTACATCGTCAATGGCAAGAAGGTGGTAAAATAATTCAGACACCCTTGTCAATATAGACTGTAAAAACAATCTATTTAATTATCCAGAGGGCCGTGGCACGCAACAGAGGCCACGGCCCTCTTCCATTAAAACACAAAGCCCATGAAACGTTTGTTCCTCTTTATACATTTTGCATTTTACATTTTACATTACACAGCCGCTCAAGGCTGGCCCTCGGACTATGGAGGCGTAATGCTGCAGGGTTTCTACTGGAACAGCTATGCAGACACGAAGTGGACGAATCTGGAATCACAAGCCGAAGAACTCTCCCGTTCCTTCGACCTCATCTGGGTTCCCCAAAGCGGATGGTGTGGCAGCATGAACAACATGGGCTATACCCCAAAGTATTACTGGACCCAGCGCAGTGCCTTCGGTACAGAGGCCGAACTCAGAAGCATGATTCAAACCTTCAAGCGTTTGGGCACAGGACTCATTGCCGACGTGGTGGTCAATCATCGCGAACCCACCAACGGATGGTTCGGTTATCCTGTAGAAACCTATCAGGGTGAGACCTATCAGATGCTGCCTACAGACATCTGTCGTAACGACGACGGAGGTAAGGCACTGGCCGAAGCACAACGTCAGGGAGTCAGTCTCTCCGAAAACAACGACACGGGCGAGGACTGGGACGGCTGTAGAGACGTTGATCACAAGAGTGAGAATGTACGTCGTATCATACGTGCCTACACCAAGTATCTGATTGACGACCTTGGCTACACGGGCTTCCGCTACGACATGGTCAAGGGCTTCAGTGCCGAGTACATCGCTGAATATAACCAACATTCCAAGCCCCAGTTCTCCGTAGGTGAATACTGGGACAGTAACCAGAACATCAAGAACTGGATTCGCAATACGAAAGGGGAAGATGGCAATCCGACCTCGGCAGCCTTCGACTTCCAGTTCCGCTATAATGTGCGCGATGCCATCAACAAGGGAAGTTGGGCGTATTTGAAGACCGATAACCGGCTGATTGCCGACAATCAGATGAAACCATACGCCGTAACATTCGTTGAGAACCACGATATGGAATACCGCAGTGCCAGCGAACAGCAAGACCCCATCCGCCGCGATACCCTGCAGGCCAATGCATTTCTGCTGGCCATGCCTGGCACTCCCTGTGTATTCCTTACCAATTGGATGGCCTACAAACCCGAAATACAACTCATGATTGAAGCCCGCAAACTCGCAGGCATCACCAACACCAGTACCTACACTACCCGTTTCGCACAGACCACATACTATGCTGCCGAAATTACGGGGCACCATACCAACCTCTGTGTCGTTGTAGGCAATCGCGATGTCGTATCCTCTGACACTCCTGCCATAGAAGGCGATTTCCAGGAAATACTCTCCGGCCCCGGCTATCGCTATCTCATTGCCCGTCGCGAGGGTTTCAACCACGCATGGCTCGACAAGGCCAGCGGTACCTATGACAGTGAGGTCAGTGTACGTGCCGTAGCCCTCACCACCGACAAACAGGCCAAGCTGGTCTATACGACGGATGGCTCCATGCCGACGGTGGATAGTCCTGTATTGGCAGACAGTCCTGCCTCCACCGACGGAGTTACGCTTAACCTGACACAGTCGTGCACCCTCACGCTGGGCCTCGTCATTGGTGGCAAGGTCGTTGATACCATCCAGCGCACCTACAACATTGTTGAGTTCCAAGCCCACACCGCCACCATCTATTGTAGGCCACTCGCCACACTCGTCTCCACATGGCCCACCATGAATTTCTACATCTGGACATCCAACAACACAGAGCTCAACGGTTCGTGGCCAGGTCGTCAAATCACCGAGACCGTGGAAATCGATGGAAACACATGGTACAAACAGACCGTCAACATCACCAGTCAGCAGCGCTTCGTAAACCTCGTTTTCAGTACCGGTTCAGGCAGCCCACAGACGGTGGACATCACTGGTATCTCTGACGATGCCTTCTTCATCATTAAGAAAACCACAAACGGCGAGGGTAAATACGAAGTCAATGACGTAACGGGCAACTATACTGATATCAATGAAATTAAGAATGAGGAATTAAGAATGAAGAATGGGACTAACGCCATATACGACCTGAGTGGACGGCGCATAGCCAACTCTCAACTTTCAACTTTCCGCTCGACCTCTGGTCGCTCGCAAGGCGAGAACTCTCAACTCAACAAGGGCATATACATCCGTAATGGTAAAAAGGTTGTAGTAAAGTAAACCTTGCCTCCTCTTTGCGCTTAAACAAAAAGAAGGCATGCCATTTACATAAATTATGTTTCAACCGCAATTTTCACGCGCTCGGCGATGTAAGAAGACGCTTACAATGCCGAGCGCGTGAAATTTGTATGATTCTTGTCGGCCTAATGACCTATTTGGGTAAAAAAAACGAGGACAATCACGAATGACTGCCCCGTCCATCAAAGCATTAACCCTTTTTTTGAGCCGAATGGCGGACTCGAACCGCCGACCCACGCATTACGAATGCGTTGCTCTACCAACTGAGCCAATTCGGCAAAAAAAATGCAAAAGCATTGTCGTCTCTGGGTGGAGAATATCGGAATCGAACCGATGACCTCTTGCATGCCATGCAAGCGCTCTAGCCAGCTGAGCTAATCCCCCATTCTGCTTTTGCGGTGCAAAGATACGAAGTTATTTTGGAATGACCAAGATTTTTACACGATTTTTTATGAAAAACTTAGAAAAGCCTTGTCATAACGACGTTTTTTCTACTTTAGTCCTCATTCGTGGGAGGCATTTATTGCCCTTTATTAACAGAGACTAAAACTGCTCCAGGTACGCGATGCGGCTCTCCGTGCTGGGATGTGTAGCGAAGAGACCCGAGAGGAAACTGGTGAAGCCAGAGGCGAGGCTCTTTGGATGGATGATGAAGAGCTGTGCCACATCCTGACGATCGACATCGGCCAAGGCAGGGGCGGAAGATATCTTTCGCAGGGCACTGGCCAAGGCCAGAGGATTGCCACAGAGTTCGGCTCCGCCTGCATCGGCCATATACTCGCGTTTGCGACTGATGGCAAAACGTGTGAGCAGCGTAAATAAGTAGCCAATAGCGGCCAGTGCTGCAGCTACGGCCAGGGCCACGAGAATGCTCACTCCCCCACCCTTGTCGTTGCTGCTCCTGCGGCGCGAACCGCTGCCACCATAGACAAAGGTGTTCCAAATGAGGCGTATGGCCAGGCTGGCGAGGGTGGACATGATGCCCACAAAGATGATGCTGACGATGAGCAGTCGTGTGTCACGGTTACGGATGTGTGTGAGTTCGTGACCGATGACACCTGCCAGTTCGTCATCATTGAGTCGGTCGCAGATGCCCGTGGTCAGCGTCACCGTGTAGCTGTCGCGGTCGATGCCACTGGCAAAAGCGTTCAGTTCAGGTGTGTCGATAATGTTCACCTTGGGCATATCCATGCCGCAAGTCATGGTGAGGTTTTCTACTATATTATATACGCGCGGATTCTCGCGACGCTCCAGCGGACGGGCTCCCGTGGCGTGGCGTATCATGGATGTGTTGCTAAAATAGGCCACTGCAAACCAGATACCGACACCGCCCAGCACGAAGGGCATGGTGGTGAGGAATGTTCCCATGACCTCGTACCAGTCGAAGTATATGGGGTCTGTCACGCTCATGCGCTGCATGATGGCAATAAAGGCAAACACCATGATGAGCATGATGGCAGGGAACAACACGAGAAGCAACATGCTCTTCGTGTTGTTCCTGACCTGTTGGGTATATAATCCGACGTACTTCACGATAAATATTGAAAGATTAAAGGGTGAAAGAATTAAGGATTATCTGTTTAACCCTTAAAACTTAATCTCGGGAGCCTTGTCGTACTGAGCACGCTCGGTGTCGGCAATCTCGAACATCATTTCGCGCTTGAAGCCGAAAATACCTGCAACAATGTTGCCCGGGAAGGTCTCAACAGCATTGTTCAGTTCCTTCGTAGCCGAGTTGAAGAAGCGGCGCACGGCAGCCAGTTTGTTCTCGATGTCGCTGATTTCGCCCTGCAGCTGCAGGAAGTTCTGGTTGGCCTTCAGGTCGGGATAGGCCTCCACAGCCACCTTCAGTCCGTTCAGAGCATTGGTCAGCTGGTTCTCGGCAACAATTTTGTCATCAATGGTGGTAGCACTCATGGCAGCGGTACGTGCGCGGGTCAGTTCCTCGAGCAGTGTCTTCTCGTGCTCGGCATAGCCCTTGACGCTTGCTACGAGCTGAGGAATCAAGTCGTGGCGCTGCTTGAGCTGCACGTCGATGTTGGCAAACGCATTCTCGCGATTGTTACGAAGTTTAACAAAGCCATTGTAGAGGCTGATGAGGTAGAGTGCCAGCAGCACCACTACGACGATAACAACAATTGTAGTAATCATTTCAGTATAATTTTGAATTTAATAATATTATATTTTGAATTGTTTTATGCCCATTTGGATACAAATATATTGCCAATTCGCGAGACTACCAAAAAGAAAAGCTTAAAAAATCATAAACGGCCCCCGAAAGCAAAAAAAAGGCAAAACGTTTTGTTATTAATGGTATTTATAGTAACTTTGCCTTGTGAATGAGCCAAACAGCCATCATAGCCGCACAAGGTTTGACTGGGATACTCATCAAATTAAAACAGAAAACCGAGAATGCTTACGCATCTCAATGGCGGGCCGCGCCTCGTGAGAGGTAGTACGCGAGTACCGGCGGATTACAAAGAATGCGGGCGCTCAAAACCTTATAGCTCGGAGTTTCATCACATCACCAAGTGCGGCTTTTCTATAAGAGGGTGTGCCAGCAGGCACGCCCTCATTTTATCTGAAAGCCTCATGACTATGCCATGACTGTTCGTTCGGATAAGAACTGGCAACAGCACCCCCGTATTACCCCTGTATTACAAAATAAACACTATTTATTGGAAAAAATTGCTGGAATTAAAAATTATATATTTGCAGCATAAAAGTCTTCTGTTAAAGGGAGATTGTGATAAAAAGTAACTTAGATTCATATATAAACACCTAAAAATTAATTATATTAACACCTTAACATTTTAACCCTTTAACCCTTTAACCCTTTAACCTTTTAACTCTTTAACCCTTTAACCCTTTAACCGCCCCTTCTTTTTGACAAAACAGACCGTTTTTTGCCAATACTTTTGGTTTTGGAGTATATTTTGGATAATTTCTCATGTTTTTTGCCCCTACTTTTGGAAAATATTTATAACTTTGCACCCACAAAGCATAAAAAAGAGATGATATGACATATTACAAAAGACATATAGACGAACAACTGATTGAATGGAAAGATTCCCCTCGCCGTAAACCGCTTCTGATTCGCGGTGCCCGACAGGTGGGCAAGTCCACTGCGGTCA
>CACZRZ010000080.1 GCA_902783655.1 uncultured Bacteroidales bacterium
ACTTTCCTTATTATAGAATATGGAATAGAAAGCGCCAACGACGAGACCTTGCGCCACATCAATCGCGGGCACACGTTTGCCGACTCGGCAGAGACCATATACCGCACAGCGGAACGGGGCATCCGTGTTGGGGCACACATCATCCTGGGGCTGCCGGGTGAGGACCACGACGAACTGATGCGTCAGGCCCGGCTCATATCTTCATTGTCCCTGACGACGCTGAAATTGCATCAGTTGCAAATCATTCGCGGAACCCGTTTGCACAAAGAATGGCAGGAACATCCTTGGTCCCTGCCATCCGTAGAGGAATATATCGAATGGGTTCTCGATTACATTTCCTTGCTTCCGTCCTCGATAGTGCTTGAACGTTTTGTCAGTACGTCGCCCGCTCATCTGCTTGTTGCCCCACGATGGGGACTGAAGGGGCAGGCGTTTACTGAACTCCTGCGCAAGGCCATCGAACGGCGAATGTAGTGTTCCCTAAATTATCTGCCGCTCGTACCGTCGGTACGGAGGGTGATGCTCTTCTTCAGGTTGTCGATGGCAGCAGCTTTCTTCTGTTCGGCAGCCTTGATGATATTGTCGTTAGCATCATGACTGTCGGAGATGCTGGAAACGCTGTCCTTTGCCTTCACCACATCGTCCTGGGCCTTGGCCACATCGTCCTGGGCCTTGGCCACACCCTGCTTGGCCAGATCCACTTTCTGCTGTGCCTTGGCTACGCCCTGTTCGGCAGTTGCCACCTTCTGTTCGGCCTTCTTCACGGCATTCTGTGCCTTCACGACATTCTGTTCAGCCTTTGCCACAGCGGCCTGTGCCTTATCCTTCTTAGCCTGCAGCTTGGTAACCTGTGCTTTGGCCTTTTCAATCTCCTTGTCGGCAGACACTTCTTGCTTTATGGCCATCTTTGCGGCTTTCAGGTTAGCCTTAGCCACCTTCAGGTCATCCTGCTTCTGCTTCATCTGCAGTTTCATCGTGGTGTTGCCTTTGTCGGCCTTCAGTTTTGTCTTCAACGACGTGACATCGGCCTGCAGGCCAATAATCTCCTTCTCGAATCGTGTAGCCCAGTCCTGACAACTGAGTTCTGTCGTTTGTGCCATCATGCTGGTGCTCATTGCAAGCAACGCAGCGGCAAGAATCATTTTCTTCATAATGCAGTATTTTTTATTAGTTTGTAAATTTATTGATCATTCTTTGAGGCAAAATTACAAAAGATTCATTATCTTTGCAAGAAATAATGCAATTTTTACCATGAAACGAGCAAAACTTTTCCTATTAGCCGCCGTGTCGAGCCTATTTGTTTCCCACGTGCAGGCAGAGACTTCAACTGATGTACTTGCAAATATTGTCAAGGTCAACAACTATTGGCAGGCAAACAATTCGCCCTACAAACGTGCCTTTTGGGACAATGCCGCCTACTATACGGGAAACATGGAGGCCTATCGCCTGACGGGGTGTGCCGACTGGTATCTGTATTCCGACCGCTGGTGCCGCCACAACGAATGGAAGGGGGCCAAGAGTAACGACCGTCGCAACTGGAAGTACCAGTGGTACGGCGAGGGCGACGACTTCGTCCTTTTCGGCGACTGGCAGATTTGTTTCCAGACCTATGTGGATATGTACAACCTTGTGCCTGCCGACTATAAGGTGGCGCGTGCCAAGGAGGTTATGGGATACGAGTGCGCCATGCAGGACAACAAGTTCTGGTGGTGGGCCGATGCCTTGTATATGGTGATGCCTGTGATGACAAAGATGTATCGTCTGACCGGTGAAATCCAGTATCTCGACAAACTGCTCGAGAACTTCCTGTGGAGCGACAGCCTGATGTGGGACAGCGAGGCGCAGCTCTACTATCGCGACGGCAAATACATCTGGCCCAAGGTGAAGACGGCCTGCGACGGAGGCAAGAGTTTCTGGGCTCGTGGCGACGGATGGGTACTGGCTGGTTTGGCCAAGGTCCTGGCCGACATACCGCAAGACTACAAAGGACGCGACATCTTCGTCAAGCGTTTCCAGCAGTTGGCAGAGGGTGTGGCACGTTGTCAGCGCCCCGACGGGTACTGGAGTCGTTCGATGCTCTGCGAGCAGGATGCCCCAGGACCTGAGACCTCGGGCACGGCCTTCTTCTGCTACGGTCTGCTGTGGGGTGTGAATCACGGCTATCTGGATAAGGAAAAGTACAGCGAGACGATAGAAAAGGCCTGGCGTTATCTTTCGACGAAGGCCCTGCAGGCCGATGGCAGCATAGGTTATGTGCAGCCCATTGGCGAGAAACCCGACCCCACGAAGATTGTTGACAGCCACTCGCAAGCCCCCTTCGGAACGGGAGCTTGGCTGCTTGCCGCGTGCGAGCGTGTGCGTTACCTTGATAATACGGCTGCCTATGGCAACAAACCTGGCGCACCTGCCATTGCCAAACAGGCACGGAAGATGACCTTCACCGTCAAGAACCCCTCAGCCGACAATCGTCAGGATGTCGTGGAGCTGGATGCCAAGCAGGTGTTTGCGAAGCTGCAGATAGCCGGCGGACGCCAGTTCTTGGTGCTCGACGGCGACAACGTTGAACAGCCCTACCAGCTGACCCGCGACGGCAAGTTGCTCGTCCAGGTGTTCGTTGCCCCTGGAGCATCAGCCACCTTTACGATTGTTACAGGCGAGCCCAAGCCCTACCGTCTGGATGCCAACGGACGCATCTATCCCAACCGCGAGGACGACCTCACTTGGGAGAACGACCGCAACGCATGGCGCTTCTATGGCCCCAAGATGCATAACAAGGGCGTGGCTGGCTTCGACACGTTTACGAAGAACGTCACCTATCCCATACAGGACCAGCTCTACCACAACGAACTCACCAGCTATGGTGTCAACGAACAACTGAAGAAACAGCGCCGCGGAGGCGAATGGGCACAGATCCATCGCGACCTCTACACCTACCACCGCGACAAGGGCCAGGGCATGGATGCCTACACTGTTGGGGCCACCCTTGGAGCCGGTGCTCCGGCCTTGATGGACGGCGACAAACTCCTTCTGCCCGATGTTTATGAGAAGGCCGAAATCCTTGAGAATGGTCCGCTGCGCTTCACGGTCCGTCAGTACATGTACGAGCAGAACGGCGTGAAGGAGACACGCACCATCAGTCAGGACCGTGGCTCCCATCTGGCCCGTTGCGAAGTGATGTACGAGGGCGACACACGTGGAATGCCCGTTTGTGCCGGCATTGCCGTTCACAAGAGCCAGCCTCAGGCCTACGCAATCAACAAGAAACTGGGATACATCACCTATGCCGATGCACTCGATACACCGCAGGGCCAGAACGGACAATTATATATAGGTATAGTATTCCCCCAGAAGATGAAGGCCTTGAAATACCTGCCTTTGGCTGAGGAACGCAGTGGAGCTGTCGGACATGTCATAGGTCAGGCACCCTATCAGGCAGGCACGGGATTCACCTACTACGTTGGTTCAGGCTGGAGCAAGTACGACGTCCCCAACCAGCAGGTATGGGAAGCCCTGCTCCAGAGCTATGTCCGCAACCTCGGTCAGCCCCTCCTTTTAACCTTTTAACCCTTTAACCTTATAACCTTTTAACTTTTCAACCTTGTACACCCTATTGCTCCGCATATTCGTGGCAGCCCTGTTGGGAGGAGCCATCGGCATAGAACGTGGGTTCCGTGCCAAGGAAGCCGGTTTCCGCACCCACTTCCTTGTGGCGCTTGGTGCTGCCCTGTTCATGATACTTTCAGCCCACGGCTTTGGCGATGTCGATTTTTCAGACAACATCCGTCTCGACGTCTCGCGCATTGCCGCTCAGGTAGTTTCGGGCATCGGTTTCATTGGAGCCGGCACCATCATCTTCCAGCGACATGCCGTTCATGGACTCACCACCGCCGCCGGTCTCTGGGTGACCGCCGCCATAGGTATGGCCGCAGGAGCTGGACTCTATGTCATCGCAGCCTTCACTACGGCTCTTGTGCTCATCGGCCTTGAAGTACTCAACGGTCTCCTGCCCAGTGTGGGACACCGCAATGTGGCCGTTTCCATCCCCAACGATGGCGGCACATCCATGAGCCGTCTGCTCGACCGCCTGCATGCCGAGGGCCTCAAGGTGCTCACCTACAATACGTCGCAGGAGACGCCGCAGCGCGTCAGTCTCAAGATGGAACTCCGCTCCACGCGGATGCTCTCCACCGACCAACTCCTACAGCTACTGACCAGCCTCGACGGCCTCACTGTGGAGAGTGTTGAGTAAGGCCCTGTTTTCGGCCCTACTATGGTTGGGCTTTCATCGACGTGTCGTTTCACCTTCATCGACGCGTCGTTTAAGCTCAATCGACACGTCGTTTAAACTCAATCGACGCGTCGATGAACGACTGACGAAAAATGCACGTAGAAAGTAGTCTCATTAAATAAATGTATATGAAACGATATTGGACCATGCTTGTGCTTCCGATTCTTGTCATGGGAGCAACGGCAAAGAACGACCCACTGTGCTTCCGGGCGCAGGGTGAAGCAAAGGAACTGAATATGCTCGACGGGCAGACCGTTCGATACACGGCCTACACTGGCATCCGGTATGTGACCAATGTGGAGGATTCGGCCGTGCAGACGCTAAACTTCTTCGTACCCGAAGGGGCGACGCAGCGGTCCCCCATATTGCTAAGGACCTACGTTGGTGGCTATCGTGAAAGTAAGGCAAAGATGCCTTCTGCCCTCGATGCTACAGGGCGTGCGCTTCAGGAAGGTCTGTGCGTTTGCATCCCTGGCAGCAGGGGCAACGACAGTGCGACGGAGAACGGGCAGGGGCAGATGGTCTTCACAGGTAAGGCTCCGTATGGACTTGCCGACTTGAAGGCTGTGGTACGCTATCTTCGATACAACGACAAACGCATGATGGGGTCGGCGGAGCGAATCATCACCGATGGCACCAGCGCCGGCGGTGCCATGAGTGCCTTGCTGGGTGCTACGGCTAATCATCCCGACTACGAGCCCCTTCTGACACAGATGGGTGCTGCTAAGGCCAAGGACAATGTGTTTGCTGCCGTATGCTATTGTCCCATCACGGATCTCGACCATGCCGATATGGCCTACGAATGGCTCTATCAGAACCAACGTAAGGATGTGGAGGCGGCACGCAAGACGGGCGGGCAGTATGAGCGTTACTTCAACGAACTGAAGCTGCGCAATCCCAAGACGGGAGAACTGCTGACGAGTGAGAACTATATGGAGTACATGAAGTCGTGGCTAACGGCATCGGCTAACCGTTTCGTGGCTGAGGGCGGAGAGATTGACGACTCGCTGGGATTCGGCTTTGCAACGTACTATCCGCCTACGCCGCCTTATCGTCCGGGTGGTCCGCGATACGTGAGGGCTAAACCCATAAAGAGTGGTATTGCCACCGATGTGGATTTGGACCAATACTTGTCTTATGTGGTCAGTCGGCAAGCACTGAAAGAGGTTCCTGCCTTCGACAACCTGAAGTCGCCCGAATGTCGTCTGTTTGGTGACACGCAGGACATCCCCGCTCATTTTACGGGCAATGATGCCAGCGAAGATTTGCGCCATCGTGTGCGGATGATGAATCCCATGTACTACATATCCGACCCGAAGGCGCAGACCGCTCCACACTGGTACATCCGACATGGGGCTCTCGACCGCGACACTTCGTTCCCCGTGGCTATTAACCTGGCAACGAAACTGATGAACGAGGGTAGGGAAGTGGACTTCGCTCTGCCCTGGAACCGCAGTCATGAGGGAGACTATAACCTCGACGACCTGTTCCGTTGGATAAGGGACTTATATTAGCGCCCGGATTAGAAAGAACAAGACAGGGACGAAGAGGCTGGGCAGGAGGTTCAGGGTTTTGCAATCCTTGATGTTGAGCAGGGCAAGACCCGAAGCCACAATAAGTGTCCCGCCCACGATTTGCATTTCACAGAGCAGGCTGGAGGAAATGACGTTGCCGCAGAGTTTGGCAATGAGGTAGATGCCACCTTGCCAGCAGAAGAGGATGGGAGCGGCCAGCACCATGCCAAAGCCATAGGTAGCGGCAAAGATGGCGCTGGTGACGAAGTCGAGTGTGGCGTTGGTAAAGAGATAGGTGTGGTCGCCCAGGAGAGCACTGTTGATGGGATCTACGATGCTGAGTGTGCCGATGCAATAGAGCAGGGTGGCTGTGGAGAGTCCCTGCGCAAGGGACGAACCTGATTTATTAGACCGGATCGTCTTGTCAGATTCTCCTGATAAAGTAGATTGATTGGATTTGTGGGAAAAGCTGTCAACCAGGCGTTTGAACTTTCCGTCCAGGTCGAGCATCGTGCCAATGAGACCTCCGATAGCCAAGCTAAGAATAAAGAGTATGGGGTATTCGCTCTTGGGCATGTTCTGGCATACGGCGTTGAAGCCCAGTGCCAGTGAGGCCAGTCCCATGGCAGTGAACAATACGCCCTGCCACTCGGGCCGTATGCCACGCTTCAGTATGGCTCCCAGTGTCGTGCCTATGATAATCGTGCAGGTGTTGGTTATGGTTCCAATCATATTTACCTTATTATACCTTATTATATTATATTATATTCGACTGCAAAGGTACGATTATGTGAGCTATTTGCCAAATTAAAGGACAAAAAAAGAGGTTGCCATTGGTGGCAACCCCTTGTTTTGTCTAATGTTACGAAGACTTAGAAGATGTAGGCAGCGCCGATGCTAATAACGCCGCGGCTACCATCTGCCCACTGCAGCTTAGCCTCAGCGCCAGCCTTGAAGTGCTCACTGAAGCGATACTCCCAACCTGCACCCAGGTTGAAGCCTGCATTGCCTGTGTTGGCAGTGACTGAATAGCCCATATAAGATGTTGACGCATGTTGATGGATGTAGGTGAAACCTGCCAGAGGATAGAGGCCCATCTTGCCATCTGCAAGGTCAAATACATAGTGCAGGTTCACGTTGATGTCCCACTGGCTTATATTATCCTTCTTAAAGAAATAGTCGAAACTTGCTTCACCACGGAGGTGGTCAATGAAGTTGTAAGAATACTTAGCACCGATACCGAAGTTTGTGTAACCATGGTCGATACCAATGTTGAGGTTGCCACCAACAGCCATTGCGCCCTTTGCGCTCTGTGCATTAACAGTTACGGCCATCAAGAGGGCCACTGCCATCATAAGAATCTTTTTCATAATCTTAATTGTTTTTAGAGTTAAACAATAGGGTTTGTTAAAATCTGTTGCAAAGGTATTGTAAAAAAGAATTATAAGCAAGTTTTTGCGACGAATTGTTGCTGTTTGTGCCAAAATTACCTCTCATTTGCCAAAATGTCGCCTCAAAACATACAGAAATGGCATTGGCACGAGCATTGTATCAAATAGGGTGTAAGCCGGAAGGCTGAGAGAGAATTGAAACAATAAACATTAACAAACTTAATTAATAGGAGGACAAAACTATGTTACCAGTAATGTTCAGAAACAGTTGGTTCCCAACAGTGTTTGACGATTTCATTAACAGCGACGTTATGCCGCACAACCAAGTGACTGCACCGGCAGTAAACGTTAAGGAAAGCGAAGAGGCCTACACGATGGAAGTAGCCGCTCCTGGTATCAAGAAGGAATACTGCCGTGTACACATCAACGAAGACGGCCATCTCAGTATCGCCATCGAGAACAAGATGGAGCACAAGGAGGAGGACAAGAAGCAGCACTATCTGCGTCGCGAGTTCTCGTACGCCAACTACCAGCAGAACTACACGCTGCCCGAGGATGTGGACAAGGACAACATCGCAGCCAAAGTGGAACACGGCATCCTGACCGTAACGCTGCCTAAACTGAAGAAGGAAGAAGTGAAGGTCAGCCGCCAGATTGAAATCAAATAACCTGGATTGAGGAAATAACCAACGAAGAGGGCATGTCTGAACAAACAGGCATGCCCTCTTTAATTTTGGTTATTGATTGTCTCACTTAATATTGTTTCGAATCTTCGTGAGATAGCCGTTCAGAGCCTCCTCGTCGCGGTCGTCGATAATCTGTATGAGTTCCTTCAGTTCTGCACGTATGCCCTCGACGTGACTCTTGGTGCGGGGGTTGAACAGAATCTCGCGCAGCAGGGTATCGTCCTCTGACAAGACGCCGCGGGCAATGGCGAGGTGGCGCTTGAATGTGGTGCCCGGAGCATCCTGATGCTTCATGACGGCGGAGAAGACGAAGGTGGAGACGAAGGGAACTGAGAGCGAGTAAGCCATTGCCTCGTCGTGTTCCTCGAAGGTGTACTCATGGACGTTGAGGCCCAGACGCCGATAGAGGTCGAGGAAGAAAACACGCCCCAGATAGTCGCCCTCGTTGATAACGATGGCGTTCTCCGTGCTAAGTGCACCGAGGTTGGCAAACGTGGGACCGAACATGGGATGGGTGGAGACGTAGTGCATACCCGTTTCCTCGTAGAACTCCTTCATTCCGGTCTTCACGCTGGCGATGTCGCTAATGATACAGTCTTGCCAGAGGTAGGGGATAACCTGACGGAAGACATCGAGTGTGTACTTCAGCGTGACACAGTTAATGACCAGGTCGGGGCGGAATTCGCGTATTTCCTCCAGTTGGGTAAAGCGCAACGTATTATATATAAAGCGCATTCGCTTCGGGTCAACTTCATAGACGGCAGTTTCGTGGTCGAACGAGAGTACATCAGCAAAGAAACTGCCCATCTTGCCGGCACCCAGGATAAGTATCTTCATATTCTTCATTTATTGATTATCTCCATCTGCTGGCGGACACTCTCTTCGTGGATGGCCTCATAGACGCGGCGGACAAAGTCGGGACTCATGCCGCAGAGCGAACCCTGTGCACCTCGTTTGTCCAATATCTCGTTGTATCGGGTGGCCTGTACCACAGCCATGTTGTGCTCGCGCTTGTAGGTGGCTATCTCGCGGCTGATGCGCATGCGCTTCGTCAGCAGGTCCATGAGCTGTGTGTCCATCTCGTCAATCTGTTTCCTCAGGCTGGCCAGCGACTCTGTCATCTCGGCATTGTCGCGGATGACCAGACGGTCGATGATGAAGTCGAGCACGTCAGGCAATACTTGCTGTGCAGCATCGCTCCAAGCCTCGTCGGGGTTGCAATGGCTCTCTACGAGCAGCCCGTCGAATCCCATGTCCATAGCCTGTTGGCAGAGGGGTGCAATGAGGTCGCGCCGTCCGCCCATGTGGCTGGGGTCGCAAATGATGGGCAGGCCAGGCATGCGACGATGCAGTTCGATGGGGATGTGCCACATCGGCGTATTGCGATAGAGACGTTGGTCGATGCTTGTGAAGCCGCGATGTATGGCTCCGAGGCGCTTGATGCCGGCACGATTCATGCGCAGCAGGGCACCAATCCATAGCTCGAGGTCCGGGCTGACGGGGTTCTTCACCAACACAGGCACATCCACGCCTTGCAGCGAGTTGGCCAGTTCCTGTACGGCAAAGGGGTTGACGGTGGTGCGGGCTCCAATCCATAGAATGTCCACTCCGTATTCCAAAGCCAGTTCCACATGTTCGGGTTTAGCCACCTCGGTAGCTACAAGCATACCCGTCTCCTCTTTCACACGCTTCAGCCAAGGCAGGGCCTTGATGCCGTTTCCCTCGAAGCCTCCGGGCTTGGTGCGTGGCTTCCATACTCCGGCGCGAAACATGTGGCAGCCCTTTTCGGCCAGTTGGTGGGCGGTGGTCATTACTTGCTCCTCCGTTTCAGCCGAGCATGGGCCGGCAATCACGATGGGGCGTTTCAGGTCGCTGGGTAGGTTCAATGGTAATAAATCGAGTTCCATGTATAGTAGATTTTAAATGTAAATGTAAATGTAAAGTGTTAGGTGTGCATGTCAAGAGCTTCGATTCTTCTCAAGGCTTCCTTGAACTTGTCCTCCTTGGCGCAGAGCGAGATGCGGATGTAGCGCTGGCCGTTGGAACCGAAGATGAAGCCGGGAGTGATGAACACGCGGGCCTCGTGGAGGACACGTTCTGTCAGTTGCTCCACATCGTCGTAGCGGTCGGGTATGCGTCCCCCGAGGAACATGCCCACCTGTGTGGGGTCGAACGTGCAACCGAGTGCGGTCATTATCTCCTCTGCCAAGCGGCGTCGGCGGGCATAGGTCTCGAAGTTGGCCTGCTGATGCCATTCGTCGCTGTTCTGATAAGCCTGTGCCGCAGCTAGTTGCAGTGGACGGAAGGTTCCCGAGTCGATGTTCGACTTCACCTTCAGAATCCAGCGTATGAATTCGGCATTCGTGGCCAGCATGCCCACACGCCAGCCAGGCATGTTGTGCGACTTCGACATCGAGTTGAACTCTATGCAGCATTCCTTGGCGCCAGGCACCTGTAGCAGGCTCAGCCGTTGCTTATCGTTCAGGATGAAGGAGTAGGGATTGTCGTTGACGATGAGTATGCTGTGACGACGTGCAAAGTCGACAAGGCGTTCGTAGGTCTCGCGCTGGGCATTGGCGCCAGTCGGCATGTTGGGATAGTTCGTCCACATCAGTTTCACACGGCTCAGGTCCATTTGTTCCAGTTTGTCGAAGTCGGGTTGCCAGCCGTTGTCCTCCCTCAGGTCGTAGTTCACGATGTTGGCACCCAGCAGTCGGCTCAGTGCTGTGTAGGTAGGGTATCCGGGATTGGGCACCAGCACGGTGTCGCCAGGATTCACGAAGGACAGCGTCACATGCAGGATGCCCTCCTTCGAGCCGATGAGCGGCTGAATCTCTGTGGCAGGGTCGAGGTCGACGTTGTACCAGCGTTTGTAGAAGCCAGCCATTGCTTGACGCAGTTCGGGTGTGCCCACGGTGGGCTGATAGCCATGAGTGTCGGCCTTGCGTGCTTCGCGGCACAGAACCTCGATGGTTGCCTCCGAAGGGGGCATGTCGGGACTGCCAATGGCCAGCGACACTACGTCCATACCCTCGGCGTTCATCTTAGCCACCTCCTTCAGTTTGCGGCTGAAATAGTATTCCTGTACGCTTGACAGGCGGTCGGCGGGATTTATTTGCAATTCATGATTCATAATTCATTATTTTTTAATTGGCGATTCATTTTTCACGATATTCTCCTAACAGCTTGAGGTCGCTGGTCAGGGGGCTAATGGCGTTGATGGCCTGTCGGTAGCGTGTGAAGTCGGAGAACGAGAGGTCGATGTAGAACATATATTGCCACTCCTTGCCGATGATGGGCAGC
>CACZRZ010000081.1 GCA_902783655.1 uncultured Bacteroidales bacterium
ACTGGATGATACCACCTTGACCATGACACTCTTCAGTCCCTTTTCTGCATGCATTACGACGTCACCGGATGTAGGATCTGCAGTAGCTGCATCATCGGCAGACAAGGTCACAGGAGCGGGCAGGGTGATGGCAATTGCATCATCGTCGCCTGGCTGTGGGTTCGGATCAACGGGATCGTCCTGACTACCACTGCCCTGAGTGTTCTCAACATCAGTAACGTCTACTACCATCTCATCACCAGTCTCAGTGAAGACTACACTGGCATTGATGGTGATGGTCGTAATCTTACCCGTCTTGGGATCTTCGGGCAGTACACCAAAGTTGACAATCAGCTCGTCACCACCACGGAAGTACTTGGTATCGTCGTCGTAGCGCTCATCAACCATCGACTTTGTCAAATCGGACTGAGCAGCAATCGTGGAGCCGTCAGCCTTCAGTATACCGGTGAAGTTCAGCGTCAAGGCTTCGACCTTTTTCTCGAACAACCAGTAATAATCCTTACGGCTACTAGTGCTTACGAAATCCAGGGCCGTAGTGCTTCCGTCATTGATGGTTACTGTCCAAGACTCGAACAGCGACAGGAATTCATCATCGTAGTTTACCTGAACATGGCTGTTCTTCATCTTGCAAACCACATTTACGTTCGTAGTAATGCCGTTCTGAATTTCCATCAGCTCCGTTCCCTCAAAGTAGGGAGAGGTTCTCTTCTTCGCACACTTTCCTGCAGTGTGAGATGTCACAGTATAATTGCCCACGGGCAGTACTACCAACGCCGGAACGTCTTCTACGGTCTCGTATTCTACACTATACGTACCATCTTCGCTCACAACCTCCACGGGAAAATCCGTAACCTCTTCTATGGCACGGGTTACCGATTCTGGCTGAAGCAGAGATACGTCGAGGGCCATACGGCCAGTTGCTGTATTCTCCAGGTCGCCCTTAATCTCTTCGCTGACACACGAAGCTAAGCCTGCGACGGTCATCAAACCAATGATGAATGTATTATAAATTTTCATTTCGTATTTCATTTAATTAGGTTTCGAACTTCGTGTTACTATCAAATCCACTCTACAGGTACTTCAATGGAAACGTCACGGTCGTTGGTCGTTTCGTCAACCGTAATGGTGAGGGTGAACGTACCGTTCTCGTTGGGGATATAGTTGGGCTTAACGGTCAGTTTGTGAGCTTCATTGCGCTTCAGCGTGAACTTGCCTGTTGCGACGCCAGTCTCCGACTTGTTGCCGTCCTTGTCAATATGCTGATAAGCCTCCTTTGCCTTCAGACTGATGGTGTAGGAGATTTCCTCGCCACCCTCCTTCAGCAGGACGTACCAAGGTTCGGTATCGTTCTTTGCCCAAGCAAGTTTCTCACTGCCCAGAGCCTCCGTGCCGGCATACTCGATATTGTAATCATCATAATATGTAGCCATTGCATTATCAAAGGCTGCAGAAATCTTGCCACAAGTAGGAGCACAATTTACGTTTACTTCCTTCTCGTCATCGGCATTCAGTATGAATGAAGCGCTGCCCTCTACGCGGAACGTGCTGCGGCTGGCTTTTTCCTCCGTGCCGTAGAATGCCTTTATCGTATAAGAGTTGTTGGAACCGATGGTACGCTCGAACTCAAGATTCGACTGAGGTCCCCGCCAGGTCTCGATTACAGTAGTTCCCTGCAACAGTTGCACGGTATAGTTGGCAGTGTTACGGTAGTCAGCTTCGTTGAGCGCACGAGTCTGCTCGTCGAAGCTGGTCTGGGTGCTCAGGTTGAGCACAATCTTGCCCTTCTTGCTTCCCTCGTTCTTCGGTTCGAGGTTTTGCTGTTCGGACAAACATGAGGTGGCGAGCAACGTGACTGCCATCATCATGCCAAGTGTTGTCTTTTTCATTTTCATTGTTTTGAGTTATTTAGTTTGTATTATTTGCGACTACGCACTTTTTACCGGTGCAAAATTCGTGTTAATTATACAAATATTTAGGCAATTTCGGTATAAAAAGCCCAGTTCACCGAAATTCCCACGGAAAAACTGCCTCATTACCAATATTTCACCTCTGAAAGGTTTAAAACCTTCGCCTTGAAGTTCGTGAACCTCCAGCCATAAGTTCGTGAACCTTCAACCACAGGTTCGTTAGTCTTCAGCCATAGACTCGTCAGCCTTTGCCCTTTGCCTCATATCGCATCGAAGCCTGCTTAGTATTGCCTCGTCATTTGTGTCGTAATGTCTATGCAAAAGGCCCGTGACATCCGTGATTTATATGCAACATCAAGAAAGGCCACCCAGGTCTTCATCCCCGATGAATACTTGCCTTACGGCATAGAGGTGGGATATTTTCTCGAAAACTTCAAAAAAGTGCCATCTCATCGATTACTTGAAGAGTTTCTCCAAGTTGTCGTGAGGGAATATCACGACGATGATACGCCCATCGGGTGTGAAATTCGGCTCGGCCTGCTGGAAGAGTTCGTCGACCAGGTTCTCCATCTCCTGGACACTGAGTGCGCTGCCCACCGGTATGGCAGAACTCCGAGCCATGGTGAGCGCCATGCGATGGTGGAGGTCCTCGCCAATCGAAGCGGCCGAATTGTCCACATGCTCCAAACGGCCACGAGTCTTCAGATTCTCGATGATGTCTGTCAGCAGGCGATGCGGATCGACACCCTCAAAGCCGGCAGGCATGCCCTGAAGGGAGTAGCTGCCGCCACCCAGAGAAGATATGTCAAAACCCAATGCATGGAGTTCGTCCTGAATCTCCTCTACCAATGCAGCATCGGACATAGGAAATTGAACGGCTTCGGGGAAGAGCAAACGCTGAGAAGTGGCCGGACGACCCGACAACTGCTCGCGATACCTATTATATAATATTCGCACATGCGCGCGATGTTGGTCGATGAACATCAAACCGGAACGAACTTCCGTGACAATGTATTGACCACGATACTGGTAGTGGTGGATGCTGCGGTCAGGGACCCCCTCCGACTCCCCCTTTAGGGGGAGAGAATTGCCACCCCATCCCTCCGAATCCAAAGTCCCCTCAGGCTCACCATTAAAAGGGAGAGACTTACCACCCCACCCCTCAGGCTGAGAACTTGAGGGATTAGAAGGACTTGGAGAATACAGACTTTGCCAATCCTTGGGTACTGAAGGACGCTCAAAGGAAGGTGTGCGAAAGGGATTATAATCGGTGTCGAGTTTGGGCTGAGGTATGGAAACGGATGACGGTCGATCCGACGATGGATTATAGACCGGAATGTCGGTAGGGCGTCCCTCTGTATCGAAGTCTATGGTGGGCACAGCATTGAAACGCCCAAGTGTCTCCTTGACAGCGGCCATGATAATTTGCCAAATGGCGGACTCGTTCTCGAACTTGATCTCTGTCTTTGTGGGATGGATGTTGACATCGATGGCCGAGGGATCGACTTGCATATACAAGAAATAGGGTACCTGGTCGGTGGCGGGAATGAGCTCGCCGTAGGCCTCCTGCACTGCTTTATGGAAATAGGGATGGCGCATGTAGCGTCCATTGACGAAGAAGAATTGGCGGGCGCCCTTACGACGGGCAGAGTCGGGACTACCCACGAAACCATTCAATCGGCACAAGGTCGTATCCACACTTAATGCAAGCAACTGCTCACCCAGACGCTTTCCAAAAAGATTGGAAATGCGCTGCTTAGAGGATTCGGGCAGAAGGGCGGTCATCTGTTGTTCGTTGTGCGTGAAAGTGAAATGGATGTCGGGATTAACCAATGCTACGCGCTCGAACTCCTGAATGATATTCGATAGTTCTGTCTGGTTACTCTTGAGGAACTTACGGCGAGCTGGCACATTATAGAAAAGATTCTGCACCATGAAGTTGGCTCCCACAGGACAATTGTCGACTTCCTGAGATATGACACGTCCGCCTTCGATGGTCAGACAGGTTCCTAAATCGCTTTCGGCATTACGAGTACGCAAAACGACCTGTGCCACAGCAGCAATACTGGGAAGTGCCTCGCCACGGAAGCCCATCGTGGTAAGACTGAGAAGGTCGGTCGCCTGGGTTATCTTGCTGGTGGCATGACGCTCGAAAGCCAAACGGGCATCGGTCTCGGACATGCCCTTGCCATCGTCGATGACCTGAATGGACGTACGGCCAGCATCTACAACCACAACATCGATGCGGTGAGCGCCTGCATCAACGGCGTTCTCCAACAACTCCTTTATCACAGAGGATGGCCGCTGTATGACTTCACCTGCTGCAATCTGGTTGGCAACGGAATCGGGTAATAGATGAATGATGTCCAAGAGAGTTGAGAGTTGAGAGTTGAGAGTTGAAAGTTATGGTGCAGTCCCTTTATGCATTATGAATTATGCATTATTAAAGTCGTCCCATGAGGATGTATCGCCAAATGAGGAGAAGTACCATGATGATGATGAGAGCCAAAGGCCACGTGAGACGATGCTCACGCTCACTGGCTCGCTGGGCACGGGGAGTGAACTGAGAGAACTTGCCCTTGAAATGATCGGGCTCTATGTCGGTGGGCGGAATCTCGCCCATCTCACGCTTGACATCACGCACCAGACGATCCAAACGGTCTTTCCGCTCACTGGTGTACATGCTGATTCGACGATATTTGCGAGGTTCGCGTGTTTGAAAAAGTGCCATTGTTAGATTGAAAATTGAAGATTGAAGATTGAAAATTGAAAATTACTTTTTAATCTTTAGTTTTCCCTTTCTTATTAACGTCCTTCAAGCGTTGTCGGGGGGCCTCGCGACGGACGGTCTCCTTGAGTTCCGTACCCGCTTTCTTGCCACGCCAGTTGAAGATATCATCCTTATTGAGCGGACGAATGTAGTCGAACCATGCAAAGTTACTAAGAAAACGTACGTCCGATGGAATCATGGGCAGGGGGTACATGGTACCCGTAGCTGCAGGCATCCATATCTTATCCACCTTACGATTGTGCATATACATCTTCATCTGACTGCTCTCCACGTGGTTCATTCCTATCATGAGCGAATCGTCATCGAACGGGAAAAAGTTGACGTAGACATTCTTGTCTGCCACGTTGAACGTAAGTTCGCCGTTGGTGAAATAGGAATGCATCTCCTTACTGGATACCTGATTGTAGTGGAGCGAGTCGATGCGCTCCACAGACAGAGCCTGGTTGATGACATAGACGCTGTCGAGTGTGGAGTCGTTGGTCCAGGCTTTGATGACCTCGCCCAGCAACTGCTGTCCCTCCTGCCAGATGATGGGATCCTTGTACATCGTCAGACAGGAGTCGCGCCCGTCGTAGATCATGGAATCGCACACAGCCTGTACATCGACACGGTAGGCACGGACACGATGATAAGCATGCATGATGCGATAAACCGAATCCGTATTAATATTATAGGTATATAGGAAGAAGGAGTCGGCATGGGCATAGAAGGTGTCGCGCTGAGAATAGTCGATGAGGACGGCACTGTCGGCAGCCTCGGCATAGCCTGTACTGTCGTTGTATAACGCATAATTGCCAACAAACTTGTTCTTGTTCAGAGTATCGGTGTACACCGCATGACCATAAGCCTTGCCTATCTTCTCCTTGCCATCCCAACATACGCTGTCACCGACCAGCACCTTATAGCCATTCTGAAGGATGGAACGGTTGAGCAGATACGAGAAATCATCCTCAGAATAGTAATACCCATCCTCTGTATAGATGTGGTTGTCGCCATTGTCGATATTACTGGGCCCCAAGGTATGGGCTATGCCCGTACGACTGTTATAGTGCAAAGTGTCGCTGATGAGAATGGACTTGGCCTCCTTGGGGGGGCGTGGATTAACGAGACGGACATTGTAGTTGAACTTGGCATCACGAGTGGCCGGACTGTACTCGCCCCAGTCGCTGGTGAGTTCGTTGTCCTTGTCCACCAGACGACCACCCTCGAAGAAATAACCAAGATCGTAGAGGCGGTCATAGTCGAGCGAATCGGCATAGAGCGTCATGCTCCGATGCTTCAGCACCACATTATATCGGGCACGGGCCATCTGGTCGAAACCATCGTAATAGAGCACGTCGCTGACCAGCGAAAGGGTGTCGCCCTGACGCATACGTACATTGCCGTAAGCATCGAAGGAATTGGTGGCCTCATAATACAGGGCACTGTCGCAAAACATGAGCGTACCCTCGTGGTCGAAACGTACATCGCCTACCAGGAACTGTGCCGTAGGGTGTATGCGTTCGTTGAAATAGAGACGATCAGAGTGCAAAAGATGGACACGCGAGTCAGAAGGTTTGCGTTGCCCGCCCTTTTTTCCACGTGCAGGCCCCATGGTCATTGACAGGGCAAATAACGTGAACACGCCAATCAATATAAACCTACAATTCTTCAACTTTCTACTTTATTCCACCCAGCCTGGATATTCAAAATCACAGTCACGCCATGCCTCATTGATGCGGACATATGTATTCTTCTGCTTATTGCGAATCCATTCGTCAATGACCTCTGCCCTCTTTTTGTTGAGGACAATCTCGCGCAGGACCTGAAAGTCCTCGGATATAGAGGCACGATGGGCAGGGATACGGTTCTTCACCTTGGCTATCGTACAAACAGTCTTCATGTGACGATTGGTCATCTGGAAAGGACTGGAAATCTGTCCAACCTGCAATGTGTCCACCACACGTGCCAGTTCCGGCGAGAGGTTGGCAAGTTCGCTCATTTCGAAACGCGAGGTCTGCATCAAGCCTCCATCGGGTCCCCTTTTCTGGTTGGTCATCAAACCATGGTTGTTGCGTGTGTCCTTGTCCTGGCTGATGAAGGTACAACCATCCTCGAAGGTAAACTTCTCGGCTCGGATATCGTCCGCTATCGAATCGAGACGCAAGAGGGAAGCATTGATATCACTCTGTGCAACATTGGGACGGCGGAGGATATGACGGAAGTTGGCCTTGTCGCCACGTTTGTCAACCAACTGGATAATGTGGAAACCGAACTCCGACTCTACGACCTTGGACACTTTCTTAGGATCGGTCAGGCTGAATGCCACGTTGGCAAAAGCCGGATCTAACTCGCCACGTCCCATATAACCCAGTTCACCGCCTTGTGTCTTACTTGCCGTATCTTCGCTATAAAGTATGGCCAAAGTCGAGAATGACATTCCATTGTTTATACGTTCGGTGTAACCACGCAGTTCTTCCTTTATACGGGCTATCTCCTCTTCAGGAATACGAGGTTGCAAGACCAGCACCTCAACCTCTACTTGAGTGGGTATCAACGGCAAGGAGTCCTCGGGCAGATCCTTGAAATAGCGGCGCACCTCGGCAGGGGTCACCTTCACGTCCTCGGTCAGTTTCTCGCGCATGCGGATTACGGTCATCTCGTCCTTGTATCTTTCACGTAGTTCTTCACGGATCTGCGTCATGGACATCGACATATACTCCTCCAGCTTTTCCTTGCTGCCAGCCGTCAGCACCAAATCATTGATGCGCTGTTCTACATAGTTGTTAATCTGAGCATCCGTGACCTCGATACTATCGATGGCCGCCTGGTGGAGAAACAACTTCTGGATGGCCAGTTGCTCGGGTATCACACAATAGGGATTGCCCTTAATCTGTGACCAAGAGGGGTCGCGGCGCATGCTTTCTACATCGCTCTTCAGTATGGCCTCGTCGCCCACCACCCATATGACCTCGTCAATCACATTGTTGGCCTGCTGGGCCAGAGAATGAGGAGTGAAGAGCAGAGAGTGAAGAATAAGTATTACTAATATACCGGCTATACGCTTCATCATTCAGTTATCAATTATGCATTATGCACTTATCAATCGTGTTTATTCACCGTAGCCAGCACTTCGGGATAGGTTTCCACCTGATAGCGGCGACGCAGTTCTTCTACGAACTGCCGCTCGCACTCAGCCTGGTAATCGCTAACCACCTGACTGGCAACATCAGTCCACTTCTGGGGACCCTTTTTCAACGTACGTCCTACTACAGCTGAATGAGGGAAGCCCTGGCGTACGTGAGTCTTGCCTTCCGATACCTTAAAGACAAGAGAGTCCAAAGTAGCGTGCTCACCCTTGGCATACAGGCGGGGCTGCTCCATGCGGACAGTCACGCTATCCTTATTAAAGGTTTCGCGCACTCGGGCTGTCCACTGACTTTCGTCGACGCCCTTCAACAGTTTCTGCACCTTCTTCACATCATCCTTCTGGCTGGCGTAGTACACCATTCCATAGTAGTGAGGAACATCCCAGGCATACTTCTTCTTATTCTTCTTAAAATAGTTCTGCAAGGCCACGGTGTCTGCAGCAGCAGGGTCCCATATCTGCGTCTTACTGATTTCGTACAACAATAATCCGTCGTGATACTCCTGTACGAGATATTTCAGTTCCATATCCTTGGCACAGAGGCGCTCTGTCTCAGCATCGAGCAACTGCTCAGGAGTCAGTCCGCGAACCTTTGCCAAACTATCGGTGGCCTGCTGGGCAAGGCGGTCGGCCATACCACGCGATTCCAGGAAACGACGGATCTGAGGGGCCAACGTATCGAAGGGCTCCAACTGCTTACAGTCCATCAATCGTACAATGTGATAACCCACCGACGAAAGGAACGGTGCTGAGGTCTCACCTTTTTTCAGTTCGTACATCACCTTTTCGAATTCGGGCACCAACTGACCTGGGCCGAACCATGTGAGCTGGCCACCACGCTGCGCCGAACGGACATCCTCAGAATGATTCTTGGCGAGTTCGGCAAAATCGGCTCCCGACTGCAATGCCTGATAGATGCTGTCGATACGAGCCTTCTTCACGGCCTGCTCGCTGGCCTCAGACTTTTGGGGCACCATCAGGAAAATATGTGCCGGCAAGCGCAAGTCGCGACCACCAAGTTGCTTCAGCATACCATCGTAATAGTCGCGCACCTCCTTGTCCTCTGCTCCTGCAGGCACAAGCAACGGACGAATCTGCTGGTCGCGATAGGTATGGAACTCGTTGATGAAGCTCTGTGCAGTATCCATCTTGGCATCCTCTGCTGCCTGAACCTTCAGCTTGTAGTTGATGAACAGGTCAACATATTCTTCCAGGTCCTTACGGTCGATGACGTTGTCGGTGTTGTTCTTGTTGTAGTTATATTCAAACTCCGAACGGGGCACAGGCTTGCCCGCAATCTTCATTACGATGGGATCGTCCTGTGCAAGTACAGGAATGTAAAATGTCAAATGTAAAAGGAATAGTGCTATACGTTTCATATTCATATTTCTTAATACTTATTTCTTAATGCTAAATTATCACTGCGGTCTGCTGTAGTTCGGTGCTTCACTGGTAATGGTTACATCATGGGGATGACTCTCCAGAACTCCGGCATTTGTGATACGGACGAAGCGGGCATGATGGAGGTCCTCGATGCATGCTGCGCCACAGTATCCCATGCCCGAACGCAGTCCACCTATGAGTTGATAGATGACCTCCTGGACAGAGCCTTTATAAGGAACACGACCGGCAATGCCTTCGGGAACCAATTTCTTAGTGTCCTTGACACCCGACTGGAAGTAGCGATCCTTCGAACCGCACTCCATAGCCTCCAACGAGCCCATGCCACGATAGGACTTGAACTTACGGCCATTGTAGATGATGGTGTCGCCAGGAGACTCCTCAGTACCGGCAATCAGCGAACCAATCATCACACTGTATCCGCCTGCGGCCAATGCCTTCACGACATCGCCGGAATAGCGAAGACCACCATCGGCAATGAGGGGCACACCGGTTCCGGCTAAAGCGCTGGCAACATCATAAACGGCCGACAGCTGCGGAACACCCACACCGGCCACGACGCGAGTGGTGCAAATGCTGCCAGGACCAATGCCAACCTTCACACCATCGGCACCAGCCTCAACCAGCATCTTGGCAGCCTCACCCGTAGCGACATTTCCGACCACGATATCCACATCCTTGAAACGGGCCTTGGCTTCTATCAGTTTCTCGATGACAAACTTTGAATGGCCATGAGCCGTATCGATGACAATGGCATCGGCACCGGCTTCCACCAGGGCGGCAATGCGATCCATCGTGTCGTTGGTCACACCTACTCCGGCAGCCACACGCAGCCGGCCCTTTGCATCCTTGCAGGCCATGGGTTTATCCTTAGCCTTCGTAATGTCCTTATAGGTTATTAGGCCGATGAGATGGTTTTGTTCGTCAACCACCGGAAGCTTCTCAATCTTATTCTCCTGCAGTATCTGTGCTGCACCGAAAAGGTCGGTCTGTACATGGGTCGTCACCAGATTCTCGCTGGTCATCACCTCGTCTACGGGACGGCTTTGGTTCAGTTCGAAACGAAGGTCACGATTGGTCACGATGCCCACCAGATGATTTTCGGCATCCACAACGGGAATACCGCCAATGTGGTATTCTGCCATCAGTTCCAGGGCATCGGCCACAGTCTTGCCCTTACGAATTGTAACAGGGTCGTAAATCATACCGTTCTCGGCACGCTTCACGATGGCCACCTGGCGGGCCTGTTCCTCGATGCTCATGTTCTTGTGGATGACACCGATACCACCCTCGCGAGCAATGGCAATAGCCATCGTGGCTTCGGTCACAGTGTCCATAGCCGCAGAGATGAACGGTATTTTCAACTCAATGTTACGTGAGAAACGGGTCGACAGGTCGACGGTACGGGGCAGAACTTCGCTGTAAGCAGGTACTAACAACACATCGTCATAAGTAAGTCCATCCATGACGATTCTGTCTTCGATAAATGATGCCATATCTGTACTGTTTTTATATATTTGCGCGCAAAGATACTGCAAATCGAACAAAATACAAAACGTTTAACGTTTTTTATTTTTGAGATGCCGTCTATCTTCGGCTATTTATGTCAAAGATACGAATATGCGAGGGGAAATGCAGATTTATTTGAACTTTTCCGAATGAACGTATCTTTGAAGAGTGTGGAGACTCGAACAAGTGGGCGGAAACGCAAATTATGGGTTTATTCTATGCCCTAATAACACATAAACCAGACCTTAATATTACATCACACCTAAGATTACTAAGCTTATGGGCTGAAGATTACTAATCTTGTTTGCCATTCCATAGTAGGACATGTATCAATTCGCCATTTCGGAGTAGAACTTGATACGGACAAGGCGAATTTCCTCTTCGGTATAGTCTGCTCCGAGTTCCTCCATTGCCTCTTCCAAGTCGTCGTTGTCAGCATCCTCGAAGTACTCATAGATGTCGAGCATGTGGTCCTCGTCCATAATCTCATGGATGTAATAGTCGACATTCAGCTTCAGACCACTATATACGATCCCTTCCATCTCATCGAGCAGTTCGTCGAAGTCTATACCACAGGCATCGGCAATATCCTCAAGCATTACCTTCAGGTCGATCTTCTGGATTATCATCACCTTCAGCTTCGACTTGTTATCCTTGGCCGAAGAACGTACGCGCAGATTATCGGGACGTTCTATCTCGTTTTCCTCACAATAGCGGGCAATCAAATCGCAGAACTCCTTTCCGAAACGCTTTGCCTTGCCCTCGCTGACGCCCTGCACATTGGCCATCTCCTCCTCTGTGATAGGATACATCGTAGCCATGTCCTCAAGGGTCGTGTCTTGGAATATAAGGTATGGTGCCTTGTTAAGCCGTCGGCCAATGCTTCGGCGCAAGTCCTTGAGCATGGCCAACAGGGTCTCGTCAAGCGCTGCCGTTGTCACCGCTTCATAATCGGCCTCTGAGAAATCGTGATCCTCAATGATGGTGAAGGACTTGGGACTCTTCATGAATTCCAAACCCTCTGGAGTAAGTTTTATAAGCCCGTAGTTCTCCACTTCCTTGTGCAGGTAGCCCGCCAACATGGCTTGGCGGATGACGGCACTCCAGAAACGTGGCGGACGGTCGTCGCCAATGCCAAACGAGGGCAATGTGTTATGCATGTGGGCAAGCACCTCCTCCGTAGAACGTCCCACCAGGACATCGACGACATGATTGACCTTAAAGTTCTCACGGATGTCACGAATCACCCGCAGAGCCTTAACCAACTGAGTTCCGGCCTCAATACGTTCGTGGGGATGCAGACAATTGTCACAATTGCCGCAATTGTCGGGTTCGTAGTTCTCACCAAAATAGTGGAGCAAGGTCTTACGACGGCAAACTGAACTTTCGGCATAAGCTGCCGTCTCCTGCAACAACTGCCGGCCAATGTCTTGTTCGCTCAAAGGTTTACCCTCCATGAACTTCTCCAGTTTCTGCAAGTCCTTGCGGGTATAGAACGTGATGCACAGTCCTTCTCCCCCATCGCGACCGGCACGACCCGTTTCCTGATAATATCCTTCCAGGCTCTTGGGTATGTCGTAATGGATAACGAAACGGACATCGGGTTTGTCAATGCCCATACCGAAGGCAATGGTGGCCACGATGACATCAATGCGCTCCATGATGAAATCATCCTGGGTCTCGTTGCGCTGCTGGGCATCCATGCCTGCATGATAGGGCTTGGCATTTATCTTGTTCACCTGCAGGAACTCTGCCAATTCCTCTACCTTCTTGCGACTCAGGCAATAGATGATGCCGCTCTTGCCTGCGTGCTGCCGGATAAAGCGAACAATGTCCTTATCCACCTCCTTTGTTTTGGCACGAATGGCATAGTATAGATTGGGACGATTAAACGAGCTCTTGAACTCCGTAGCATTGGTCATGCCCAGGTTCTTCATAATGTCGCCACGCACCTTGTCCGTGGCCGTAGCGGTAAGTGCAATGATGGGAGCTACGCCTATATTCTGTACGATGGGACGTATCTTGCGGTATTCGGGACGGAAATCATGTCCCCATTCGGATATGCAATGGGCCTCGTCGACGGCATAAAAGGAAATGTTCACACTACGCAGGAACTCGATATTCTCCTCCTTCGTGAGACTCTCCGGCGCCACATACAGTAATTTCGTATGCCCGTTGCGGATATCTTCCTTCACACGGTCAATGTCTGCTTTCCCCAACGAGGAATTTATAAAATGAGCTATTCCATCGTCTTCGCTGACCATACGGATGGCATCGACTTGATTCTTCATCAGGGCTATCAATGGGGAGATGACAATGGCTGTGCCCTCCATGAGCAGGGCCGGCAGCTGATAGCACAACGATTTTCCGCCACCGGTAGGCATAAGCACAAAAGTATCCTTGCCCGCAAGTACATTGCGAATGATTGCCTCTTGGTCACCCTTAAAGGTGTCGAAACCAAAATACTTTTTTAGCTGTACACTGAGGTTGAGCTTTTCCAATTTCGGGTGTTTTTTGGTATTCTTCTTTACAAAGTTACAAAATAAGGAACAAAAATGCAAAGAATATTTATATTATCTTTGCAAGTTTTTTATTTTTAGGGCAAAATGATACCCAAAAAGGGCCTCAGAAGCACGTGCTCCTGAGGCCCTTTTTTATTATACTCTAATATAGTAAGTTCAATATCCTTCTGCCGCTTCCTGAAGCAACGAGTTTTCAAGTTGCTGTTCGGCGTACTCCTTCGTGACAACGATTTTATCACCTTTTTTGTGACTACTGGGTGCTTCGTACTGCAACTTCATCATCAGCGTTTCCATGATAGAGCGCAGGCCACGGGCTCCGAGTTTATACTCAACCGCCTTGTCAACAATGTAGTCGAGCACCTCATCGGTGAACTCCAGTGTGATACCATCCATTGCAAAGAGCTTGACCTGCTGTTTCACCAACGAGTTCTTCGGTTCCTTCAGGATTCGCTGCAAGGCATCACGATCCAAAGGATTCAAGTAGGTAAGTACAGGCAGACGACCTATGATTTCAGGTATCAGACCAAAAGACTTCAAGTCTTGAGGCACAATATACTTCATCAGATTGTTCTTATCAATGTGGCGAGTATGCTGAACCGAATTGAAACCGACAACATGGGTATTCAGTCGCTGGGCTATTTTACGTTCTATGCCTTCAAAGGCCCCACCGCAAATGAAAAGGATGTTGTGTGTGTCAACATGAATATAATCTTGATCGGGATGTTTGCGACCACCCTTAGGCGGAACATTCACGATGCTGCCCTCCAACAGTTTCAGCAAACCTTGCTGCACGCCCTCGCCACTCACGTCTCGCGTAATGCTTGGATTGTCCGACTTACGGGCAATCTTATCTATCTCATCCACAAAGACAATGCCGCGCTCTGCCGCCTTCACATCGTAATCGGCCACCTGAAGCAGACGGGTCAGGATGCTTTCCACATCCTCTCCCACGTAACCGGCCTCAGTGAGCACTGTGGCATCGACTATCGTGAATGGCACCTTCAACATCTTGGCTATCGTACGAGCCAAGAGCGTTTTACCCGTACCCGTAGGACCGACCATGATGATATTGGACTTCTCTATCTCCACCCCATCATCGTCCTTCTTCTGGGCAAGACGCTTGTAATGATTGTAAACGCTGACGGCCAGATAACGTTTAGCATCGTCCTGACCTATCACATACTGGTCGAGATACTCCTTGATGTCCTTTGGCTTGGGCAGTTGGTCAATGGGTTGATTAAACTTGCTTTTGGCTGCAGTACTTTTCTGGTTCTCCTCAACAATCTGATAGGCAGCCTTGGCACATTCGTTACAAATATATCCCGAGACACCACTTATCAGCAGTGCCACTTCTTTATCTGAACGGCCACAAAACGAACAAGTTTTCTTCACGATTATGCCCTCTTCGTAAACACCTTGTCTATCATGCCATACTCGCGAGCTTCCTCGGCTGTCATCCAATAGTCGCGGTCGCTGTCAGCCCATACCTTATCATAAGGCTGATGACTATGTTCAGCAATAATGGTGTACAGTTCTTTCTTCAGTTTCTGTATTTCGCGAGCCGTGATCTCGATATCGCTGGCCTGCCCCTGGGCACCACCCATCGGCTGATGAATCATTACGCGGCTATGGGGCAGGGCAAAACGCTTACCTTCCTGTCCGGCTACAAGCAGGACGGCAGCCATCGAGGCAGCCATGCCCGTACAGATGGTTGACACGTCGCTCTTGATAAACTGCATCGTGTCGTAAATTCCCAAACCGGCATGTACGCTGCCGCCAGGCGAATTGATATAGATGTTGATGTCCTTTCCCTGGTCGGCCTGTTCCAAATACAGGAGCTGTGCCTGCAGGGTGTTAGCCGTGTAGTCGTCAATCTGCGTACCAAGGAAGATGATGAGGTCCATCATCAGACGCGAAAAAACATCCATCTGGGTTACGTTCAGCTGACGCTCCTCCAGAATATAGGGGTTGAGATACTGGTTCTGCATCGAGATGACATCATCCAGCACCATGCTATTCATCCCTAAGTGCTTGGTTGCGTATTTCTTGAAATCGTTCATTAGTCCTTAAACATTTTGTTGAACTCATCGAGACTGACAGTCTTTTCATTCAGCTTCACCGTCTCCTTAGCCTTGGCGGCTATCTTCTGTTCGATGGCACGGGTTACGAGACCTTCCGTCTGGTCCTTCTTCTTCAGCATCTCCTGGGCATAGTTGTTCAGGACCTCCTCGGGCACTTCCATCATACCATACTGGGCAAACTGCATCTTGGTCACCGTCTTGGCAGCCTCCAGCACATCGTCCTGTGTGAGTTTAATCTCAAACTGCTCGGTCAGCTGCTCCTTGATGAGTTGCCAGGTCAGTTCTTCCAGACTCTTCTCGAAGTTGTCGTCCACAAACTTCTCGTCCTTGTCGGGATTGTTCAGTCGCATGATGCGCTTCAGCATAGCCTCAGGATATTCAACCTTGCCAACACGACCAGTCAAGTACTTGCGCAGGTCAAGCATAAACTTGAATTCGCCGTCCTTCTGGAACTGTTCGGCCAACTGTTCCTTAATGCGTGCACGGAACTCCTCCTCACTCTTCACCTTACCCTCGCCAAATACATGGTCAAAGAGGTTCTGGTCAACGGGAGCCGTCTGATAGCGAGTGATTTCCTCAATCTGGAAACTGAAATCACCCTTCTTGTCAGCCACTTCCTCTTTCTTCAGACGCAACAATGATGCAAGCTCGGTCTCACTATCGTTGTATGCCTTCGATGGATTGAACACGAGGACATCGTTTACTTTACAATCGGCAAACTTCGCCTTCTCATCATCGTTCTTCATGTAATCGGGCAGCATAACGGCGCCTTCCACCTGCAAGCCGCCTTCCTTCACGCTTCCGTTCTCATCCAGTTCAGCCAGCAAACCCTTCACCATATCATTGGGTTCGTACTTTTCTACCTTCACATACTGACCATTACGGCCGGCATACGACTGCACCTGCTGGTCGACCATCTTATCATCGACTTCGATGGTGTAGTAGTCCACCTTATCCTTCTTCGTCAACTTGGCATCGAACTCAGGAGCCAAAGCAACGTCGAATACGAACGTGAAGTCGTCCTGCAACTCGAAGTCTGTCTTCGGGGTCTTTTCATCATTGGGCAGAGGTTCACCCAGTACGTTCAGTTTCTCATCACGGATGTAGCCGTACAGTTTCTCGCGAATCAACTTATCAACGGCTTCTGCCTTCACTTCCGTTCCGAAACGTTTCTTTATCAGCCCCATGGGCACCTGTCCGGGACGGAAACCAGGCATATTGGCTTTCTTGCGAAAGTTCTTCAATTCCTTCTCTACATTCTCGGCATAATCAGCCTTCTCAATCTGCATAGTAATGAGGCCGTTCAGTGCGTCGACCTTCTCAAATGATGTATTCATATATACTATATTAAATATTACTCCGTAATTGGCGTGCAAAGGTACTATTTTTTTTTTGAAAAATCAAATTATTAGGCATCGAATGCAAAGAAAGGAGATACACAGAAAAAAAATAAAGCCCCTGCGAGCGTTTGCTCACAGGGGCTTCTCCATGAAAAACGGCGGCTACCTACTCTCCCACTTACGCAGTACCATCGGCGCG
>CACZRZ010000082.1 GCA_902783655.1 uncultured Bacteroidales bacterium
CGTAGGCCAGAAGATGTACGAGACCCACTACGGCCTCTCCAAGGAGTACGAAGTATCGTGCGAGGAACTCGACTTCCTCAACGACGTTGCCAAGGAAGAAGGCGTCACCGGTTCGCGCATCATGGGCGGCGGCTTCGGCGGCTGCACCATCAACCTCGTTGCCGAGGAGATGTACGACCACTTCAAGGAAGTCGTCCAGAAACGCTTCTTCGAGAAGTACGGCAAGAAGTGCATCGTCATCGACGTTGTCATCGGCCCGGGCGCAAGACGACTTGTATAATTCATAATTCATAATTCACAATGCATAATGTACATTCCTACTCCTCTTTCGCTGCACAAGCAAACAGGTTCGAGCGATGAATTATGAATTGTGAATTATAATGACTGACCATTATCCCGCATTCCCGTTTGGGGGTGCGGGATTTTTTTTAGATAAAAGGGAAAAGATAAAAGATAAAAGAGATTACGACAAATGACAGAGCAAGAGTTTCACACGCTCGGCGACGTAAGGAGACGCTTGATTCATTCAAGAAGCCGAATTGCCTAAAATTCTTATTGCAACTTTGCAACTTTGCAACATTTTCGAGATTGACGGGATCTATTACAATTTCTCGGGCGACGAGGCTACGGTGACTCGTGGAGATAAAAAATACTCTGGCTTCGTGGGCATACTAAACGAGCTATTTTCATCACATTTCATCCCCGCTCCCTCTCGCCACCACGTGAAGGAGTGGGGATATGCCTTCTTTCGGAGGCTGAATGGTAAATTCGTGGGCGAATATTTGGTAGTTCGATACTTTTCACATAACTTTGCAGCAGATAATTGAGGATATGAGCACACAGACCATGACACGGAAGATAGCCGAATACTTCAAGACGCAGCCCGTCGTGAAGGCATGGCTCTTTGGTTCCTTCGCGCGTGGTGAAGAGACTCCGGACAGCGACGTTGACATCCTAGTGGAGTATGACAAGGAGGCCAAGATTTCGTTGCTGACCATCTCGCATATGATGGGAGAACTGGAGAAAAGTACGGGCAGGCGTGTCGACCTCATTGAGGAGGGGTGCCTGTTACCCTTTGCTGTAGCATCTGCCAATCGCGACAAAAAGCTGATTTATGAGAGAGGAAGTTAGGAACCTGGAACGCCTGGAACACATGGCTGAAGCCATAGATGTGCTGATCAAATACCAAAGGGACATACATTGGAGGAGGCTCAGGCCGACCCTGTCGTATATTTCGGTCTGGTGAAGCATGTGGAAATTATAGGCGAGGCTGTATACAAGTTGACACTTGAATTTCGTGCAAGGCATACCGAGGTCAACTGGGAGGATATAGAACGCATGCGTCATGTTCTGGTACACGGCTATTACAAAATACGTCCCGGTCAGTTATGGCAGACTATCGTGGATGATATTCCCAACCTGAGGCCTATTATAGAGCGTCTCATTCAGGAAGAAAAGAAATAGGGTGGGATAATATCCCCTTGCTTGATGTCACAGCCCTCGTCAACCTCATCCTGGGCAGGAACTGACAAAACGAAACTTCCCCCGACACATTTTATCCCCGCTCCCTCTCGTCACCACGTGAAGGAGTGGGGATTTCGGTGTAAAAAAGGATTTCCCTTCCCAAATGATTCGTTTCTCAAATTAAAGTTGTATCTTTGCCGAGTGAAATCCAAAATACGACCTAACTGTTCGTTTCTTTGCAAGCATTATGAAGATATTTGGTGTTGGTTTTAATTATGCGGGGCACAATAAAGAGCTCGAGGGCGCGTTAATATATAAGAAGGAACCCGTGATATTCACGAAGGCGGACTCGGCGCTGGTGAAGGACGGGAGGCCATTCTTCGTCCCTGACTATACGCAGCAGTGCGAGTACGAGACGGAGCTGGTGGTGAGGATTTGCAGGCTGGGACGCAGCATAGCCCAAAGATGGGCACACCGATATTACGACCAGGTGACGGTGGGCATAGACTTCACGGCGCGTGACCTGCAGCGAAAACTGAGGGCCGAGGGACTGCCCTGGGAACTGAGCAAGGGCTTCGACGGCAGTGCAGTGATTGGCGAGATGCAGCCTATGGCAACCTTGCCCGACATACAAGACCTGCACTTCCGGCTGGACAAGAACGGCGAGACGGTGCAGCAGGGACATACGGCGGACATGCTGTTTCGGGTGGACGAAATCGTCAGCTTCATCAGCCGCTTCTTCACCCTGAAGATGGGCGACCTCATCTACACGGGAACCCCTGCCGGTGTTGGCCCTGTGCACGAAGGTGACCACCTGGAGGGATTCCTAGAAGGAAAGAAAGTTCTGGATTGCAACGTGCGTTGAAGATTGAATATGTTTAATTATAAGAAAATAATCTTGCTGTTGACTGCGCTCATTGGCGTAGCCCAACTTTCAATTTTCAATTTTCAATTTTCAATTGGCACAGCACGTGCCCAGATCACCACACTCGACTGGGACGAACTCAGGATAGATTCCCTGTTACCTTATTATACCGAAGTCGTGCCACTGGAAACAGACTACAGAATGTACGACTACAAGGTGGAGATAGCCTATCCCGAATGGGCTCCCTTGACAGCCGAAGAAGTGCACCGCGTTGAGCAAACGGGCGTGAATCTGGGCGAGGAACTGCAGGTGTCGGCCACGGTGTCGGTTTGCCGCAAACAGGGCATGCTGGACATCGCATTCTGTCCCATCGTGCGAAGGGATGGGCGCTACCAGAAGCTGCTCAGCGCCAGCATCACCATTGTGCCCAATCCGAAGGCACGGACGGTCCGGCGGGCACCGGAGAAAACCGCTGAACGATACACGCGGCAGAGTGTGCTGGCCGAGGGCAAGTGGGTGAAGATTGCCATCACGGAGGACGGCATGTATCGCCTGACACGTTCGGCCCTGAAGAAGATGGGATTCTCGAATCCCGACAACGTGCGGCTGTTTGGCCACGGAGGCCATCGGCTGAGCGAGGTGTCAGACCCTGAGACGGAATACGACGACCTGCAAGAGGTCCCCCTTTATAAGGCGAACGACGACACGTGGCTCTTCTGGGGCAACGGCTTGGTTTATTGGGCGGGCAACACACGTGTCTTTAATCCCTATGCCACGCAAGCCTGCTACTTCCTGACCGAAGGCGACAGCCCCGGCAAGATGGAGACCCTGAAGGCTGCGGAGGAGACCGTGGACACACTGGACTCCTTCCTCGACCACGTGCTTTACGAGAAGGACGAATATGCCTGGTTCCACGGCGGACGCAACCTCTACGACGGCACCAATTATGCCAACAGCAATTCGCACACATATAAGCTGACCACCCACAACAGCGTGGGCGGCGAACGGCTGACGGTGGTGTTCACAGCAGCATCGGACGAAAGCATCGAAGTGCAACCCTGGGTGAACGGAAACCAATTGGCCGTGATGAACCTCGCGGCTTTGGGCAGCTACCAGTCGGCCACCTCGTCGTCGCGCACGACAGATGTGAGTGCCGCCAGGGTAGGGGATGACTGGACGGTGAAGCTGGTGAGCACACCGGGACATGATGCCCGTCTCGACTATCTGGCCCTGCACTACAACCGCCTGCTCGCCCCATATCAGGGCTTCGTGGCCTTCACGGGCAACGATACAGTGCCCACACTCTTCCGCATCGCAGCCTCGGGCTTGCAGGTGATGCGCATCGGCGAAGCTGGTTCCCCTGCGGCGCTGGTGACGGGTACGCAGGAGGGCACATACAATGTGGCAGTGGACGACGGTTTGCGACGCTATGTGGCCTTTGAACCGCAATACGACTTTCCGCAACCCACGGTGGTGGGCAACATCGAGAATCAGAACCTCCACGGGTTGGACAGCCTGGATATGGTCATCATTGTGCCCACCAGCGACAAACTGACGGCTCAGGCCAACCGCCTGGCCGATGCCCATAGAGAAACCGACGGACTGCGTGTGGCCGTGACGCGTGCCGACAAGGTGTACAACGAGTTTTCCAGCGGTACGCCCGATGCGACGGCCTACCGACGCCTGATGAAGATGCTCTACGACAGGGCCGAGAGCGACGACCAGATGCCACGCTATCTGTTGCTCTTCGGCGACTGTGCCTGGGACAACCGTATGCTGAGTTCGGGTTGGCGCAAATACAATGTCGATGACTTCCTGCTTAGCTTTGAGAGCGAGAATAGCTTCAGCGACACCAAGGGATATGTAATGGAAGACTATTTCGGCCTGCTCGACGACGGAGAGGGCCAGCGCCTGACCGACGACAAGGTGGACCTGGGCATAGGCCGCTTCCCCGTGAAGAGTGTCGCAGAGGCCAAGGTGATGGTGGACAAGAGCATACGGCACCTGACCAATGCCAACGCCGGAGGATGGAAGAATGTGGTGATGGTGATGGGCGATGACGGTGACGAGAATGAGCACCTGTGGATGGCCGACACCATTGCCGAACAAACCATACGGCTGAATCCAGAGATGGAGGTGAAGAAGGTGATGTGGGATGCCTATGCGCGTGTGTCAACACTGACGAGCAACACCTATCCCGAAGCGAAGAAAATCATCAAGGACCAGATGGCCAATGGTGCCCTGGTGATGAACTATACGGGACATGCTAACACTTACGCCCTTTCGCACGAGTTTGTGTTGAAACTGGAGGACTTCTCTGCCTTCCGTGGCGAGAACCTGCCCCTGTGGGTGACGGCGGCTTGCGACGTGATGCCCTTCGATGGCCTGCTGGAGAACATCGGCGAAACGTCTGTGCTGAACGCCGATGGTGCTGCTGTTGCCTTCTTTGGAACGGCACGCACCGTGTATGCCTCCAACAACCTGCAGATGAATCGTTGGTTCATGCGTTACCTGCTGGGCACCGACGACAGCGGGCGCCGATATCGCGTTGGCGATGCCGTACGGCTGGCCAAAAGTTACCTGATTGCCAATCAAGTGGAGGTGTCGAACCGCGAGAACAAGCTGCACTATGCACTTTTGGGCGACCCTGCTCTCACATTTGGTGCTCCTGCGAACCGTGTGGTGCTGGACAGCATCAATGGCATTGCCCTTGCCGATGCCGAGACCATGCAACTGAAGGCTGGCGAACAGGTGCGCATGAGCGGACATCTGACAAGCAGCGAGGGCGACTCGCTGACAATGTTCAACGGTATGCTGTCGGCACGTGTCTATGATAACCTGGAGACCATCGTCTGCAAGAACAATGCCGGAGCCAAGCAAGGACCTTACGAGTTTACGAGTCGCGAGAAGATGCTCTTCACCGGACAGGATAGCGTGCGCGCCGGCAGGTTCACTATTAGTTATGTGATGCCCGTGGACATCAACTTCAGCGACGAGAATGGCCGCGTGGTGTTCTATGCCATCAGCGATGACAACAAAGTGGAGGCCAACGGATACAACGAGGACTTCACCGTAGGCGGCATCAGCGAGACAATTGGCGACGACACGGAAGGCCCCCAGATATTTGCCTACCTGAACGATGAGAACTTCGAGAACGGCGGCCGGGTGAACAGCACTCCCTACTTCGTGGCCCGTCTGCAGGACGACAACGGCATCAACTACAGCGGCGGAGGACTGGGGCACGACCTGCTGCTGACCGTCGACGGAGATGCTTCGAAGACATACGTCCTGAACGATTACTACGTGAGCGACTTTGGCGATTTCACACGTGGCACGGTAGCCTTCAGTATTCCTGCCCTGGAGGACGGACAGCATTCGCTCTCCTTCCGTGCATGGGATGTGCTGAACAATACCAACAGCACGAACCTCGACTTCGTGGTCGATAATACGCTGAAGCCCGTCATGCTCAACCTCACTGCCAGTCAGAACCCTGCCCTCGTGAGCACCAACTTCCTCATTTCCTATAACATGCCTGGCACCGACTGCGACCTGCTCATCGAGGTCTTCGACTTTGCCGGACGGCGGATGTGGAGCCATTCGCTCGTGGCCAACAGCGGTACGGGCCTCTACAGTGTACCCTGGAACCTGACGATGTCGGGTGGCGGACGGCTGGGCGCTGGCATCTATCTCTATCGCGCCACAATGCGGCAGGGCAACAGCAAGAAGGTGAGCAAGACACAAAAAATCATCGTTCATGGCAATAAATGACAGGTGTCCTTCGTTTATTTAATTGACTATTCACACTGTTCAATTGACAATTAATAATTAATAATTCACAATTAACAATTAACGATCGCACAATTCATGAATCTGAAACGCATCATACTCACCTTTGTCCTGCTCATAGGCGTAGCCCAACTTTCAATTTTCAACTTCCAATTTTCAATTGGCGAAGCCCATGCTCAGGATAAGATGAACATGTTCAACCCAGTGAACTACAGCGTCACCTCGCTGGCCATCGCTCCCGATGCCCGTGCCGGCGCTATGGGCGACTTGGGTGTGGCCACCGAAGCCGATGCCAACTCGCAATACTGGAACCCGGCCAAGTACCCCTTCAACATTGCCCGCGCCGGCATCAGTGCCTCGTACACCCCCTGGTTGCGCAAGTTGGTCAACGACATCAACCTGGCCAACGTCTCCGGTTTCTACCGCATCGGCGACTACAATGCCCTGAGCGCCTCGCTGCGATTCTTCTCGCTGGGTGAGGTGTACCTCGACGAGAGCGACGATGCCATGACCATCAAACCCTACGAACTGGCCGTTGACCTGGCCTACAGCCGTATGCTGAGCGAGTGCTTCTCGATGGGTGTGGCTATGCGATTCATCTACTCCGACATCACCTACGACTACACCGCCGAAAGCAAGGCAGGCAAGGCTTTTGCCGCCGACATCGCGATGTATCGCAACGGCTACTTCATGATGGGCAATCGCGAGTGTTCCTTCGCTTGGGGTCTGAACATCAACAACATCGGTTCCAAGATTTCCTATGGTGGCGACGACAACTCCGAGTTCATTCCCACCAACCTGCGACTGGGTGCCAACTTCACGATACCCTTCAACCAGTACAACAAACTGAGCCTCGCTGCCGATGCCAACAAACTCTTGGTACCTACCTATCCGAAACAGAAGGATGGTGAGGCCGACGAGGAATACACCGACCGTGTGCAACGCGAATACTACGACCTGTCGCCCATCTCCGGTATCTTCAAGTCGTTCCACGATGCTCCCAACGGCTTCAAGGAAGAGATGCAGGAGATACAGTGGAGCGTGGGTTTGGAATACAACTACAACGACCGATTCATGATTCGTGCCGGATATCACCACGAGCATGAGAACAAGGGTAACCGTAAGTATGTGACTGCGGGCGCCGGCTTCAAGATGAGCGTTTTCGCCATCGATGCCGCCTACGTCTTCTCCACATCCCAGTCGAATCCTCTCGACCAGACGATGCGCTTCTCCCTTTCGTTCGACCTCGACGGCATGAAGGACTTGTTCGGAAAACGCAAACGCAGATGAGCAGGATACGTGTAGGCATGGGCTACGATGTCCACCAGTTGGTGTCGAACCGCGACTTGTGGTTGGGCGGAATTAAGGTTCCGCACACGTTTGGCTTGCTGGGCCATTCGGATGCCGATGTGCTCATCCATGCCATCTGCGATGCCATCCTGGGTGCCGCCAACATGCGCGACATCGGCTACCATTTCCCCGACACCAGTGCCGAGTTCAAGGGGGCAGACAGTAAGGTCTTGCTCCATCGTGTCGTGGAACTGATAGCCACGAAAGGCTATCGTGTGGGCAACATCGATGCCACCATCTGTGCCGAGCGTCCCAAAATCAATCCTCACATTCCTGCCATGCAGCAATGTCTGGCCCAGGTGATGGGCATCGACATCGACTCTGTCTCCATCAAGGCCACCACCACCGAGATGCTCGGCTTCACGGGTCGTGAAGAGGGCATCAGTGCCTATGCCGTGGCCCTTATCGAGAAAGATTGAAAACATCTGTCACGTCTTTTCTGAAATGCAAGCGTGACATTATAACAGCGACTTTATTCGTATCCGAGTGTTAATCAGTTTGACGGTAATATCCCTTCTTCCTGATTTCCTGCCACACTGCACGGGGCAGGCCTTTGCCGTGATAGTTGCCACGGGCAATGGCTTCGCGTATCTGTGTAGAACTGATGTCGAGCAGGGGAGTGTTGACGAGGCGAATACCGGGTGGTAGGGTGGAGGCATCCAATTCGTAGCCAGGACGGGGATAGATGAGGATAGGATGGTGGCGCATGATTTCGTCGCTATCCTTCCATTGTGGGAAGCGGAGCCAGTTGTCGGCCCCGATAACGAGTTGGAACTGATGTTGGGGGTAGGTGGCACGGAGTTGTTCCAGCGTATGCACCATGTAGGAAGGACGGGGCATGTGCATCTCGAAATCGGAGACATGCAGGTGAGGTTTCCCTGCGACTGCCAGGTGTGCCAAACGAAGACGAGTCGCGTCGTCGAGTAGGTCCGTGGAATCCTGCTTGAAAGGATTGAGAGGCGAGACGAGAAACCACAATTCATCGACCAGGGCTTTCTGGCTAAGCCATTGACCGAGGTGTAAATGGCCCAGATGTATGGGGTTGAACGAACCGCCGAAGATGCCGATGGACCTCCCCCTTCCCCCTCCCAAGGAGGGGGCATGAACCACCTTGAAATCTTGTTGGTGCTCTTGATGTGGCATCTTGTGATTGGGTCAGACAGTTTCTTTGTAAGTGTGGCCAAAGTGCCTTTTGCGCTTACGTTCCTTATTCCAGTTGAGCGCGATGATGATGGCTTGCAGGGCTGCCAGCACAAAGAGGATGTAGGCCCACTGATGTTCGTGCATGAACCATAGGATGATGCCCATCGAAAGGGCGAGGCCGAAGATGAGAAAGCCAGTTAGTCGGAGGTTGGACATTAAGGTTAAAGGGTTAAAGGGTTAAAGGGTTAAAATGTTAAAAGGTTAAAGGGTTAAAAGGTTTAAGGGTTAAAGGGTTAAAAAGTCGGTGAGGATGGCGACGGCTTCGGCTTTGGCTTGTTCCAGGTCGTCGTTGACAAGAATGGTGTCGAAGCGTGGGGCGTAGGACATTTCTTCTTCGGCTTTGGCCAGTCGGCGCTCTATCTGTTCGGCATCGTCGGTAGCACGACCCACCAGTCGGCGGCGCAGTTCATCTACCGATGGTGGCTGTATGAAGATGCTCAGGGCACGATCGCCATAGAACTGCTTGATGTTGCAGCCCCCCTTGACATCCACGTCGAAAACAACGTTCTGCCCCTCTTCTACCTGTCGCTCCACCTGACTCTTCAACGTACCGTAGAACCGACCTGGATATACCTCTTCGTACTCGAGGAATTCGTTGTTCACAATTTTCTGGCGAAACTCGTCGGGCGAGAGAAAGAAGTATTCCACGCCATCCTGCTCGGTGCCTCTGGGTGGGCGGCTGGTGGCGGAGATGCTGAAGGCCAGCCGGAACTCGGGATGTTCCTGCATCAGATACTGCACAATCGTGCTCTTTCCACTGCCCGATGGGGCGCTGACGATAATTAACCTTCCCCTTTCCATTACATTACATTTAATACTTGTTCCTTGATTTGTTCCAGTTCGTCCTTCATGCGTACAACGATGTTCTGCATCTCTGCCTCGTTCGACTTCGACCCGGTAGTGTTGATTTCGCGTCCCATTTCCTGGGCAATGAATCCCAGTTTCTTGCCCTGCCCGTGGCCGTTCTCCATGGTTTCGCGGAAGTATGCCAGATGGTTGGTCAGTCGTTGTTTCTCCTCGTTGATGTCCAGTTTTTCGATGTAGTATATCATCTCCTGTTCCAGACGGTTCTTGTCGTAGTTGACGCTGTCGAAAGCCTCCAGATTGTCTGTGATGCGCTGGCGGATTTTCTCCACGCGGCTTTGTTCGTAAGGTTCTATGCTCTTGAGCAACTGGGCGATGTTGTCCAGTTTCTTCTCAAACATCCGTTGCAGGGCCTCACCCTCCTGACGGCGGAAGTCCATGAGCTGTCGGATGCAGTCCTCAACGGCTTTGCGCACAACGGCCCATTCCTCCTCCGAGAGTTCGGTGACCATTTCGTCCCGGCTTGCCACATCGGGCAGGCGCAGCAAAATCGACCACCAGTCCTGAGGCTCAGGTATGCCATATTGTCCGCTGATGTGCCGAATCTGCCGACGGTAACTCTCTGCCAGTGCTCCGTTTATGGGAGCAGATATGGCATCGTCGCCTTTTTCCACCCACAGGGCGAAGTCCACCTTGCCACGTTCCAGCGTTTTCGTTATCATGCTCCGCATTTCCATTTCCTTCTCGCGATAGGCTGGAGCGATGCGTGTGGTGAGGTCCATAGCCTTGCTGTTCAGCGACTTAATCTCTGCCGTAATCTTCTTTCCTTCGAATACGACAACGGCCTTGCCGTATCCCGTCATTGATAGTATCATGGTTAATTACGAGTTACGAATTACGAGTTACGATTAATGATTTACGATAAATATAGTGCAAAAGTACAAATTTATTTGTATCTTTGCAAACGAATTAATTCCAAATCGAGAAATCGGTAATAGTAAATCGTCAAATCGTAAATAAAATTGGCTTGTATATTACATATAGAGACGAGCACAAGGGTGTGCAGTGTGGCTGTGAGTCAAGATGGAGCATGCATCTACGATGAGGCTGACCTTGAGGGGCCCAACCATGCTACGAAGTGTGGGGTATTCGTTGATGAGGCACTGTCGTTTGCCGAAAGCCACGCCATACCTTTGGACGCAGTAGCCGTCAGTGAGGGACCAGGCAGCTACACAGGCCTGCGCATCGGCTATTCGATGGCCAAGGGTGTGTGCTATGGTCGCAATGTGCCCCTGATATCGTTGCCCACCTTGGAGGTATTGTGTGTGCCTGTGCTGCTCTATCACGAAGAAGTGGAGGACGACGCATTGCTCGTGCCCATGATCGACGCCCGTCGGATGGAGGTCTATGCTGCCGTTTACAATCGTGCCCTGAAGGTGGTTCGCCCCATTCAGGCAGACATTGTTGATGCCGACACCTATCGGGAATACCTCGACCGTGGGCCTGTCTATTTCTTTGGTGACGGAGCCGAGAAGACGAAGGCTGTCATTCAGCATCCTAATGCACACTACATCGATGGCATCAACCCATTGGGCAAGTACATGTTTCCTTTGGCAGAGCGCAAGTTCATGCGTGAGGAGTTTGCCGATGTGGCCTACAGCGAACCTTTCTACCTGAAGGAGTTCGAGGCAAAGCCTTCGAGAGACTTGTTGCACCAACTGATAAATGAGAAATAACTATTCTTAATTCTTAACTTTTAATACTTAGTTTATAAAGTGAAGTATAACACACAAAGAGACAAACTACAGATGCCCGAATACGGACGGGGGGTGCAGGACATGATCATGTATGCTACGTCGCTGCCCGACAAGGCAGAGCGCCAGCACTGTGCCGAAACCATATTCCGCATCATGGCCTGCATGCAGCCGCAGTTGCGCGAACTGCCCGACTACAAGCACCGCATCTGGGACCATATCGCATACATCTCTGGCTATCAGCTCGACATCGACTATCCGTTCGAGATCAACCACCTTGGCGATGAAGCCCAGAAGCCTGAGCCACTGAAGTATCCGATGAAGAATATACGTCAGCGCCAGTATGGCTACCTCATAGAGGAATCGCTGCGCCTGTTAGGCGAAATGCCCGAGGGTGAGGAGCGCGACGAATTGCTGGCCTTGACTGCCAACCAGATGAAGCAAAGCCTGTTTATTTGGAACCGCGATGCAATGGACGACATGAAAGTGGCAGTCGACATCAGCCGATATACGAAGGGCCGTGTTTCGCTCGACCTTTCCACTTTCCACTTTGCTCCTGTCCAGACACTGCCGCGTCAGGATTCATCGACAGGTAAGAAGAAGAGAAAGAAATAAGGCGTATGAGTAGCTTTATCATCGAAGGCGGTCATTCCCTGAAAGGAGAAATTGTACCCCAGGGTGCGAAAAACGAAGCCCTGCAGGTGCTTTGTGCAACGCTGCTCACCGACGAGCCTGTGCGCATCAAGAACATTCCGAACATTGCTGATGTCAACAACCAAATAAAGTTGCTGTCGGAAATCGGGGTGAAGACGACGCAGAATGCTTCGGGCGACTATACGTTCCAGGCCGATGGTGTGAACCTCGACTATCTGCGCAGCGACGAATTCCTTACGCGCTGTTCGCATCTGCGTGGCAGCATCATGTTCCTCGGTCCGCTGTTGGCCCGTTATGGTTCGGCCAGTGTTTCCCGACCTGGTGGCGACCAGATAGGACGCCGCAGGCTCGACACCCACTTCCTGGGCTTCAAGAAACTGGGTGCAACATTCGAATACGACAAGCAACGCGGAGTCTTCGACATACGTGCCGACCAGTTGCGTGGCGCCTACATGTTGCTCGACGAGGCATCGGTGACAGGTACGGCCAACATCATCATGGCAGCTGTCTTCGCCCAGGGCATTACCACCATCTACAATGCCGCTTGCGAGCCCTACATCCAGCAGCTCTGCCAGTTGCTCAACCGCATGGGAGCCCGCATCTCGGGTATTGCCAGCAATCGGTTGACCATAGAGGGCGTGACCAGCCTGCACGGAGCAGAGCACACCATACTGCCCGATATGATTGAAGTGGGTTCGTTCATCGGAATGGCTGCGATGTGTGGCAGTGGTGTCCGTATCAAGAATACGGGTTACGACCAGTTGGGCATCATTCCCTACACGTTCCGTCGACTGGGCATTGAGGTCCGGCACGAGGGCGACGACATCTTTATTCCTGAGCAGGAGCACTACGAGATAGACAGTTTCATCGACGGTTCGTTCATGACCCTTGCCGATGCCCCCTGGCCTGGACTTACGCCAGATTTGCTGAGTGTGCTGCTGGTTGTGGCCACGCAGGCCAAAGGCTCTGTGCTAATTCACCAGAAGATGTTCGAGAGTCGTCTGTTCTTTGTGGATAAACTCATCGACATGGGTGCACAGATTATCCTTTGTGACCCCCATAGGGCCGTAGTGGTCGGGCACGACAAACGTATGTCCTTGCATGCTGGGCGGATGACGAGCCCTGACATTCGTGCAGGTATTGCCCTGCTGATTGCAGCCATGAGTGCCAACGGGGTGAGCCAGATAGACAACATCGGCCAGATAGACCGAGGCTACCAAAACATTGAGGGACGACTGAATGCCTTGGGAGCACATATTACGAGAGTGAAATGATACGGGAAGACGAGGTTCAGAAGATCGGTCAGCTTGGAAAACCACATGGAGTAAGGGGGGAGATAACCTTCTCTTTCACTACCGACGTGTGGGACAGGGTGGATGCCGATTATCTGTTCCTGATGGTTGACGGCATTCTTGTGCCTTTCTTCCTGGAGGAATATCGTTTTCGTGGGGAGCATTCGGCATTGCTGAAGTTTGTGGACATAGATTGCATAGAGGATGTTCAGGAACTGAGTGGGGCAGAGGTCTATTTCTCTCTGTCGCTCATGCCCGAAGACGATGAATCCGACTATACCTGGGGCTATTTCGAGGGCTTCCGTGTGGTGGATGCCCAGGAGGGCAATCTGGGAACGGTGGTTCGTGTGGACGAATCGACGGAGAATGTGCTCTTCGAACTGGAAAACGGTACGCTGATACCTGCTGTTGAGGCATTTATCAAGGAAATCGACCACGACGGACGCACCATCCACATGAACTTGCCCGAAGGACTGCTGGAGATTTAATAGATTGAGGATTGAGAATTGAATTTTGAGAGAATGAGAAAGAAAATAGCGATATTAGGTTCGACGGGTAGTATTGGTACCCAGGCCCTGCAAGTCATTGAGGAACATGCCGACTTGTACGAAGCATACGTGCTGACAGCCAACCGTCAGGCCGACCTCTTGATTGAGCAGGCTCGGCGTTTCCAACCTGCCCAGGTGGTGATTGCCGACGAAAGCCGGTATGCACAGGTCCGTGACGCGCTGGCTGACCTGCCCATTCAGGTCTATGCCGGAGCGGAGGCTTTGGAGCAAGTGGTGCAGAACGACGAAGTGGACATGGTGCTGACAGCCCTTGTGGGCTTTGCCGGCCTGCGTCCAACGGTGGCTGCCATCCGCAGTCACAAGGCAATAGCTTTGGCCAATAAGGAAACGTTGGTGGTGGCTGGCGAACTGGTGACACAACTGGCGATAGACAACCATTGCCCCATACTGCCTGTCGACAGCGAACACTCTGCCATCTTCCAGTCGTTGATGGGGGAGGATTCGGAAATAGAGAAGATTATCCTCACGGCTTCGGGCGGACCTTTCCGCTCTCTGTCGTATGACGAGTTGCGTTCCGTCACCCCAGCCCAGGCGCTGAAGCATCCCAATTGGGACATGGGAGCCAAAATCACCATCGACTCGGCTTCGATGATGAACAAGGGTTTCGAGGTCATAGAAGCCAAGTGGCTCTTTGGTGTCGAGGCCAAGGACATTCAGGTGGTGGTGCATCCGCAGAGCATCATCCACAGTGCTGTGCAGTTTCGCGACGGTGCCGTCAAGGCTCAGTTGGGTGTGCCCGATATGCGTGTTCCCATCCAGTTGGCTTTCAGCTATCCGACCCGCTTGGCCAGCCAGTTCGACCGTCTCGATTGGTACAACATGCAGCCCCTCACCTTCGAGCAGCCCGACCTCGACCGTTTCCGCTGCCTGGCCCTCGCCTTCGAGGCTCTGGAGCGTGGTGGCACGATGCCCTGCGTCGTGAATGCTGCTAACGAGATAGTCAACCTTGCCTTCCGTCAGGGAAGGTGTCTCTTTCTCGAGATGCCCGACATCATTGAGGAAACCATGCGGCGGACAACCTTTGTCCAGCAACCCACGCTTGACGACTATTTCCAGATTGATGCCGAGGCACGCCGCATAGCCAGTGAACAGTTGTAAATGAATGATAAATCGTTAATTGCCAAATCGTAAATTATCTATATGAATATAGTCTTAATCAAAACACTTCAGCTTCTGCTCTGCCTTTCGTTGCTCATCATCCTGCACGAGGGCGGGCATTTCGGCTTTGCCAAACTCTTCAAAGTCCGTGTCGAGAAATTCTTCATGTTCTTCGACTATAAGTTCCATTTGTTCAGCACCCGCGACAATTGGTTCACACGTCTGTTCCCCCGTTTCAAGAAGAACGAGACGGAGTACGGCATCGGTTGGATTCCTCTGGGCGGATACGTCAAGATTGCAGGCATGATAGACGAGAGTCTGGATACCGAACAAATGAAACAGCCGGCACAGCCCGATGAGTTCCGCAGCCAGAAGGTGTGGAAGCGTTTCCTCATCATGGCGGGTGGTGTGCTCATGAACCTGCTGACGGCCTTTGTCATCTATTGCGGCATCATGTACTTCGAAGGCGAAGACCGACTGCCCATGCGCGAAATCAAACAAGGTTTTGCCTTCAATCAGGAGGCCGAAGCACTGGGTTTCCACGACGGAGACATTCCTATCCGCTTCGATAACGACGTCATCGAGGGATGGACGCCTGCCTTGCGCCAGGATTTGTGTAAGGCACATACCGTCACTGTGTTGCGTCAGGGTCGTGAAGTCACTATTCCCATGCCTGAGGACGGACTGAACCTGCTCGATGTCCTCTATATGCAGCCCCCATTCATTGCCCCCATCATGTCGACGGTTGTTGACAGCGTATTCGAGGGCAGTGCTGCAGCCAAAGCCGGGTTCACGCCTGGCACAAAGGTGCTGGCTGTCGAGGGCACACCCATCCAATACCGCAACGACTACGATTCGCTGATGTTGCGCCGTCAGGATGTCCTGGCCATGAAGGACTGCACCCATGCCGACAGCATCAAGCAGCGCACCCTGAGCTTTGTGATACAGCGGAGCGAAGAGGCTGAGCCCGACACCGTATCGGTGCTCCTCGACGAAAACTGCATGCTGGGCGTTCAGTTCCACTGGGACTATGAAGTGCAACACATCGACTACAACCTCCTCACCTGTGTGCCTGCCGGACTGAAGTATGGCTGGGAAACGTTGGCCAACTACATCGACAGCTTCCGCTACATAGCAACGCCGCAGGGAGCCAAGGAGGTGGGTTCGTTCATCGCCATCGGCAACCTGTTCCCCGATTCCTGGGATTGGCTTCGCTTCTGGATGCTCACAGCCTTCATCAGCATTGCCCTGGCTGTCATGAACATACTTCCCATTCCCGGGCTTGATGGCGGTCACATCGTAATCCTTTTCTACGAAGCCATTACGGGCCGTCAGCCCAGCGAGAAGGTGATGCTCTGGTTCGAATACATTGGCATGGCCATCATCATCGCCCTGATGCTTCTGGCCTTTGGCAACGACATTCGCAGATTCATATTATAAGTCACCTTTTAGCTTCCTTTGATGAAGGAGAAAACGAGAGAAAGATGAGACGAACATACATTATCGTGGCCATTGCCCTGCTTTTGTCGTCCTGCGTCAAGTCTCCCAACGACGACGAACAGGGCCAGCGTATGCTTAACGAGGCTCGTGCTGCATACGCCCAGGGCAATTATGCTGCGGCTCGCGACACCATCATGAGTTTGCGCGAGCACTATCCCAGGGCACTTGACGCCCGTCGTCAGGCCATACTCCTGCTCGACAGCGTGGAACTGAAGGAAGCCCGACAGCAGCAGGATTCCCTGAAGACGGAGTTCTTCCTTCGGAAGTTGGAGTACGACCAGAAGGAGCAAAGTATCAAGAACAAATAAGTAAGAATCTAAGTGAGGCACATCAGTCGAGAGGAAATGCAGCAGTTGCTTTCTGCTCCCATCTTTCATCAGATAGGGCAGACGGCAGATGAGATGGGCGTAGAGTGTTATCTCGTAGGCGGTTATGTCCGCGATCTATTCCTCGAGCGTCCCTCGAAGGACATCGATTGTGTGGTGGTTGACCCGTCCCGTTCCTCCCTTGAAGGGAGAGGGGAGGGCCCAGGCATTGCCCTTGCGCAGGCGCTGAAGAAGAAACTGGGGCGCCAGGCACACCTCTCTGTGTTCAAGAACTTCGGGACGGCGCAATTAAACCTCCCCCTTCCCCCTCCCAAGGAAGGGGCATATCCCATTGAGAAAGAAAGGGACGGTGTGGCATCATCCACCTTTGGGATTTCTTCGGAAGAAACTTGTGTGGCTCATGCCTCCTCCTTGGGAGGGGGTAGGGGGAGGTTGGAAATAGAGTTTGTCGGTGCCCGTCGCGAAAGCTATTCCCACGACAGCCGCAAGCCCATCGTGGAGGACGGAACCCTGGAGGACGACCTTGACCGTCGCGATTTCACCATCAATGCGCTTGCCGTATGTCTCAACGAGGCACATTTCGGTGAGCTCATCGACCGGTTCGACGGACTCCTGGATATGGAGGAACGTCTCATAGCCACACCTCTCGACCCAGACATCACCTTCTCCGACGACCCCCTGCGCATGATGCGCTGTGTGCGCTTTGCCACCCAGCTCCATTTCCAGATTGAGGACGAGACGCAGGAGGCCCTCGTGCGCAATGCCGAACGCATAAAGATAATCTCGCAGGAGCGCATCATCGACGAACTGAATAAAATCATGCTTTCGCCCCAGCCCAGCATAGGTTTCGTCGAACTCTCGCGAGCTGGTCTTTTGCCTATCATCTTCCCGGAACTGGCAGCCCTCGAAGGGGTGGAGGTTCGCAACGGACGTGCCCATAAGGACAATTTCTTTCATACCCTCGAGGTGCTGGATAATATAAGCCTCTCTCCCCAACCCGATAAAAGTCGTGAGCCGGAGGGCAAGCCCTCTTCCCTTGGGGAAGAGCGGGGAGATGGGCTCTGGCTCCGCTGGGCAGCCCTCTTGCACGACATCGGCAAGCCCAAGTCGAAGCGCTGGGACCCTGTGGCAGGTTGGACATTCAAGAATCACAACTACATCGGTCAGAAGATGGTAGCCCCCATTTTCCGTCGTATGAAGTTGCCGATGGACGAACGTATGCACTATGTGGAGAAACTGGTGGGTCTGCACATGCGCCCCATAGCCATTGCCGACGACGTGGTCACCGATTCCGCTGTCCGCCGTCTGCTCTTCGAGGCTGGGGAGGACATCGACGACCTGATGACCCTGTGCGAGGCCGACATCACCAGCAAGAATGCCGAACGCAAGCGCCAGTTCATCCACAATTTCCAGCTTGTCCGTGAGAAACTTGCCGACCTGCAGGCCCGTGACAACTATCGCACTTGGACGAATCCCATCACAGGCGAGGAAATCATGCAGACCTTCGGCATCGGTCCCAGTCGTGTCATCGGCGACCTGAAGCAGGCCGTGAAGGATGCCATCTGGGAGAGCCGCATCCCCAATACCCACGAGGCTGCTCGCGAATACATGCTCCAGGTGGCTAAGGACATGGGGCTCACGCCATCTCCATCGTAGTGGCTGGGCCAGTAACCTTCCATAGTTCTCCAGACAATACTGGCATCATAGTAAACGCATTGTTATTTGAAATTTCCAAGCATTATGAATAAGAAAGTATTGACACCATTCATCGCCACACATCCAGGCGAAATGATAAAGGACGAACTGAAGGAGCACAAGATGACGCAGAAGCAGCTCGCCGCCGAAACGGGTATCAATCCCTCTGTGCTGAGCGAGACCATCAACGGCAAGCGCGGCATTTCGCTCAACGTAGCCGTAGCCCTGGAACGTGCCCTGGGCATACCTGCCGACATGTGGATGAACATGCAGACACAGTATGACCTCGACTCGGCCCAAATCGCAGAGCGTGACAACCAGCGCGAGACCATCACCGTCACCATTCCCGTCCGCGACCGCAATCTCTTCCGCGAGGTCGCCCGCAAGTTCGGCTGGGCCTGTATGCTGTAGGCTGCAAGTCTTATCTATAAAAACCCCCGCTTCTTCACATCGAGGAAGCGGGGATTATTGTGTCGGGGAGGGAGCGACGTCGTCAGTTCCTGCCCAGGATGAGGTTGACGAGGGCTGTGACATCGGCAATGGAGATGAGGCCGTCGCCGTTCACGTCGACTACATTAGCCACATCTATGGTCAAGGTTTCCGTCTCCGAATTGTAGTAGCCAAAACGTGTGGCGTACATACTAACGGTGAAGGTGGTGCCCAAGTTGATGACACCATCGGTGCATTTGCCCGCTGCGTTAGTCGTGGCAATAGTATAAACGTACTCCACATCATCCGTCTCACAGGTAATGTACAGTTTGCCATTCTTGTAGGTGAAGGTGGGCTTGGCACACTGATAGATGGCAATAATTTCCTTGAATTGGTTCCATGGCTCAACATTCCTATATTGTTCTATTGCTTTTGCCGGTACATGAAGTGTTGCGGAACCAATAGGGCATTCTTGAAAGACATCGAAATCTGTCCATGGAACTTCCTCTGCATAACAACAGACATCTGTAATTTTTGAGCAGCCACGGAACGCATAGTCGCCAATGAGCGCGCTGTTGGGGAGGGTAATGAAGGTAAGGCCGGAGCAGTCACAGAATGCATAACTGTCGATACTCATGACACTGTTTGGGATGGTGATGGAGGTGAGGCCAGAGCAGCCTCTGAACGCATTGAAGCTGATGCAGTACACGCTGTTGGGGATTGTGATGGAGGTGAGGCCAGAGCAGCCATAGAACGCGTACTCGCCGATGTCGGCCACGCTATAGGCCTTACTATTGTATGTGACTGTGTTTGGTATTATCACATTGCCAGAGTAAGAATTGTAATTATCATCACGATAGGTCACACTTGCCTCATCACCATAGAAGTTGTAATATATCCCGCCGATCTCGGCATCGTAGGCACTTGCTACTAATGGCAACAAGGCCAGGAGGAAAAACAAAATATATTTCTTCATAGTTATCTGTGGGCATTTGTATGCCGTTGCCCGTCGGCTCTGTCTGTTTCTTATTGTCAAACTGTGAAATGTGTTACAAAAGTAAACATAAATTTCGAAAAGCAAAACTGAGAAGTATTGTTGGCATGAATGACGATACTAATCAGTTTTTCCCAAGAATGAGGTTCACGAGGCTCGTCACATCAGCAACGGAGATGAAACCGTCGCCATTGGCGTCGCCAACTTGTGGCATACCAATAGTGAAAGTTGCCGTTTCAGAATTGTAATAGCCCTGACGTGTGGCATAAACGCTGACGGTGAAGGTGGTGCCCAAGTTGATGACGTCATCGGTACATTTGCCTTCTGCGTTTGTCGTGGCAATGCTATAAACGTACTCCACATCCTCCGTCTCACAAGAACACTGCAGTTTACCATTCTTGTAGGCGATGGTGGGTTTGGCGCACTGACGTGAGGACTCTATGGCAACAATATCCATAAATCGGCTCCAAGAGTATTCACTTTTATATAGTTCTATGGCCGATGCCGGGACGTGAAGCGTGGCAGATGAAATGTTGGAATCCTTAAAAGCATTGCTACTTGTCGTTGGAACTTCCTCTGCATAACAACAGACATCTATAATTTTTGAGCAGTCAAAGAACGCCCCACCGCCAACCTTTGTCACGCTGCTGCCAATGGAGACGGATGTCAGGCCAGTGCAGCCATAGAACGCATAGTCGCCAATGGTCGTCACGCTGTTGGGGATGGTGATGGAGGTGAGATCCTTGCAGGCATAAAACGCATAGTTGCCGATGCTCGTCACGCTGTTGGGGATAACGGTATTCATGCATCCTACAATCAAATTATTAGTTGCAGTCTCGATGATGGCATTGCAATTATCCCGCGAATCGTAATTCGCATTTCCTGTTTCCACGCTAATGGAGGTGAGACTGGAGCAGCCAGAGAACGCACTACTGCCGATGCTCGCCACGCTGTTGGGGATGGTGACGGAGGTGAGGCCGGAGCAGCCATTGAACGCATAGTTGCCGATGCTCGTCACGCTGTTGGGGATGGTAGCGGAGGTGAGGGCGGAGCAGCCATCGAAAGCATTGTCGCCGATGCTCGTCACGCTGTTGCCAAGGGTGACGGAGGTGAGACCGGTGCAATTTTCGAACGCAGAGTAGACGATGCTCGTCACGCTGTTGGGGATGGTGATGGAGGTGAGGCCGGAGCAGTATTCAAACGCACTGCCAGCAATTCCTAAGGTACCTTCCAATATCTCGATTTGCGTATTTTCGGGCATTGTGCCTTTATATTTATAGGCCACCTTACCTGCATACACTAACCCATCGGGCTGGTTGTTAAACCATGCTGTATCATCGAACGCACGGCTGCCGATACTCGTGACGCTGTTGGGGATGGTGATGGAGGTGAGGCCAGGGCAACCAGCGAACGCATAACTGCCGATGCTCGTCACACTCTCGGGGATGGTGATAGAGGTGAGGCCGGTGCATTTATAGAACGCACTGCTGCCGATACTCGTCACGCTGTTGGGGATGGTGATGGAGGTGAGGCCGGAGCAATCATAGAACGCCCGATAGCCGATGCTCGTCACGCTGTAGGTCTTACCATTGTATGTGACCTCGCTGGGAATGCTCACGGAGTGTTTACCATTAATGGAATGAATTTCTGAGACCTCGGCTTCCATGGTCTGGGAATTCAATCCATAATAAATCCTATTTATCAATACAATTTCTACAAGGTCTGCACTTGTTGCCACGCTAATGAGCAGGGCCAGGAAGAGTAATAACAGGTGTTTCTTCATAGTTATCTGGGGCCGTGATATGCCGTTGCCCGTCGGCTTGTGTTTGTTATCTTTAGGAAAGTGTTGCAAAAGTAGGAAATATTTCTGAGATATCAAAGGGAATGAGGGCGGAAATCGTGCGGAGAGAAAAGAAGCAGGGAGGAAAAGGTTGTTCCCTTGTCCCCCCTGTCCCCCCGTTAGGGGCCTTGTAGTAGGCGATGGTGATGGCTCGTGAGGCGAAGGTGTCGAGTGCGCCGCTGTCTGTGGCTGCAAATTCGTCGGCCAGGCTGTCGCGGTGTGTGACGAACCTCGCAAAGCTCTCAAGGGCCTTGTAGAGAAAGAGTGAACTAAGAGCAGCTCGCGTTCCAGTTCCAGTTGTTCCAATTAAAAATCGAGGAACAAAAACCCCC
>CACZRZ010000083.1 GCA_902783655.1 uncultured Bacteroidales bacterium
ATATGTCGATTTTGAGTGTTAAACTTTTGTTATTGGGCAGAAAAATGGCACGAGTCTGATTCCGCATCCGATTCAGAGGCATCGCCAGACTCATCTCCCTAATGCTTAGAGAAACTGACTGTCACCGTCTGGAAGCCGAAGGAGTGCATGAGGGCGGTGACTTGTTGGCGTCCGTTTAGTTCCGCCTGTTTGTAAGCGTTGCTTGCGGACAGACGTTTCTTCATGCGTCGCTCGGCTCGGCGGTAGAGGTGTTCGCGTGTCTTGCTGTCCCACGAACCGGTTTCGTAGAACGTCTGCGTACGCGCTTCGTCAATAAAGCGTTTGTTGAGCTGCTGTATCTTTGGCAGGCGCACGATGGCTGTGTCGCCCCGGGCCTGGAACCAGTCTGCGGACAGTTGGCTCATGTCCACGCCCAGACGGATGGTTCCCCGATAGATGCGCACCAGTTCCTCGTCGGGCAGCAGCAGGCGGCTGTGGATGGTGTCCACGATTTCCTCCATCTGTATGCTGAGGAACTCCCACTTGCCAATCTTGCGGATGCTGATGATTTGGGCTGGCGTCAGGCCAATCTTGTCCGACGACTCAATGGACAGCTCCACGGGGGCAGGCATATCTTTGATGGCTTTGGTCAGTGTACGGACGGCCAGGGCCACGACAATCAGCGTGGTGCAGACGAGCAACAGTCGCCAATGACGATATATAAATAGGAATAATCGGTTCAATTCTTCAGTTTTTCAATCTTTAAAATGTCTCTTAGGTCGCTTTCGCCGAACTCCTTGCGGAAGGTGATGACGATGCGCTCCTCCGTGTAACCCATGTCGGCGAGTAGGGGAATAATCAGGGCAGCAGCATTTTGTCGGGCAGACTCTATGATGCCCATCTTCGGCACAGTACGCAGCACGCTGGCCACTCCCTGCTGAGTGAAGTTGGTGAGTTCGCTGTCCTTGAAGTCGCTGCGCAGCCAACTGACGTGCGTCTTTACCCCTCGGTTATCGACCTTCGACGAGACGACGACAACCTTAGGGTCGGGCAGGGTGATGCGGAGTGCGTTGCCCTGCTGCTCGATGTCCTTGTCTGTGATTTGTGATAAGTCGATGTAGGCCTGAAGGACGACGTCGATAGGGATGGCTATCTTGCGGTCGCCGAGGGGCAGTTGTTGGTCGAACTTTATGCCCAGGAACGAGCCCTTCAGAGCCTTGAGGTCGTTGTGCGTCACGATCTTATGCACGACATACTCGGCTGTGTACAGTCGCGACTGCCGGCTGATGACATTGGCGATGCTCACCTGCTCCTGCGGTTCGTCGGTCTGCGGAGAATCCTTCTGCAAAGTGCAGCCTACGAACGTCAGCACCATCAGTCCCATCAACAATACCCGTTTCATGACTTCCCCCACTTGACTAATCATGTTTCGTTAGTTCCATGAACTTGCACTTCTGATATGCCAATCCTCTATATCGTCCTTCGGCAGGATGTCACCAGACTCCTTGTTATACCGTTCGCGTATTTTCTTCATTTCGTGCTGCAACTTCTCGACACGGTCAATCTGCTCCCCCTTGCTCCAGCCCCTATAACTTCCGTGTCCGTTCTTGATGGACTTGATTTCGCTTGCCTTCTCATCGTACTCTTTCTTGTCATAACTACCGTTAACGTAGTTGTACCTGCTTTTTTTCCTCTTCTCGTATTTCTGTTTTCGTTTGTTGACTTCGCGTTTGATATGGTTCTGGTCGCTTCTGCGATCGACGGACGTATATTTGTCGCCCATACGTAACTCCTTGATTTGTGCCTTCAACTGCAGGTACTTTTCATAATCATCTAGGTGCTTATCCAATAAGTCCTGGTAACTCTTCAGGTTGCTGGATTGGTTGTGCGTGCCTGCAAAAAGGTCTTGTGACTTTTCGGCTTTCGATAGTTTCTGTTCATCTTTCGCCAGTTTCAGATTCAGTGAAGAAGCTTTCTTCCGCAGATCCTGCAACTTTTTCTTGTCTTTCGCCGAGAGTTCGTTATCCATTTTCTCATCTTCCACGTCTCCCAGTATATCCTCGTCCTCGTTGAAATCGTCCTCGTTCATACTCATGTCGGCATCCCTGACAGCCGCAGACTTACTGCTGCTGTCTGCATTGCTCTGCACCAGGTCTGACACAGTCTTACCTAATTCGAAAAGTGCATTTCCAATTCTCTCCCATGAGTCGTCCTTTTTACCCGAATCAAAGTAGTTGGCTATCCATTCGTCGGCAAAGTCCCATTGTTGACGTATGTCGTATTTCACCTCGCTCGTTTTTTTATGCTGTGGTGTCATCTTCATCTTCTTCAATTGGGCACGGTTTGCTTTGTAAAGCGCGGTAAGCTGTTTATTGTCGGTACATTCTGTGATGGCAACGTCTGTGGGTGGCACCATCTCGCTGGCTGGCACTTGATAACTTTTCAAAGCAACAAGTTCTGTGGACACCAGCGATTTCACTTTGCCCAACATGGGGATTTTCCCTGACTGATTGTATATACCCTTCCGCAGTAGTCCTCCAGGATTCAGTCCGCTAAATACGTAGCGATAACTGGGATATACGCGATACTTCTCGCTATACCACATTTCCACTTCCGTCTTTGTGTCCTCCCCCTGCATCATATCGCCCTTGTATATTTTGCAATTGTCACCCTTGTAGGAAACGGATTCCTTCGTTTGCTTCAATGAGGCGGTTTTCGTCAGTCCATTCTTCAGGGGATATTCCGGGTCGAGAACTCTTAGATAATCATCAAGGAAGTTCAGGCTCGACTTGATTCCCTGTTTAGCGACATCGCTGTAGATATATCCGATGTTGGCATCTGGCAGGATGATGGTATGCATGTGAAGGCTTTCGTCGACAATATGGATTTTGTTACCCTTCATTACTACCTTTACAGAGCGTTCCCCATTATAGGCATTTCCAAATGAGAATTTTCGTATGACAGGACTATGAAATTCGTAATTCCTGTAGAGCAACATGCCTTCGAAGTAGGGAATTGTCTTTGGGGCTGGCGCTATGTCCTTCTTGGCTGGCGCTATGTTTTTCTTGGCTGGCGCAGAATTCTTCTTGGCTGGCGCAGTATTCTTTTTTATTGGTGTCGTACTCTTCTTAGCAGGAGCGGTCTTGGTTGTTTTTACGGCTGTCTTTCCTGTGGCCTTCTGTGCAGGAGAAGGTAGTGACAATGCGAGGAATACAAAAAGTATCAGTATCCGCATGAATAAGTTATAAGAAAGTCTTTCCATAGCATATATTACTTGTAGTATTCAATCTTACGTGTATTCTCTATCGTCTGTCCGGCCATATAGGCCTTGCGGCTAATCCAGTTGCCACGTTCGTCATATTTGTAGTCGGAGTACTGGGTCTGTATTTCCTGTTCTTTCATGATGAGCACATCCATGATGTTGGCACCTTTTTCGTCGTAGGTGTGCTTGGTCGTTATTATTGTGCCCATTACGTTCAGGACGGAACTCGTTACTCTGCCATTCTCCCATTTGTATTTTACTGTGGAGGGCATCCCTTCCACGCTGAACGACATCGACTGCAGGTAGCCCTTGGCATCGTATATGGGATTGCTCATGCCCTCCTGCATCATCTTGCCGTCGTGTGTGAAAGTGATCACTCGACTTGTGCCCATAACGCTGGCAGTGATAGACTTTATGTGGCCGGTGGCCATGTGAATCCTTGCATCGTGGAACTCCTTCTGTGCCATCAGTACAAAAGGAATGGCCAGCAAAGCCAAGAATGTCAATACTTTCTTCATGTGTTAAAGTGCTTGTATGTTAATGTTGAATCATAGCCAGCATCGTAATAGCCGTCAGGTTGTCTATCGCACGCCGCCGCCGAAGCCGCCGCCTGAGAAACCGCCGCCACCGCCCCACGAGGCCGAACCGCCCCGACCCGAGGCGCGGGCTTCGCGCTCGGCCTTCGACATGGCTGCACGCGAAGTGCTGCGATGCATGGTGCTGCGGATGAGGGGCAGGGTGGCATCGTCGGCCATCTGCTGGGCCACCTGGTCCATGTTGAAGTATTCGGGGTTGATCTTCTTCATGTCGCGGATGACTTGGTCGGCAATGCCGAAGAGGGTGGCGTAAATCATGTAGTCGCGCCACAGGCCTACCTCGCCCACGCTGCGTTCGTCGAGCAGGGTGAACTCCTTCAGGAACTTCTTCAGGCCGAAGACCTTGCGGACATCGTCGAGTTGGTCGCGGTACTGGTAGATGCGAGTCTTGGTGTGCAGTGTCTGTATGAACGAGTCGGTGTACGACTGGTTGTGCTTCTTTTGCATCCAGGTCTTCAGTTCCTTGGCTTCGAGAATGGTGTCGTCGCCAGCCGCATCGCGGAATATCTTGTGCACCATCTGTAGGAGCTTGGGATACTGGTTGCTGTCCGGAAGAGGATGGATGACAAAGTTTTGCACCGTCTTTCCCTTTCGGTTCATGGAGGACTCGATGCTGATGGCTCCGTCGTTGATGAGGCGCAGGATGCAGGCCGAGAGCAGGTTGTTGTAGTCGGCAGCGCCGTAGCTGTAGGCGTTGATGACATCGTTCGTGCGCTGCAGGTTGCCTTCGTAGGGCAGGTCGCGATACCAGAGCAGGTCCTTCAGCACCTTCTGCCGCTGGCGCCATACGTAGAAGAAGTAGGCGCCGACGAGCAGCAGGGGGAAGAGGAAGCAGGCCAGGACGAAAATGATGAGGGCAATGGTGTCCTCATGGCTTGCCTCGCTGGTGTAGTCGCTGCCTTCAAAGGCTTCTGATTTCACACTCTCGAACGATTCTTCGTTGACAATGGCGGGTTCGAACATGCCTTTGGCGAAGTGGGCCATCACTATCATGGCACTGCGTCGCTCGAAGGGTTCACTCGATTCGGCTACGATGCTGTCGCCCACGAAGTTGATGTCGCCCCTGTAGCGGAAGGCCCAGATGGCACAGCTGTCGGGGGAGAAATGTACGAGAGTGTCCTCGGGCACGATGACCAGCCGCACGTGTTCGGGGCTGGGCTGCAGGCCTTCGGCTACGAACATGTAGTTGAAGCCGTCGTGGTCCTGATAGCCTTGCAGGAGGTTGGTTACAAGGTAGTTGGTGATGTAGGTTCGGCTGCCGCTCTCTCCCAGTCCCCAGCAGAGTTCGTATCCGTCGTGTTTCGTCACGATGCCGCACTTATGGGCCTTCCAGTCGCGGCTTCGGTCGATGTCCCACGAGTCCTGCAGTTCATAGTTCTGTCCCGTTTCGTCGGTGACGCTGAAGTCGCACAGTTCGCTTTCGTTCAGGTTGCCCACGACGATGTAGCACTCCGTGCCTTCAGAGTCTATCGACATCCGCCGCGTCTCGCTTATCCGTGCATCGCCGTTCTTTTGCAACACGACGCGAATGTCCAGGTCGTGCAACTTTGGCCGGGCCTGGAGGACGGAGAAGTGGACATTGAAGATTGAAGATTGAAGATTGAAGATTGAGAACCTGGCTGCGCACAGCAGCAGCATAATAAGTATTCGTTTATTCATAGTTGTCTGTTTTTAGGTGTGTAATCTTCAAT
>CACZRZ010000084.1 GCA_902783655.1 uncultured Bacteroidales bacterium
AACGTTTCAGAACAAACATCCGGAGAATGACTACTGGGTGCAGTTCAACGGCCCCGAGTTTACGTCGCTTTGCCCCATCACGGGTCAGCCCGACTTTGCAGAGATTCGTATATCCTACCTGCCCGACAAACGCATGGTGGAGTCGAAGAGCCTGAAGCTATACCTCTTCAGCTTCCGCAGTCACGGCGACTTCCATGAGGACTGCGTGAACACCATCATGAAGGACCTCATCCGTCTGATGGATCCGAAGTACATCGAGGTGACCGGATTGTTTACTCCACGCGGCGGCATCAGCATCTATCCCTATGCCAACTATGGTCGCCCAGGCACGAAATACGAACGAATGGCCGAGGAGCGTCTGCTTCACCATGATATGGGATGAAACGGATCAATGTTCAATGTTCAACGGTCAATGTTCAATGTTCAATGTTCAATGTTCAACGGTCAATGTTCAACGGTCAATGTTCAATGTTCAATGAATAAATACACGGATCTATTCATCGACTTCGACGATACGCTCTACGACACGCACGGCAATGCCGACATTGCCCTCGCGGAGCTGTACGAGCACTTTCAGTTGGGGCGTTATTTCAGTGAGTTGCACGAATTCACTGAGCCATATTGGCATGAGAACATCATCCTGTGGAGCCAGTATTCGAAGGGCGACATCACACGCGACTATCTCATCGTGGAACGTTTCCGCCGTCCGCTCAGTATAGGCATGGGGGAGGGCGTAACGAAAGAATTTTGCCTTGAGGTCAGCGACTGGTTCCTCGACTGCTGTGCCGACAAACCCGGTGTGCTGGATGGTTGTTACGAACTGCTCGACTACCTGAAGGCAAAGGGCTATCGCATGCACATCACCAGCAACGGATTCCACGAGGTGCAGTATCGCAAGTTGCGTGCCAGCCGCACGTTGGACTACTTCGACACCATCATCCTCAGCGAGGACGCAGGAGCCAACAAACCCTCGCAGGCCTACTTCGACTATGCCTTTCGTGTGAGCGGTGCCAAGCCCGAAACCACTCTGATGATTGGTGACAACTTCGTGTCCGACATCCTTGGGGCCAAGGCCGCTGGAATGGATGTCATATTCTTCAACCAGCACCCCTCGCAGTTCTGTGCACCAGAACCCGTGAACTACGAAGTGAACCACCTGCGCGAGATTAAGTATATCTTGTAGCTCAGATTAAGTATATCATTAAGCCATGCTTCAGTATATCAGGGTCCTCTGCTTTACTATATCGTTGCTCATCGCCTGGCCAACCCTTGCCCAGCGCTTGGATACGTGCTTCCAGAGCCATCTGATTCCCGACAGCATCTTTCAGCGCATGCAGGGACGCAGCTACAAGGCCGACTGCACCGTTCCACGCAGCGAATTGCGTTATCTGCGCCTTTCATACGTCGATGCCAAAGGCCAGACGCGGCAGGGCGAGATGGTGTGCAACCGACAGATAGCCAGCGACCTTGTGGACATCTTTCGCCAACTTTGGAAGGCTGGTTATCGCATAGAACGCATGCAACTCATCGACGACTACGATGCCGACGACCAACGTTCGATGGAGGCCAACAACACCTCGTGCTTCAACTTCCGTACCATATCCGGCACCCACACCATTTCGAAACACGGGCGCGGATTGGCCGTCGATGTCAATCCACTCTATAATCCATACGTCCGCAATGGACGGGTGGAGCCCACGGGCGGACGTAAATGGGCTTTTAACAGAGAACGAAGGAAAGACATTCCCTACAAAATAGACACTGCTGACCTGTGTTATAAACTGTTTCTGCAACACGGTTTCCAATGGGGCGGTAGCTGGAGGAACAGTAAGGACTATCAGCACTTCGAGAAGTGACATCGCACACGTTTATGGAACTCAGAGAACTGCTTCGACTCTACAAGAAACACCCCGCTGTAAAGGCACTGGGGCGGATGCTCGTTGCCGACAGGTTGCGGATGCAGGTGAGCGGAACGCAGGCTTCGAGTTTGGCGATGGCGTTTGCCGCGCTTAGTGAAACTACACCCGATGCCCTCGGCAGGCCCTATCTGTTTGTGATGGACGACCGCGAGGAAGCTGGGTACCTCTATCACGACCTGGTGCAGATATTAGGCGACGAAGGTGTGCTGTTCTTTCCCAGTTCGTATCGCAGGGCCGTGAAATACGGTCAGCGCGATGCTGCCAACGAAATCCTACGTACGGAAGTGTTGACGCGGTTCACGGATTCATCCCTATCGTCCCCGTCAAGGGAAGGTCGGGAGACACCCTCTTTCATCGTATCTTACCCCGAAGCCCTGGCAGAGTTGGTAGCCACGAAGAAACAGATGACGGAGCAGACGCTGAGCCTGAGACAGGGACAGAAGGCCGACATCTGCGATGTGGAGCAGACGCTTTTTAATCTGGGATTCGGTCGTGTCGACTATGTCTATGAACCCGGTCAGTTCGCCATTCGCGGTAGCATCGTGGACGTGTACAGCTACTCGAACGAGAACCCCTTCCGTATCGACTTCTTTGACGATGAGGTGGACTCCATACGTACGTTTGCCGTCGAGACACAGCTCTCTGTGGAACGTCTGAAGGAGATACACATCGTGCCCGAGATGAAGGCGGACAATCGCGAAAGCATCCTTTCGTTCCTGCCCGAGGAAACCATTATCGTCACCCGGCAGGTCACCTATCTCTGCGAGACCATTGCCTCTGTTCATGATACTGGCTTTTCGCAGCAGGCGCTTACTGAAAATGAAGAGCTGAGAATGACGAGTGAGGAATTCCTGGTGGATGCTGCGGAGTTCCAGCGCCAATTGCTCGACTTCCGAACCATAGAACTCACCCAGCAACCCACGTTCAAGCCCGATGCAAAGGTGGAGTTCGATGTGACGGCGCAGCCCATCTTCCACAAGAACTTTGACCTGGCCAGCCAGGTTTTCCTCGATTATCTCGCGCGCGGGTATTCCTTATATATATTAGCCGACTCGCAGAAACAAAACGAGCGCCTGAAGGAGATATTCACCCTCCACTCTTCCCTTTCATTCACCCCTGTCAACAAGACCCTGCACAATGGCTTTGCCGACAATGCCTTGAAGGTGTGTTTCTTCACCGACCACCAGATATTCGACCGTTTCCATAAGTACAACCTCAAGTCGGACAAGGCTCGCAGCGGCAAGGTGGCACTGACGTTGAAGGAGTTGCAGCAGTTCGAGATTGGCGACTATGTGGTACACATCGACCATGGGGTGGGGCGCTTCGGAGGCCTGATTCGCATACCGGAGAACGGGCAGATGGTGGAGAAGATAAAAATCATGTACCAGCACAACGATGTCATCTACGTCTCCATCCATGCCCTGCACAAGGTGTCGAAATACAAGGGTCGCGAGGGCGAGCCCCCTCGTCTGAACCGGCTGGGCGGCGGAGCATGGGAACGGCTGAAGGAACGCACGAAGGAGAAGATAAAGGACATTGCACGCGACCTCATCAAACTGTATTCCACACGGCAGAAGCAGCGCGGATTTCAGTTCTCGCCCGACGGATATTTGCAGAACGAACTGGAGGCCTCGTTCCTCTACGAGGATACGCCCGACCAGATGAAGGCCACGCAGGACGTGAAGCACGATATGGAACGTCCCAAACCCATGGACCGGCTGGTATGCGGCGATGTCGGGTTTGGCAAGACGGAGGTTGCCATCCGGGCGGCATTCAAGGCTGCCACAGACGGCAAGCAGGTGGCTGTGATGGTGCCCACAACGGTGTTGGCCTATCAGCACTACCGCACGTTCTCGGAGCGTCTGCACGATTTCCCTGTTCGCGTCGAATACATCAGTCGGGCACGCACGGCCAAGCAAACCAGCGAGATACTGAAAGACCTGAAGGAGGGTAGGGTGGACATCATCATCGGCACCCACAAGCTGATTGGCAAGACCGTTGAGTTCAAGGACTTGGGACTGCTCATCATCGACGAGGAACAGAAGTTCGGCGTTGCCACCAAGGAACGCTTGCGCCAGATGAAGACCAACGTTGACACCCTCACGCTGACGGCGACGCCCATTCCGCGCACCCTGCAGTTCAGCCTGATGGGTGCCCGAGACCTGAGCGTGATACAGACCCCGCCTCCCAACCGATACCCCATACAGACGGAGATTCACCAGTTTTCTTCCGAGATGATTGCTGAGGCCATCAACTTCGAGATGAGTCGCAACGGGCAGGTATTTGTCGTCTGCAATCGCATCAGCCGTCTAACGGAACTGGAGCAGATGATTCACGAGCGCATTCCCGATTGTCGCGTAGCTGTTGGTCATGGGCAGATGAACAGTGAGGCCTTGGAGCGCATAGTGCTGGGTTTTGTCAACTACGATTATGACGTGTTGGTCTCCACCACCATCATTGAGTCGGGTGTCGACATTCCCAATGCCAACACCATCATCATCATCGGAGCACAGAACTTCGGACTCAGCGACCTCCACCAGATGCGCGGACGTGTGGGGCGCTCGAACAAAAAGGCTTTTTGTTACCTGTTGGCACCGCCCCTGTCTGCTTTGCCTGCCGATGCTCGTCGACGCCTGCAGGCACTGGAGAATTTCTCCGACCTGGGCAGTGGCATACACATCGCTATGCAAGACCTCGACATACGCGGCGCCGGCAATCTGCTGGGAGCCGAGCAGAGCGGGTTCATCACAGACCTGGGTTACGAGACATACCAGAAGATACTGGCTGAGGCTGTCAGCGAACTGAAGACCGACGAGTTCAGCGACCTCTATGCCGACGACATACGCCGGGGCGAACAGGTTGACGGCAGCCAGTTCGTGGCAGAATGCCAGATAGATAGCGACATCGTCATGAACTTTCCGGATGATTATGTCCCTGGTGCCAGCGAACGTATGTTGCTGTATCGCGAACTCGACAGTCTCACCGACGATAAACAGTTGGAGAGTTTCCGGAAGCGCATGCTCGACCGCTTCGGGCCTATACCTGAGCAGGGCGAGGAACTCATCCGCGTAGTGCGTTTGCGGCGATTGGGACGTCAGTTCGGGTCGGAGCGTATCGTACTGAAAGACGGGCGCATGCGGCTCTATTTCGTGCAGAACGCCCAAAGTGCCTTCTACCAGAGTCAGGCCTTCGGTCAGCTCATAGCCTATGCCACAGCCAGCGTAGCCCGTTGCCGGTTGGCAGAGAAGGACGGGCGCCGGACCATGCTCATCACCGATGTACACAGCGTTCGCGAGGCCGTCGAACTGCTGGAACGGATACAGAAGGTGAAAAAGGCTGCAAGCAACTAATCTGTTTTTTGCCAGCCTTTTTTCCCTGCCCTTTTCCTGGATGGTTTTTATCGTGACGTACGGACACATTGCGTCTCTACCTGTTATTTTTCAACTTTCAACTTTCAACTTTCAACTTTTTATTGTACCTTTGTCGCCGTTATGAAAGTAAATATCAACGAAAAGGATATCATCGAGGCCGCTCAGAAAGGTAACGAGGCATTCGTCGACCTGTTTGCCGACCGCATTCTTGCCGGCATCGGAGGCGAGCTGAATGCTGATACGATGCAGCAACTCTCGCCCGACCAAATCACGCTCCTGGCCTACCAAATGCTGAAACGAGAGGTGATGGAGGGCGGATTCATACAACTTATATATAACGGTTATGGTCCCTTCATCTTCCTGAATCCCTTTGCAAAGGCTATGCGCTTGTGGGGCGCACGTGAGTTCAGCAAGCTTGTCTATGACGGTCGCAGGCTTTATGAGGAATATGGTGAGCAGCTGACGCGGGAATGTACGGATGAGGAATTCATGGCCCTGTATGAACAATACGAGCAGTTCGATGACTTGGACGATGAGTTTATTGAGATGGAACCGGAGGTGACGGAACTTGTGGCTCACTACATCGATGAGCACATCGGGAACTTCGGGGAAGTGATGAAGGCTTAAGGATTGGCAAAATGGCTGAGAAGAAGAAGGCTTTTGTAAGCAAGGTAAATATCAAGAACAAGCGGGCAGCATTCGACTTCCTGCTGCTCGACGAATATACGGCAGGCATCGTCTTGACAGGCACGGAGATAAAGAGCATCCGGGCTGGCAAGGCCAGTCTGGTGGACACTTATTGCATCATCATCCATGGTGAGGTGTGGGTGAAGAATATGTACGTTGCCCACTACGAACATGGGTCGTACAATAACCATGTGGAGCGTCGCGACCGCAAACTGCTGCTCAACCGTCGGGAGATACGCAAACTGGCCTCGGCTGTCAAGGCTCCGGGCTTCAGCATCGTACCGACGTTGCTCTTCATCGATGAGAACGGACGCGCCAAACTCGACATCAGCGTGGCTCGTGGTAAGAAGGAATACGACAAGCGCGAGACACTGAAGGAGAAGGAAGACCGCAGGGAAATAGCACGTTCTTTCAAGAAAAACTATTGATGACCAAGCAGGAACTACGTCAGCACATTCGTCAGCAGAAGGCGCTCTATCGCACACGTTTTGCCGAATGGTCGCATGATATTTGCCAGGCTATTATGCAATTGTCCCAATGGCAGCAGGCACATACCATTCTTTTATACCACGCCTTGCCCGACGAACCCGACCTGCAGATGCTTTATGATGATAATCGTCAGCTGCTCCTTCCCGTGGTAGTTGGCGACGACTTGGTGCTACGGCACTATAGGGGAGGTGCCTCGTTGCAGGAGGGCGCTTTTCACATCCTGGAGCCCACAGGCGAGGACTTCCCTCGGGAGCGATATGACGAGATTGACCTTGTGCTCGTGCCGGGAATGGCGTTCGACAACGAAGGGCATCGGCTCGGACGTGGCCGCGGATACTACGACCGCCTTTTGCCTCGCCTCACCAAAGCCTATAAGATAGGTGTATGTTTCCCCTTCCAGCTTGTTCCCAGAGTCCCTGCCGAGCCGCACGACATTGCGGTGTCCGAAACGGTCTGTCAGTAAATTACAATGTTTTGTACCACCTGTGCACCTACCTCGGCATTGATTTTCCGAGCCAGTTGGGTGCGCTCCATCATGAGGTCCTGACGGAGTGCAGGCCGCAGAATCTTGACGTAAAGTGTGCCTTGGCGAAACGAGACATCCCCCGTCAGACGGGCTATGGTGGGGCCCACCACTTGGGGCCATACCTGCACTGCCCGATGTTCATTGAGGGGCGTTTCCAGTCCCTCTTCGCGCAGATACCGCAGGATGACGTCGCGCAGCAGTTCCGTATTCGTGCGTTTCATAGGCTGAAGGTTCCTCCCTGAACATGGAACAGGCGATGCTCGCCAGGTACAAGATGAAGTATCTGGTCGAGGTGGTCGCGGTTTGTGTCGCTGATGAAGATTTGCCCAAAGTCCTCGCCCGACACCAGTCGCACGATTTGTTCTACGCGCGTGGCATCGAGTTTGTCGAAGATGTCGTCGAGAAGCAGAATGGGAGTCGTGTTGCTGCCCGTGCGGCGAAGAAAGTCGAACTGGCTCAGCTTCAGGGCAACGACATACGACTTGTTCTGTCCCTGACTGCCTTCGCGCTTGATGGGGTAGCCTGCGAGCGTCATTTCCAGTTCGTCCTTGTGTATGCCATGAAGCGAGTATCCTACGGCACGGTCGCGCTGGCGGTCGCGCTGGATGACCTCCAGCAACGGGCCGCGCTGAGCATGGCTCACGTAGTTCAGACCCACCTGCTCGGCACCTTGCGATATGGTGCTGTAGTAACGTTGGAAGGTGGGAATCAGTCGTTCGACGTACTCGGCACGCCGCTGGAAGATGAACTCACCCTCCTTGGCCATTGCCTCCTCCCACAGACTCAACACTTCGGGGTCGGGCTCTGCATCTTCCATCTTAAGCAATGCATTACGCTGCTGAAGGGCTTTGTTGTATCGCATCAGTGCCTCCAGATAGAGGGGCTCGCATTGCGAAATGACGATGTCCAGGAACCGGCGTCGTTCCTCGCTGCCACCGCTGATGAGTTCGCTGTCGGCAGGGCTCACCACCACCACAGGCACCAGGCCGATGTGCTCGGCCAGTCGTTTGTAGGCTTTCTTGCTGCGTCGGAACACTTTCTTCTGTCCTGCCTTGAGTCCGCAGTATATTTCCTCTGGGCGACCGTCCTCGCGTTCGTACAGCCCTTGCAGCACCATGAACTCCTGTCCGTGGCGCACACAAGCGGAATCGATGTTCGTGGTCGAGCTCTTGCACATCGACAGGAAGTAGATGGCATCTAACAGATTCGTCTTCCCCTCGCCGTTTTGTCCAATCAGGCAATTGATGCCTGGCGACAAGTCCAGTTCGGCCTGCGCGATGTTCTTATAATTGAGTATGGATAGGTGTCTGAGTATCATTTTCGATGCAAAGATAGCAAAATAAGACGAGATATTGCCTCCTTTAAGTTTATTTTTTATTCTTTAATTTTTAATTTCTAATTATTTGTTGTATCTTTGTGCCCGATTTGTGTGACAATAAATAAAAATAAATAAAGATATGGCAGAAAACAAGAAAAAAGCAGTGGCCCAGGAGGCCGTGCAGGAAGAAGGGTTCATCCAGAAGAACCTGAAGAAGATTGGTGTTTGCGTTGCGGGCTTGCTCGTGTGTGTGATGGCAGCTATTGGCGCCAACTATTATTTTGATGCCCAGAATAAGAAGGCCGCCGAGGCTCTCTATCCCTGTGAGCAGTTGTTCCAGAAGGGTGACTTCGAGAAGGCCCTGAATGGCGACGGCCAGGAAGTGCTGGGACTGTTGGAGGTAGCCAAGAAGTTTGGCCGTACAAAAGCCGGCAACGTGGCTAAGCTCTATGCCGGTTTGGCATTTGCCCAGACAGGTAAGTTCGAGGATGCAGAGAAGTATCTGAAGGACTTCGATGCAAAGGGCGACGAGATGATTAGCCCCGCAGCCCTTGGTGCCCTGGGCAATGTCCAGGCTGAACTGGGTCAGAACGACAAGGCTGTTGAGACCCTGAAGAAGGCTGCCAAGAAGGCTGACAACAATGTCCTCTCTCCCCTTTACCTGGTACAGGCCGGCGAGATTCTCGAGGCCGAGGGTAAGGCAGCAGAAGCCCTGAAGCTCTACGAAGAGGTTAAGGCCAACTATCGTGGCAGCCTGCAGGGTCAGGAAATCGAGAAGTACATCCAGCGCGTGAAGTAATCCACTCATGGCTACAGCATTCCACCATCTCTCCGACTACGATCCCGCAACCGTTCCATCGGCTGAAGGCATGCGCTTTGGCATTGTCGTATCGGAGTGGAACGGCGAGATTACGGGTGCGTTGCTCGAGGGAGCCCATGCCACGCTTGTGCGTCACGGAGCTCGCGAAGCCGACGTCACGGTGCTCACCGTTCCTGGCAGTTTTGAACTCATCTACGGTGCCTCGCGCATGGTCAAGTCTGGGCGCTTCGATGCAGTCATTGCCATTGGTTGTGTCATACGTGGCGATACCCCCCATTTCGACTACATCTGTCAGGGTACCACTCAAGGCTTGGCACAACTCAATGCAGAGGGGCAGACGCCTGTCGTCTATGGTCTCTTAACCTGCAACGACATGGAACAGGCCGAGATGCGTTCCGGCGGCATGCTGGGCAACAAGGGCGACGAGTGCGCCGTCACAGCCATCAAGATGGTCGACTATTCCCGGCGACTGGGATAACAGCCATTATAGGATAAGTCAAGAAACAAGACCGCGATTGCACATGTTCTGCAGTCGCGGTCTTGCTTTGCTGGGTCTTGCATGCGTATATAATATAATTATAATATAGAAACAAATACTTGCATATAAAGCCAAAAAACACTAACTTTGTACGCTGAATATAACCAAGGAATGAAATACAGACGGATATGAGAAAGATATTGCTGCTCATGATAATGGTCCTCTCCAGTATGCAGGGACGTGCCCAGGTAGAAGAACAAGACTGGCTCCAGAATCTGCGGCCAGAGCGATGGGAGGAACCCGTAACAGAAGGCCACGCCGAAGGATTGCGTCAGGCACGCCGTATCGGTTCGCAAGCCTCGGCACCCATCAAAGCACGTGGAACACAACATGTTCCTGTGGTGCTGGTGTCATTTGGCGACCTGGATTTCTCGGTTGCCGAAACGGATGAGGAGGTAAACGCCTACTATCAGCGATACTGCAATGGCACGATGGACAGCGTCCGCTATACGGGACACGGAAGTTACGGCAGCATCCGCGACTATTTTACGGAGCAGAGCGATTCCGTCTTCTTCCCCTTGTTTACCGTCATTGGCCCTGTAAAGCTCGACAGCGTATATTCTTATTACGGGAAGAACTCTGGCTCGGCTAAGGATATTCACTTCGCTTCTTTCCGTGACGAATCCATTGCAAAGGCCATGGAGAAGTTTACGGATTGGGAGCGTTTCGACAACGACAGCGATGGCAAGATAGATATGGTCTTCTTCGTGTATGCAGGGGTAGGAGAGAACACAAGCAAAAACCCAGACAACATCTGGCCGAAGGAGTCCACAGCCGGAGTCACTATCAACGGACGTGTGTTCTCCACCAGTGCGGCAACAAGTGAGAGACGTGCTCAGAAGGTGGAGAATGGTGTTGTGGTGAAGTCGCAAACCGATGGCGTAGGCGTTTTCATTCATGAACTAAGTCACGCCTTGGGGCTGCCCGACTTTTACGACACCAACTACAAGGGTTTCGGCATGGACCTGTGGAGCGTGATGGACTATGGCGAATATGCCAACAACGGCTTCATGCCTATTGGCTACACGGCCTACGAGCGCGACTTCATGGGATGGCGCCAGCTGCGCACACTCGACGAGCCTTGCATCCTTACGCTCTCGTGCTTCTATGACGGAGGCTATGGCTATAAAATTGTCAACGAGGCCAATCCCAACGAATACTATGTGATAGAAAACCGCCAGCCCAGGAGATGGGACCAGGCAGCATGCAGCATCTGCAGGGGACTGCAGGTGACCCATGTCGATTTCAACTCTGGTGCCTGGAACGGCAATCGTGTCAACACGGTGGTCGATCACCAGCGCATGACCATCATTGCCGCCAACAACAACTATACGGGTGCCAATGAGACAACCGACATTAATGTTTGGAAAGCGACCCTGAGCGGACATCTCTATCCGGGCGACACCTACAACTACGAACTTACCGACGAATCCACGCCGGCTGCGGAGGTCTTCACCGGTGTGCTCATGCACAAGCCCATACGTAACATCACTCAGAACGAGGATGGCACAATTACGCTCTGCTATCGTACGTTCGGACAGCTCTCCGTTCCCCAGCTTCACGAGGTGGGCAGCGTGGAAAATCAGTCGTGCGAAATCAGTTGGGAACCCGTCGATAATGCCACCCGATATGCGATGGAACTCTATCGCGACGATGTGCTGGAGTATGAAGACACCGTGCAGACGGCCTCTTTCCTGTTCGAGCATCTGCCCCAGTCGCCCAACATGAGTGTACGTGTCAAGGCTATGGCAGACTCGCCCGAGGACTATCTCGAGAGCGAATGGTCTCCCTTTATGTACTTCGACACCCTCAACGACTACATTCCCGGCCTGACTGACAGCGAACGCATCGTGGAGGTCTATGCCACGAATGGTATGTGCATGGGCCGTTGCCCTCTCAGCGAGATAGAGCGCCTGCGCTTGCAGCGTGGCATCTACGTCGTTCGCTATGCCAATGGTCTGGCACGCAAGGTGGCAATCGGCCTACGATAAGAATCCCTGGCGGCGCAGCGTTTCGAGTAACGTCTCGGACAGCACTTCGTTGTCACGTTTGGTGTAACGGATGTCCGTGAACACCTGAGCCAGTGTCTCCTTGTGGTTGATTTCGACGAAGTGCTGATTCTCGGGCAGGGCTTCCTTCGGCGAATAATGGAGGTCGATGTCCTCTGCCGTATAATCCTGATATCTTTCCTGATGTACAAAGGCTGCCAGTGGCAGGCGGTCGCTCAGGGCTGGCTCTTCGTCGGGCCAGCCGACGGTGAGTGTGGCTACAGGCATCACCAGGCGCGGCAGTCCCAGGATGTCGATGATTTGTCCGGGCTGATACACCGTTGTGCCCAGGTAGCAGATGCCCAGTCCCTCAGCCTCGGCCAGGTTGCAGAACGTCTGCGTATAGAGCAGGGCATCGCTGGCAGCATTGATGAAGCTAAGCAGATTGTCGTATCCCGGCTGGGCCTTGCGATGGAGACACCATTGGGTGGTGCGGTTGAAGTCGGCACAGATGGTCAGCACGACGGGTGCCTGTGTGACCATAGGCTGGTTGAAATGGCAGGGTGCCAACCGTTGCTTCATCTCCTGGTCGCGTGTCACCACCACGCTGTACAGCTGCAGGTTGCCCATCGTCTGGGTACGGGCCGACAGCTCGAGCAGGCGGTCGAGCAAACTGGGAGATACATCCTCCGCTTTGTACTTGCGGATGCTTCTGCGGGTCTTTATAGAGTCAATCATAGTGCTTTATTTTGATTTCGGTTGCAAATGTACGAAATTATTTTTAATTTTGCACGATAAATGTGTACTGACATGCAAGAACCAAACACAGAAAACCTGCGTCCGGAGGTGGTGGAAGTACGTCCGGAAGTGCTCGAGTGCGATGTAGTCCGTTTCCAGAACAACAAGGAAAAGTGGGTGGCGTTCGTCGGGTTGCTCGACGGTGAGCCCTACGAAATATTCACAGGCCTGATGGACGACGACGAGGGTATCATGATACCCAAGAGCGTGAACAAGGGACGCATCATCAAGAACGTGACCCCCAACGGCAAGCGCTACGACTTCCAGTTCCAGAACAAGCGTGGCTACAAGATTACCGTCGAAGGTCTCAGCGAGAAGTTCAACAAGGAGTACTG
>CACZRZ010000085.1 GCA_902783655.1 uncultured Bacteroidales bacterium
AAGTGCTTTTTCAGTTCCATATTATCGAGGTGGAGATGACGTTTTGGCTCAGCGGAAAGCATTGACAGCACGAACCACTTCGCGGGCTTCGTCCATTGAGAGCGCCTGATGAATGGGCAGACTCAGCTCGCAGGCATGGATGTGTTCGGTGACGGGCAGTGAACGGGTGTTCCAATCGGGATAGCACGCCTGCTGATGGGGAGGTATGGGATAGTGGATGAGGGTCTGTATGCCTTGTTCGGCAAGCCAGGCCTGCAGTTCGTCGCGCCGCTCACAGAAGACGGGGAACAGGTGACAGACATTCTCCTCGTCGGCCACGCGACGGGGAAGGTGGACGAGCGGATGGCGGATGTTGTCGTAATAATAGGCGGCCAACTGCTGGCGACGGCGGTTGTCCTCGTCGAGATAGCGAAGCTTGACATCGAGCACGGCGGCATCGGTCTCCGCCATGCGGCTGTTGATGCCCTGATAGCGGAACACATATTTCTGCTGACTGCCATAGTTGGCCAGCGCACGAACCACCGAGGCCAGTTCGGCATCGTCGGTGGTGACGGCACCAGCATCGCCCAAGGCTCCGAGGTTCTTGCCCGGATAGAAGCTGTGGGCTGCGGCATCGCCCAGGGAACCGGTTCTAACAAATTGAGAATTGAGAATTGAGAATTGAGAATGATTGCAGCCAGAGGCCTGGGCATTGTCTTCTATCAGGCGGAGATGATGGCGCTGGCAAATGTCGGCAATGCGCTCGGTATAGGCACAGCGACCATAGAGATGGACAATCATGACGGCTCGCGTGCGAGGGGTGATGGCCTGCTCGATGAGTGTGTCGTCTATCTGGAGGGTCTCGATGTCGGGCTCCACCAGGACGGGAACGAGATTGTTGTCCGTAATGGCCAGTATGGTAGCAATATAGGTGTTGGCCGGAACGATGACCTCGTCGCCCTCGCGCAGGATACCTATTTCTTTATACGCGCGAAGGATGAGCCGCAGGGCATCCAGTCCATTGGCCACAGCCACGCAATGTTGGCAACCGATGTACTGGGCATAGTGCGACTCGAAGTTTTGATTCTCACTGCCCTGAAGGAACCATCCGGAGTCGATCACCCGATTGACAGCCGCCTTTATCTCTTCGCCATGCATCTGCGTGATGGCCTGTAGGTCCAAGAACTTTATCATGCTTCCAACTTTTTACCCTTTCAACTTTTCCAAGTATCTCAAGTATTCCTCATAACTACGGATGTAGTCCTCCTCATCATAGATTTCCGACGCCAGCACAAGGCAAATGCTGCCCGAACTGAAACGCTGTTCGGCTGCCCAGATGCCAGGAGGCACGTGCAGGCCCACGAAAGGACGGTTGAGAGAGACGATGCGACGATTGGTGCCATCGTCGAGCATGACTTCGAAACTGCCACTGGCCGCAACAATGAACTGGTGGCAGCGCCGATGGGCATGGGCACCACGGTCCTCGCCGCCAGGGATGTCGTAGGAATAGAACACACGCCGGATGGGAAACGGCACATGCACATTCTGATAGACACAGGTCAAGTTTCCTTCGGGGTAGTGGAACTTGTTGAGTTCGCACAGCGAACAGTCGAACACAGAGGGTAGGCTCATCGTGTTATGTTTTTGAATTCGTTGTAATCGAAAATGTAATCCGCATCCGAATAGTCGGTGGACGAGAGGACAAGGGCAAGGGCATTGGTGGAGAAGTTGACCATCGTGCGCCACAGGCCACTGGGCACCAGCAGACCGTAGTACGAACGGTTGAGCTGGAAGACCTGACGGCTGTGGCCATCGTCGAGCTCCACATCGAAACTGCCCGAAAGGGCGACGATGAACTCATCGGTATGGCGCAGTGCGCGGCCTCCACGCTCCGTGCCTCCGGGTATGTCGTAGAGCCAATAGACGCGCTTGATGTCGAACGGTATTTGCCGACACTCCTCTATGATGGACAGATTGCCTCGCGGGTCGGTAATCTTCGGTAGTTCTATGATTCTTGCGTTCACGAGAAAAAGGTTAAAAGTTAAAGGTTAAAAGGTTAAAGGGTTAAAGGGTTAAAAGGTTAAAGGTTAAAAAGTTAAAGGGTTAAAGGGTTAAAGATCTGCGGATGCGCCAGCGCAGACGCTCGGAAAGCATGAGCAAAGGGAAGGGCAAGGGACGGCGGAATGTGGAATAGACCTGACGGAAGTCGTCCTGCAAACGCTTCTGCGTCGGTGGGTCGAATTGCCGCCGATTGTCGAAATAGAGCCACAACTGGCCGCGGAAGTTATACCAGCGACAGAGTTCGTATTCGTTCAGGATGTCGGCAGAGACTCCTTCCTGCTCCAGGGTTCGCTTCATGCTCAGGTTGGCCCATATATATAGGAATAGGCTCGGCGATACGGCTGTGGTACTGCTGGCCTCGTGCTTGCGATAGTAATACGTAGCCGAGGACAGACGCACTTCGCGACTATGGAGATAGTGGATGCGTGTGGTGTTGTCGTCGCTATAGAGACGATAACTGGTGTCGTAGGGGTAACGAAGATGTATCTCGCGACGAACAACATACAGGCCATGCAACGTCCAATCGAGGCTCAAGCGGAAGGCTTCCTCGCCAGTCATGCACGAAGGCACGGGCCGAAGCGGAGCGGTGCCCAGGCGGCGATACTCCTCCTCACGTCCGTCGGTCTGCCAATGAAGCATGAGGCGGAAGACCACACAATCGGTCTGCGGATGGTTGCCGAACACGCCCACCACCGTCTCCAAGGCATCCGGGGCCAGCCAGTCGTCGGCATCCACCATACAGATGTATTCGCCCCGGGCATGCTGCAATGCCAGATTGCGGGCAACGGCCTGCCCCTGATTCTGGCCGTGATGGAATATGCGTAAACGGGAATCCTCCGCTGCAGTCCGCTGGAGTATGTCCAACGAATGGTCGGTGGAGGCATCATCGACAGCCAGGACCTCCACCTCGTGAAGCGTCTGGTGCAGCAAC
>CACZRZ010000086.1 GCA_902783655.1 uncultured Bacteroidales bacterium
GCCTCGGCTGCCGACACCTTTGGGGTGGCCACATAGATACCATGACGGGCTATGTGGGTGGGATTCTGCAGGCGCAGCCACACGTTGCGGAACAAGCCAGCACCCGTGTACCAACGGCTGGCATTCGGTTTGCCGGAATTAGTATATACAGCCACCAGGTTGTCCTGACCGTAGTGGAGATACTTCGATATTTCCGTCTCGAAACCCAGGTAGCCATATTCCGACGAAGCCACTTTCTTACCATTGACATACACGTCGCCGTAGTACATCATGCCCTCAAAGTCGAGCAAAACGCGTAATCCCTTCCACGATTCCTCGGCCCGGAAGGTCTTGCGGTACCAGCCCTCGCACTGATTCTTGAAACCGCGAGCACCGCCTGCCTTCTCGTCCCAGGGCTGCTCGAACTGAAAGTCGTGTGGCAAGTCGAGCCGGCGCCAATGGGCATCATCGAAATTCTCTTGGGCGGCGCCGTCGGGATTGCCGAGTTGGAAGCGCCAATCGAAGTTGAACAGCAAACTCCCCCTTCCCCCTTCCAAAGAGGGGGCTTGAACCGCCTGATTGTCCTCCAACATGGGGATGTCGGCATAGGCTCGGTTGGTCTGTACGGCCTGTTCCTTTACATCTTTGTACTGGGCATGAAGGAGTGAGACACTGGTGAAATGAGGAAGTGACGAAATGAAGATGGCCAGTACCACCAAGGCTGTGCGTTTCATATCTTTCAGTTTTTTATCTATTTGGCTTTAATACTATCTTTTCGTACGTAGCTGGCAAGTTCCTGCGGGCGGATGGTGACGGGGCCCGTCATGAACTCAGGGATATTGTAAGAACGCAAGAGTTCGTGGTGGTAACGCGGATTGCGCTGTGGCAGCTCGAAGGGCTTTGTGAAACGGCCCTTGCCGTCGAAGTGGGCAATGTAGGGACGGGTGAAGTTGCCGTCAGTGCGGCGGCTGCTAAAGATAACCCAACAGCCATTGGACGACCACGAATGGTACGACTCGACGTTGTCGGAATTCAACTCATCCAACCGTCGCACCTCGCTCGACTGCAGGTTCAACAGATAGAGGTCGGCATCGGCATGCCAGATATGGAAAACCCCATGACCACCCATCGTGAACATCAGCCACCGCCCGTCGGGACTGATGCGCGGCAGGGTGGCCGACATCGAATCGGCTGCAGCATCGAAGACCATCTCACGCTCGCCGAACGAACGGTCCTTCAATGTGAAGGGACGGCGATAGAGGCAGTATTTCACGTCTTTGTAGTGCTGAATAAGGTCGAATTCCTTGGAGACAGCCTCAGCGGTATCCTGTTTCTCGTAATGAGCCGAGCAGTAATAGAGATACTTGCCGTCGGGACTCCAGAAGGGGAAGCAGTCGAGGTCGTTGGTGTCCGTCTCCAGGGGCAGTACTTCGTGGCGGTCGATATCGTAGAGCATCAAGTCGCTGTAGGTGTCCTGCACCTCCACCTTCTGGTTATCGTTGGTATGGAACGACTGCCCAGTGTGGTTCGTCGAATAGGCGATGAACTTCTCCGTCGGATGCCACGCAGGATAAACACCTGCGCCCACCGTCTTGCCTGTCTTCATGTCGATGCGCTCCACCTTGCCGTCATAGGCAATGATGGTGCCTCCGAGCCACTGGCGCACGTGGAACTGCATGCGATTCGGATTGTACTGCTGGAAGGCGTGACAATTGATGCACTGTCCGTCCTTCTCGTCCGAGTTGGACATATTGCCGTATATCAGGCTCTCGTCGTAGTTCTCCAGGCAACGCTGGTTGATGGTCAGGTCCTCGTAGGTAACGTACGACGGAGCGATGAGACGATAGGAAATGTAGGGGTCTATCGGGTCGGACGAAACATAGATGGCAAAGGGGGCCTTGCGCGTCCATTTGCCGTTCTGACCGACGAAGACCTCCACCATAACCTTATCATTGCCATTTACCATTTGTTTCCACTGCTTGGGAGCGGGACAAACATCCTGTCCGCCGAAGAGCCATTCCTGTCCGCCGGCCGTGAAGCGAGTGACGAAATCGGTGCCCTCGTCCTGGATGGCGAACGTCAACGGAGCAATGTTCACAGGTACGGTGACGCCTGTGTATTCAGGGAAAACCCGTGGCAGCTGCTCGCTGTCGGCATACTGCTGTGGCACCTTGGGCTTGCCACAAGAGGCGATGAGGAATATGGCGAGGGCGGCGATGGAATCGCGGCATACTGAACGATGGATAATGTTATTCATAATATTCAAACTTCGAGATTCAATTTTCAAACTTCAATCTAATTGGTTTGCTGATTACGGCGCAGGAAATAGAAATAATAGAACGTGTCGCCAAACTGAGGCAGGAAGGCCGACTTCTTCTGTTCTTCGGACATCGAGCCACACTGGGCATTGAATTCCATGAACTCCTTATATCGACGCTTGACAGGCTCGTCGAAGGGTATGCGCTCGGCAGCCTCAGCATTCGTCATTCCCGGCCACAAGTCGCTGGGGCGCTGCGGCTCGAGCATCGAGTAGAGATAAGCAGCCTCCTGATAGTGCAAAGGCACATGGAAGCCTTCCTCCTGCTGGTGCATATTCAGATACTGACGGAAACGCGGCCAGAAGAGTTCGATGTCCTTCATGATAAGGGAAGAGAGCAGCGTCATCTCCTGATATCCGGGGTCGGCTCCGAAGCCACTGGAGAAGGTCTTCAGCAGGTACAGTTCCACGAGCGTATTGTCACCGTCGAGACGGTCGGGGAAGCTGGCCATCGGTATGATGGGGCGCATCTCCTCGTCCTCCTTCATCAGTTCGGGGTGGCGCACATAAGTCGCATACTTTTCTGCCCACTGACGATGATAGGTGGTCTGCTGAAGCATGTCTATGTACTTCTGCGCCACGTCCCAGTCGTGGGTAATGAGACTACACTTTGTCATGTATTTCAGCACGTCCACGCTCCAGCCAAACTCCACGCCGTCCTCCATGCACCAGCGGTAGCAGAAGCCCTCCTTTCCATAGTGGTAATAGAGCAACTTGCCACCCACCTGGGTCATGCGGACCTGCCAGGGGGCATGCTGTTGTTCGGCTCCTTCGGGATAGTGGAACATTTCGTCGCCTGCCCTTCCCAGACGGAACAGGGCCAGGTTCTTCATCATCACCATCACACGTGTGGGAGGCATGGGTTCGCCCATGTCCTTCGACAGCGAAACGCGCAGCACACCCTCCCAGTCGAGCCGTTCGATGGCATTGTTCATCGCCACCTCCTTGTGGAAATTGGTGTCGCGCTCCCAGCGCTTCGAGACACCAAAGCAGGCGAGGGCCAGCAATAGGAGGACTATGAAGGCGGGCAGGCGGTTGCTTCCCTTTTTCGTTGCGATAGAATCGCAACAAACAGGACATAAGGCGCAGAGCAGGAACGACAAACCGATGGCGTAGTAGGCAAGACGGTACTCAAGGAGGTCGACCTTTCCATACTGGAACGAAGGCATTGCAGCCCACCAAGCTTCGCTCATCTGCACCTGACCATAGAACTGCTGAAGCATGATGGGAGGCACGATGGCGACGAGGACGAGGGCTAAGACACCTTCTACCGCCCTCTCCTTTAAACGTGAGGAAGTTTTTCCTCCGTCACAGGAGAATATAGATAAGAGGAAAAGTGCCAATGCAAGGAACGTCCAGGCTCCCATCAGCGGATAGCCCAGCACCCCCACAACAGCCATATAGGCCAACCGTCCCCAAAGTTTGGTTATACGTCGATAAGGCATAGCCAAAAGGAGCGACAGCAGAATGCCCAGCGTCGGCACCCAGGGATAGCCCTGAAGCTTCATGTAATAGAGCCAATAACCCGTCTGCACCAGGCAAGCCAACAGGCAGAGGGGCACAAGCAGCGACAGCCCCTGCCACACGCCTCGCAGGCGGAACAGGCGGCACGTAAGAAACATGATGAGTCCCCATGCCACAATCATCAAGCCCATGCCCAACGCAGGATAGTAGAAATGCTGTGTCATGTAAGCCGCCGCCCAGGTGAGCACGCCACCGGGATAGATGGTGGACGTCTTGAAGAAGTACTTCGTGGGCAGCCACAGCGAAAGTTCCTGCATACGCGAGAGCACTTCGCTCTCCGTACGTAGTACCAAAGAGCCCATCACCACCAAGGCCACAGCCAGCAGCAATGGGACAAGAAATCGACGTATGTATTTCATCTTTTTACGTTTAATTCGGTCTGAATGCAAGTTTTACCGCTCAAAGTTACGAAAAATATTACTAAAATGGCACACACATGGGCAATATTTTCATCCTGTTTACAAGATATTCGTGCAAGGCATGCGAGGAAAAGTTCCGCCATCGGCGATGAACGTACGGACATCGACGATGGATGTACGGACGCCGACGATGGATGTACGGACATCGCCGATGGCGGAACTTTTCCACACGACGTTTGCAAAAACCTTTTACGTACGTGTGCAAAAATTTTAAGGTAAGGGCGAAAAAAAGCGCCAATAATTTTGTTCTCCACTCGATTTGCACTATCTTTGAGCCTCGAAGAGTCTCTTAGATAGGCTGCATCTCGGAAATGTTCAAATAAATTTGGCATTTCGCTCGATTTGCACTATCTTTGTAGCATGCAAAATACGCATCGGACGAAATTATCTTAAAAAACTAATACTAACAACAATGAAGAAAACCCTACTCGCAGTCCTTGCCTCCGTCTCGCTGACGGCCGCAGCTGCACCCAAGCAGGCAGCCAAGCCTTACTGGCTGGATGCCAACGTGAACCGTGTGAACACCGAAGCTCCCCGTTCCTCGTTCTTCGCCTTCGAGAGCAAGGACAAGGCCAGGATGGCCGACAAGTCGAAGTCGGCACGCTACCTCTCGATGGAGGGCCAGTGGCGTTTCTGCTTTGTCAAGAATCACCAGGATGCCCCCGTGGGCTTCGAGGCTGAGAAGTACGACGACTCGAAGTGGGAGATGTTCCCCGTACCAGGACTGTTCGAACTGAACGGACACGGCGACCGCATCTACAAGAACGTGGGCTATGCCTGGAACACCCAGTTCCACAACCAGCCCGGATTCGTGGAGGAAAAGAACAACTACACGGGCTCGTATCGCCGCTCGTTCCAGGTGCCTGCCGACTGGAAGGGCCAGGACATCTACATACACGTAGGCTCCGCCACTTCGAACCTGCGCCTGTGGGTCAACGGAAAGGAAGTGGGCTACTCGGAGGACTCGAAGATTGAGGCCGAGTTCAACGTGACGAAGTTCATGCGTCCCGGCCAGCAAAACCTCGTGGCCATGCAGGTAATGCGCTGGTGCGACGGTTCCTACGGCGAGGACCAGGACTTCTGGCGCTTCACGGGAATTGCCCGCGAGGTCTATATGTATGCCCGTCCGAAGGCCCACGTGCAGGACATCTGCATCGTGCCCGACCTCACGGACAACTACCAGAACGGACGCCTCGCCATCAACGCCAATGTGGTGAACGGCAAGGGCAGCCTGATTCAGTTCCGCCTGGAGGATGCCGACGGCAAGCAGGTCTACGAGACACCGGCTCCCAGCAAGATGGCTGCCGCCAAGCAGGTGGCCACCATCGATGTCAAGGCTCCCCGTCAGTGGACAGCCGAGACACCCTATCTCTACACCCTGTACACCACCATCACGGATGCCAAAGGCAACGTGGTAGAGTGCATACCGCAGAAGGTGGGCTTCCGCAAGATTGAAATCAAGAACGGCCAACTGCTGGTCAACGGCAAGGCCGTCCTGTTCAAGGGTGCCGACCGCCACGAGCTCGACCCCGACGGCGGCTATGTGGTTAGCGTAGAGCGCATGATTCAGGACATCCGCATCATGAAGGAACTGAACATGAACGCCGTGCGCACCTGCCACTATCCCGACGACCCACGCTGGTACGACCTCTGCGACCAGTATGGTATCTACGTCGTGGCAGAAGCCAACTTCGAAAGTCACGGCATGGGCTACGGCGACCGCCGACTGGCACAAGATCCCCTGTACAAGCAGACCATCGTGGAGCGCAACGAGGCAAACGTGATGGTTCAGAAGAACCACCCCTCCATCATCTTCTGGAGCCTGGGCAACGAGAGCGGCTATGGCGACAACTTCAAGGCTGCCTACAAGCGCGTGAAGGAACTCGACCCCTCGCGTCCCTGCCAGTATGAGCAGGCAGGGCAGAACGGCGACACCGACATTTTCTGCCCCATGTACTACGGCTACGACGGCTGCGAGAAGTACAGTCAGGGCGACAACCCCAGACCTCTGATTCAGTGCGAATATGCCCACGCAATGGGCAACTCGATGGGCGGATTCAAGGAGTATTGGGACCTCATCCGCAAGTATCCGAAGTATCAGGGCGGTTTCATCTGGGACTTCGTCGATCAGGGTATCCGCGGCACCTCTAAGGTGACCGGCAAGCAGATATGGATGTACGGTGGCGACGAAGGCCGCTATCCTGCCTCTGACCACAACTTCAACTGCAACGGCGTCATTGCCCCCGACCGTTCGCTCAATCCTCATGCCTACGAAGTCCAGTACATCCACCAGAACATCTGGGTCAAGAACCTCAACCTCGACAAAGGCACGGTGGAGGTCTTCAACGAGAACTTCTTCACCGACCTAAGCAATGTGGAAGTAAAAGTTGCATTTATCATAGATGGCAAGGAATATTCGCTGAACGAGAAATACGGCGAAATCAACGTAGAGCCCCAGGAGACGAAAGTCATCGACATATCACCCCTGAAGCCCTATCTGCAACGTGTGTTTGCAAGCAATCCAGGCAAGGAAATTCTGGTCAACGCCGAGTTCTCCCTGAAGCATCAGGACGGACTGCTGAAGGCCGGCACAGTCATCGCCCGCGAACAACTGACCCTGCAGCCTTACAAATTCCCCAACGTGGAGCAGACGTTGGCAGCTGCCACCAACGGCAGCGTCAAGGCAGACTCGATGTTGGCCTGCTACACCATATCGGCCAACGGTGTTGACGTGACCGTAAACCGCTGGTCGGGCGAGCTCGACTATCTGGACGTTGACGGCAAGCCCATGCTGCAGGACGGCTACTCGGTAGTGCCCAACTTCTGGCGTGCACCCACCGACAACGACTACGGTGCAGGTCTGCAGAACCGCTTCCGCCAGTGGAAGAATGCCGACCGTCGTCTGCAAAGCCTCACACTGACAGGTAACGAGAAAGCACGCACCATCACCGCCACCTACAAGATGCAGCAACTCGACGCCATGCTCACCGTCGCATACACTCTCGATGCTGCCGGCGAACTCATCGTCCGCCAGAAGCTCGACGTGAACGAGGAAGCCAAGGAGAAGCCACAGATGTTCCGCTTCGGCATGCAGTGGGTGATGCCTAAGGACTACCAGACCATCAACTACTATGGACGCGGCCCCATCGAGAACTACATCGACCGCAACAATGGCCAGAAGCTGGGCATCTTTAAGCAGAAGGTTGCCGACCAGTACTGGGGCTACATCCGTCCGCAGGAGAGCGGCAACAAGACCGACATCCGCTACTGGCAGATGCTCGACAACGCCGGTCATGGACTGCAGTTCGCAGCCGTAGGTCCTATGGAAGCCTCGGCTCTGAACTTCCTGCCCGAAGACCTCGACGACGGTCCTCGCAAGGATGCCCACCAGAGTCATTCGGGCGACCTGACGCCGCGCCAGTTCACCGTCGTGCAGATTCAGCAGCGCCAGTTCGGTATGGGTTGCGTCACCAGCTGGGGCGCATGGCCTCGCAACGAATACCAGATGCCCTGGAAGGACTATGACTTCACCTATATCGTGACGGCTGTCAAGTAAAATGACCCGCCGCAGGAAAATAGCGTACACAGTAGCAGGAATAGCACTCACACCCATAGTGCTGTTCCTGTTACTCGTTGCTGCGCTCTACATTCCTGCCGTACAGAACTGGGCCGTACGCCACGCAGCTGAATACGCTTCGGAACAGACTGGCATGCAGATACGGCTCGAACGCATACGCATCAAGTTTCCACTCGACATCGACCTCCAGCATCTGTCCGTCACCACCCCACCCGATACCATCCTGGCCGTACGCCACGCAATTGTCGACCTCGACCTCTCGGCCATATTCCATAAGAAGATAGGCGTGGAAGCCATAGACCTCCAAGAGGGCATCATCGACACCCGCGACTTGGTGGCAACCCTCGTCGTGAAAGGCGACGTGGGAAACCTGCACCTGCGGGCCGACCAGATATTCCTGAACGAACAAAGGGCACGCATCAACGGCGCACGGCTCGACCGTTGCGACCTCGACATCGCCTTGCGCGACACCACCGTCACGGACACCACCGAGTCGGAACCCATTCCCTGGACAATCGAAGTTGATGAGGTTGAAGCCCACGACACCCGTCTGGCCTTCCACACCGTCGGCGACTCGCTTTGCGTCAGGGGAGGTGTCAAGGACCTCGTCGTCAATGGCGGACACATCGACCTCGGACAGGGCATCTACCAAGTGGCATACCTGCTGTTGGATGCCGACTCGCTCAGTCTCACGCCGACCTTCGCCCAAACAATCTACGACATCCGTCTCGAGACCAGCGACCTGCTCATCGACGACACCCACGTCTGTGTGCCTGAACTCAGTCTGTCAACGCCTTCGAGCCAAATCAACGGCAATGCCAACCTCGACTGGACGGCCCTCACACCCAAGCAGCGAGGCCACATGGACGCAGACCTGCAAGCCAGCATCGGACGCACCGACCTGCTGGCCATCGCCTCCGACTACCTGACACCTGAGCTGCGCGACCTCGTACCCGAGAATGCCATCCAACTCGCGGTCAAGGTGGAAGGCAATGTGGACAGCCTCAGCATTCAGCAATGCCACCTCGGCATTCCTCCCTATTTGGCAGGAGACATCAGCGGCTCGGCTACCAATGTGCTAAATACCGACAGTCTGGGGGCTGACCTCAGTATGGACATCACCACCAACGACCTGCAACCCGTGCGCCGCATGTTAGGACTGGACAACAGCATTCGTCTGCCACAGATGAACCTTACAGGCGACGCCAGTTGGCACCACTCGGTCATCGACACCGACCTGCGACTGACTCAGGGACGTGGAACAGCCAAACTGAAAGGCCGATACAACACACAGAACGAAGAGTACCGGGCCGACCTCGATGTCCGCAACCTAAACGTCCGCAACTTCATGCCACGCGACTCCATCGGTGTGGTCACAGCCCGTGCCCAGCTGAGCGGACGAGGCACCGACCTGCTCAGCCGACGTGCCCAGGCACGAGCCAACGTCGATGTCCACCACCTGCAATATGGAAGTAAATCGTTGGACGACATCAAGCTGACAGCCAACGTGCGAAACGGCGAGGCACTGGTGAACCTGTCCAGCAACAACAGCCTATTGATTGCCGACGCATGCGCCACCCTGCAACTCGACCACAAGATATCCCAGGCAGAGTTCAACCTGGGCATCAACCGCATCGACCTCTATGCCCTGGGAATCACCAAGGAACCTCACACGGTCTCGATGTTCCTCGACGTAGAGGGAAACACCAACCTGAGCGATAGCCACCAGCTCAAGGGACATGTCCGTGCCATCGAGCTGGCATTGGCCGACACCACCTTCTACCCCACCGACATGGACCTTTCGCTGCTGATGATGCCCGACACCATCTTTGCCCAAATCGAATCGGGCGACCTGGATATGGAACTCTCCTCAAGCGACGGACTCGACCAGGTGATGCAGAAATTGAAACTCTTCGGTCCGGAAGTGGAACGTCAGTTTGCCGCACACACCATTGAGCAGGACACGCTGAAAGCCTTGCTGCCTCGCTTGTCCATCAGGTTCCACAGCGGACAAGAGAACACCCTGGCACATATCGTCAAATCGATGGGCTACACCTACGACCGTCTGTCACTGGCACTGGATAGCGACCCCGATGTCGGACTGAACGGCAACGGCTATCTCCATGCCCTGAACACGGGAGCCATCCTGCTCGACACCATCCAATGGAACATCTTCCAGGACACCACCAACGTAGTCCGACTGGACGGCCGTGTACGCAACGGACCACGCAACAAGCAGGTTGTCTTCGAATCGAGCATCATGGGCGAACTCACGACTAATGGTGCCAACGCTTCGATTTCGTTCCTCGATGCAAAACGGCGCAAAGGCATGGACCTCGGAGCACAACTCATCATGGAAGACGACGGCTACCGCTTCCACCTCAGTCCCCTGAACCCCATCATTGCCTACCGCCGTTTCACACTTAACGAAGACAACTACGTCTACCTGCACGACGACAAACGTCTGGAGGCCGACATCGACCTCTTGGCTGACGACGGAACGGGTTTCAAACTCTATTCCACTCCCAACGACAATGCACTGCAGGACATCACCCTTTCCGTCCACGATTTCAACTTGGGCGAACTGGCAGCCGTACTGCCCTACATGCCTGAAATCGGAGGCAAACTGGCAGGTGACTTCCATCTGGTGCAGGACTCCGCATCGACGAGTGTACTGGTGGATGCCGCCATCGACCGTTTCTCCTTCGAAGATGCACAGATGGGCAATGTAGGCCTCAATGCCGTTTATCTGCCCAACTCCGACGGCACTCACTACGTCGATGGCATTGTCTCACACGACGGCAACGAGGTGATGACACTCGCCGGAACCTACAATCCGAAAGACGAAGGCAGCATCGATGCTCAGGCCACCCTTCAGCGGCTGCCCCTCACGCTGGCAAACGGCTTCATTCCTGATCAGACAGCCGAACTTGCAGGCTATGTCACAGGCCAAATGGACGTACGCGGACCTGTATCCAATCCCATGCTCGACGGTGCACTCGCTACCGATTCGATGTACCTCAACAGCGACATGTACAGCCTCCACCTGCGTTTCCCCGACGACACCATCCACGTAAAGCAGAGCCATCTCGACCTGCAACGCATCGAGGCCTACAGCATCGGAAAGAATCCACTTGTACTGGATGGCACCATCGACTTCAAAGACCTCAACCGCATTCTGCTCAACCTCAATCTCTCAGCATATAACTTTGAACTCATCAACGCGCCCAAAAACGCCAACGCCATAGCCTACGGAAAGGTGTTTGTCAACATCGGTGCACGCCTGTCGGGCACACTCAACGACATGATACTGCGCGGACGTCTCGATGTCCTGGGCAACACCGATGTCACATACGTTCTCACCGACTCGCCTCTGACCGTCGACGACCATCTGGCTGAGATTGTCACCTTTGTCGACTTTTCAGATACCCTTGCCGTTACCGAGGTCACAAAGGCCTCGCCCCAGAACATCGACATGCAAATGGCCATCGGCATCGAACAGGCAGCACAGGTGCATTGTCTGCTCAGTCAGGACGGCACCAACCACATCGAACTCGAAGGCGGTGGCGACCTGACGATGACCTACACCACTCAAGACGGGCTGAACCTCTACGGACGATATACCATCGTAAGCGGACTGATGAACTACACGCTGATGGTGATGTCGCTCAAGAATTTCAGCATCCAGAACGGGAGCTATGCCGAGTTCTCAGGCGACATCCTGAATCCTCGCCTCAACATCAAGGCCAGCGAACGCGTGAAGACTACCGTTTACGAGAACAATGTACCGCGCAGTGTGAACTTCGACGTCGGACTGGCCATCTCGCAGACACTGAACGACATGGGACTCGAGTTCACCCTTGCTGCCCCAGGTGACCTCACCATCTCCAACCAACTGGCAACAATGACCACCGAAGAACGCGGCAAGGTAGCCGTCACGATGCTTGCCACAGGCATGTACCTCACCGAAAGCGGAAACGGCACCAGCGGCTTCAGTGCCACGAACGCCCTCAACTCGTTCCTGCAGACCCAGATTGCAGCCATATCAAACAAAGCCCTCTCCACCATCGACCTGAATTTCGGCATCGACAACACCAATACAGCCTCGGGCGGCACGCAGACCGACTACAGCTTCAGCTTCGCCAAACGCTTCTGGGGCAACCGTATCAGCCTCATCGTAGGCGGAAAGGTCAGCTCGGGTAGCGAAGCCGTGAACAACGGGGAGACATTCATCAACAATGTCTCCATCGAGTATCGTCTGGACAAGAGCGCCACCCGCTACGTGCGCGTTTACTACGACCGCGACACCGAATCATTGCTCGAGGACGACATCATGGAAATGGGCGCTGGTATCGTCCTGCGTAAGAAGAGCACCCGACTGGGCGAGCTGTTTATATTTAGAAAGAATGAGAAAAGTGAAGAAGTGAGGAAGTGAGGAAATGAAGAAGTGAAGAAATGAAAAGGACTATGAAACATATTATAACCTTATACAGAAGGTGGACAACTCTGCCTTCTCATTCCCTCATTCCCTCATTCTCTCATTGCGCCTGCCATTTCCCATTCTCTCATTCTCTCATTCTATCATTTTCTCTTTTACTCCTCAGTTGCAGTGAGACAAAGAACCTGGCAGAGGGCGAGACGCTGTACACAGGCATCAAGCGGGTCATCTACGACAAGCCACAATCCCTGTCCGAAACACCCGACACGACAGGCGTCATCAAGGCCATTGGCGATGCGTATAACACAGTAAGTGATTATTTGAAAGGTGAAGAAAAGGGACGTTCCCAAGCTCCTTCCGATGGAGGGGAGAATATACAATCCGACTCTTTGTCTGCAAATGTAAACACGCCCTCCCTTCGGGCAGGGAATGGGGAGGGGACTGCACCATCCCTTAAACTCGACAAAGCCGCCTACTCTCTTGCCAAGAGCGAGGTAGAAGGTGTACTGGCCTACTCGCCCAACAATTCACTGATGGGTTCGTCCTACTACCGTCAGCCACTGGCCATTGGTCTGTGGATGTGGAACCGTTACGTGAATAGCAAGAGCCGATTCGGCCGCTGGATGTTCAATACCTTTGCCGCCACACCGATCACTCTGACCAGTGTCAATCCGCGCGTTCGAACACAAGTGGCACAGAACACCCTACACAGCTTCGGCTACTTCCGAGGTACAGCCTCGTTCGACACCATTCCATCCAAACATCCACGCAAGGCCAAGGTCAGCTACGCCGTGCACCCAGGCCCGCTTTTCCACCTCGACAGCATTGCCTATCTGGGATTCCCAGTGCAGGCCGACTCCATCATACACGCCACCAAAAGACTGACAACTCTCCACCCGGGAGCTCCCTTCAGTGTCGTGGACCTCGACGAAGAACGCACACGCCTGTCCAAGGCTTTCCGAAACAACGGCTACTACTACTTCAGGCCCGAGCATATCGTCTATCGTGCCGACACCGTTGCCCGGCCGCTCTTCGTACAGTTGCAGGCCATACCATCGCCCAACGCTCCCGACGAAGCCCGACAACAGTACGTCATGGGGCGCACCCTCATCAATGTCTATCAATACGACGACCACGAAATCGTTGACACCCTGCGACGTCCACAGAAACTCAGTTGGCGCACGCGTCGGGCCATTGCACGATACCAACGCCAACATCCACAATCCGACTCTGCACGCAACGTCAGGCGTACCCATGCCATCACAATGGCCTACAGTGGTACCCCTGGCCACACACCCCTGAAACTACGTGCTCTCTCACGCTTCATCTCCTACCGTCCGGGCGACCTTTACAAGCTCCATGTCCAGGAGGCTATGCAGAACAATCTTGCCTCGATGGGCATCTTCTCACAGGTCAATGTACGGCTCCACCCCCAAACTCCTTCCGAGGGAGGGGAGTATATGCGACCCGACTCTCTATCCACAAACGTTACTACGCCCTCCCCTCAGGGAGAGAATGGGGAGAGGGGCGTCCTCGATGTCGACATCACCCTGCGCCTCGACAAGCCCTACGATGCCGAGTTCCGAGGCAACATTGCCACAAAGAGCAACGGTCTGGTCGGTCCTGGTGTCAATTTCTCGATGTCGAAGCAAAACGTCTTCCGTGGAGCAGAGAAACTCAGTCTTGAGGCCTATGGTTCCTATGAATGGATGACAGGTGCTCAGACACACGGAAAGCACAGCCTCATGAACAGCTACGAGTGGGGAACATCGATCAACCTCACATACCCTCGCCTATTGCTGCTTGGGCTGGGCTACCGCTTCAACCGCCGTGCACAGTCCACCACTTCGTACAAGATCAATGCCGACTGGCTGAACCGTTCGGGTTACTTCAGCCGCGTCTCGTTTGGTGCCCGCGTCACCCATACCTATCAGCGCAACCGCCGCTACATGCACGAGGTCGTACCAATCCGTCTTGACTACGAAAAGCAACTCCACACCACGGCGAAGTTCGACTCCATCGCCCTCACAAACCAGGCGCTCTATGCTTCGCTGCGCGATCAGTTCGTACCCTCGGCACAGTACACCTTCACTCACACCAATCCTGCCAGTCGCGACCGCAAACGGCGCATCACGCTCTCCATCAAGGAGGCAGGAAACCTCACCAGCCTCGTTTACCGCATGGCAGGCAAACCATTCGACCAGCGCGACAAGTCGCTCTTCGGCGTACCCTTTGCCCAGTACATCCGCTTCACTGCCGAAGCCACCCAGCAAATGCGCCTGGGACAGACCCATACGTTCCTCGTCGGTCGCTTCTATGCCGGCATCATACACAGTTTCGGCAATGCCACCACTGCACCCTATGCCGACCTCTTCACGGTGGGTGGTGCCAACAGCATCCGAGCCTTTGGCGTGCGCACCATAGGTCCGGGTAACTACCACCCAGCCAACAGCAACTACAGTTACATCGACCAAATGGGCGACCTGAAATTCGAGGCCAACCTCGAATATCGCTTCCCCCTTGTCAGCAAACTGGGCGGTGCCCTGTTCGTGGATGCCGGCAACGTATGGCTCATGCATCGCGACCCCGAACGTCCTGGCGGCAGCCTGCACTTGGGTTCCATTGGTCGCGAGATAGCCCTTGGCACAGGTTTCGGCCTCCGCTACGACCTCGACTTTCTCGTCATCCGTTTCGATGTCGGTGTCGGCATCCATGCCCCTTACAATACGGGCAAGTCGGGTTATTATAACATGACCAAGTTTTGGGACTCCCTCGGCTTCCACCTCGCCGTCGGCTATCCGTTCTGATGTCATGAAACACCCATCGCAGAGAAGAAAAGTGATTTCGATTTTGATAAGACAATGAGCATGCTTTAGCCATACAACAAAAGAAAACGAATATGACACACGATTGTAAGATGCGTATTGGCATCATCGGGACGGGATGGATTGCTGCAAAGGCTACATCATGGAACTCATGGATGACCTTCGTCGCAAATGGGGCGTTCGCTATCCTATGGACGATTGAGTTTTACGCCTACGCGAAGGTTTGACATTGTTCCACAATATTTTTGGGAAACTTTCTTTGTCAGTTGCAACGAAATTCCTATCTTTGCACTGTCCTTTATTATTAACCTTAATTATTTACTACTATGGGATTTCTTTTGTGGATTCTTTATGGTTTGGCAGCCGGTGCATGTGCATCGTGGCTACTTGGTTCACCTCATGCCTGGTATTGGAACATCATCATCGGCATCGTAGGCAGTGTTATAGGCGGATTTGTAGCCGGCTTACTTGGCATCAAGAGCGACAAATGGATTGGCTCGTTCATCATCTCGGTGATTGGCGCCGTCATCTGCCTGTTGCTTTACAACTTTTTGGCATAAAGAGAGCCAAAGGGATTATTTGCAGGAAGGCGTGTCACGATTGGCACGCCTTTCTTGATGTCAGCCATAGGCCAAGGAAGGTAAACAGGCCGTTGAACATGAGCAGTTCGTAACCAAAGTGATAGGCATATAGGTACTGGGAA
>CACZRZ010000087.1 GCA_902783655.1 uncultured Bacteroidales bacterium
CGATTTTCGATTTACGATTTTCGATTTATACTGCTATCGGATGACCATCTTGCGGCCGTCAATGATGTATAGGCCTGGTGACAGTCTGCGACTGGACGATTCGCCGTTTGTGATTTTACGACCGCTGAGGTCAAAGCATGTGCCTTCCCCAAATCGAGAATCGTACATCTGTGAAACGTCAATATCCTTGATGTCTACGACAAAAAAATCCTTAGGCTGGATGCTGAGCTGCCCCAGTACGAAGTCGGAATTACGAGCGGCATCGGTGTAGAAGGCAATGACATAGTCACCATTCTCAGGAATATCGAACTCGAGTGTCTGCTGAATGACGTCGGTGAACTTATTTCCTGTGTCGCCACCAATGTTGACGGTGGGCGTGTAAATCTGGGATACCACTTCCTCACCGCTAACATTCTCTATGGCGACAGTCACTGGCTTGAAATTGGGCTGATTCCAGTTGCAGAGTTTGTACTTGACAACATAATGTCCTGCGTGCAAGGTCAGATGGGAATTGGCTTCGTTGTCGCCGTATTTCGCATACGCGGCTTTCGCCCTGATGGTAGCGTTCTGAACGAGGATTCCATATCCAAATCCTCGGGTGGTATTCGTGAAACGTAGGATGCGGGGACCATCGGTGTATGTGAGGCTTCCACCCACACGTTTCGTGGAGCCGTTGCTCACGTGCCAGCCCTGTGGCACCATGCCTTCTTTGAAAAACTTATTGAAGGTGTAGGTGGCTTGTGACACAGCATAGTTGACCTCGCACGAGGCTTCTGCTGTCTTGCCATTGCTGTCAGTGGCCACCGCGCGAATGTCGTGCTTGCCAGTTGCAGGGGATGCCAATGTCGTGGTGTAGGGAGCGGCCGACAGCGACTCTATCAGCGTGTTGCCATCATAGAAGTCCATCTGCACAATCTCGCCTTTGGTAGCTTTGGCTGTCGCAGTCAATGTGAGGTCAGGAAAAACTGCCTCTTCCTTCGGAGCCATGAAGAGATAATTGGCATCGCTTGAAGGTTCGGTGATGCTCGCTAAAGGCATATTCAGAGAGAAACGTTTGCAGAAGTTCCAGATGAGGTGGCGGTTCAGGTCCATGGGCCAGTGGCCGCCGTTGTTGTAGGAGTATAGCCACACTTCGCCACCGTTAGGACCGCCCGTCCATTTCTCCAGGTCGCCGTCATACCAGCTGCTGCTGACAGGCTTGTAGCCAGTCGTCTTGGAGTAACGGGTGTGCTTGTCGTGCTTGGCATAATTTTCGATGTAGGCGTGAATACCATACTGCTCATAGCCGAACACATCGTCGCCGTAGGCAATGCACTCCAACAGGTTGACGGGCTTCTTACAGTTGTTCCAAGGCTGTTCGGAGAACTGGATGCCGCTTGTAGGGGCAAAAGCCGCAATCTTGCTCTGCATGTTGGCGATGCAATGATGGATGAGCATAGATCCCATTGAGAAGCCTGACCAATACACACGTTCTTTGTCGATGTCAAAACTGTCTGCCATTGCTTCAATCGTCTTGGTGACGAAGTTCTGGTCTTTTGTGCCGCCAGTGTCCCATGTGTTGCCATCGCTGCGCAGATAGGTGACGACGAACTTGGCCGTGTCGATTATTTCGTACATCTTGTCACTGTCATATTGGTATTCCGGACTTTGGTTCATACCGTGGGTGACGATGAACAACGGTGACTTGGCAGGAAGTGAGTTAGGGGTGAAAACCACCATGTTTCTCTTCTGTCCATTTACAGTAATGTCAATCGACTGCTTTTTGTAGGCGGAAGCCTGGAAAGCGAAGAGGAACAGAAGTGAAAAATGGAAAATGAATAGTAATGAACGTTTCATAGCTGGAATTTATTAGTATGGAACTATTAGATGCTCTTTACACCTTTACCTTGAAGATGGCCTTCTTGATTTCTGGGGCCATGGAGATGCAGGGGGCGTGGCCGTCCTGGGGGAAGAAGATAGCGAACATGCCGGGCTGGCAGTCGATGAAACTCTCGGCCATGAGGTCGGGGTACTTCGTGATGTCCTTCTCGACGTTGTAAGGAAAGTCGGGCAGGCGGCAGAGGGGTGTGTAGCCATAGGTCTCGGGACCGTCGATGGGAATCTGGATGTCAATCATGTTGACGTGGGTCTCCAGGACGGCCTCGTCGGGAGCCTTGCCTTTGGCGATGGCGATGTTGACAAAGAGGTCGTTGCCTTTGATGGGATACTTGCCGGCCTCCATCATTTCGAGGTCATTTTCGGCGATGAATTTTACCACGTCCTTGAAGAGCGGGTTGATGGCTTCGTACTTGGCCAGGTTTTCTAGTGTGTC
>CACZRZ010000088.1 GCA_902783655.1 uncultured Bacteroidales bacterium
ATTTATACCTATATTTGTTGGATTCTGATAAGATTTGTACGATGTCTGCCACGAAGTGGCACTCCAAATCAAACACGTAAGAACTTGCGATTATTTTTCTTTGTCCCGCAGAACCGATGGAGCAGCGAGTGCAGAACCAAACTTGTTTGAGTTATGCCGAGTCGCGACAGAGGAAGACGAAGTCAAATAACGGAAATAACAGAAATAATCTGATTAATCCGTGTAATCGTGGTAGTGTTTGTCCCACTTTAACAGAATTTTGTGGTAAATCGTGGTTTGAATTTATCACAATTAGTGGATGAATTAGCGGTAATTTGTGTTTAGATTAGTGGTGATTTGTGTTCCTCTTACGAGTTTCACTTCCGAGTTTAGTCCACTGGGCATGGGTGTCCAGTGGGCGTATGAAGTAGGACGGTAGTTGATGTCCACGACGTTTATTTCCTTCATCCGTCGCCAGGGATAGCCTTGGCGGTCGAGGTGTGCAATGCGATTGGCAGGAAGGTTGGTGACCTCGATGCGCAGGGTGTTCTTTCCCTTTCGGAGTGCGTCCTGACAAGAGAGGATGAACGGTGCAGCCCAGGCACAGCCCAGGTATTTGTCGTTGAGATAGACGCGGGCACTCTCGCGCACGTCCCCCAAGTCAATTTCCCATGAACCGGACAGGTCGCCACGCTTCATCGTGAATGTAGTGGTGTACACACCCGTGCCCATCGTGATGCGCACGGAGTCATCGTCGAGTGTTTCCCACGTCTGCAAACGAGGGAGTCGGAAGGTGCGATGGACTTGTGGAGCGGAGGACAGGAACGAGAGTGTCCAGGGGAGGTGAGTTAAGTCGATGGAACGGACAATGGGGAATGGGAAATGGAGAATTGTGCTGCGCAATGTAGGGGCTCCCTGGACCATCGACTTCGGTTCCATGTCTGTTGTCAGCAGGATGCGGCTTTCGCCAGAGCGAAGGCGGATGTGGAGCCCGTCAGTACTGAGAACACCTGGTGAAATGCTGCCATCCATGGGATTGAACCATGTGGCGGTATTTCCATGGACAGACAGGGGAACGACAGCATCCACGTCGTCCGATGTGAGGTTGGCCATAAAATAATGATAGCCCGTCTCGTTTCGCCGACGAATGGCCCTCAGGTGATGCACTGAGCGCATGGGTTCCGCCTTTGCCAGGCGATGCATATCAGCCTCGTTCTCGCCATAGATGACCAGGGAAGGGAAGCGTGACAACATCTGTTTCAGTTCGACAGACAGGGTAGTTCCGGTGGGTATGATCAGTCCCCGATAACGTGTGCCACCCTCAGTTATCAGCCTTCCATCTTCGATGCGCACGCGTTGCAACTGGCGGTCGCTGATGTAGTCACAGTCGTAGCCGAGGCTGTCGATGCGCTGAATGCTGCGGATGAACTGCGGAGCCTTCTGTGCCATGCTGTGGATGTCGAACTGCATGAGCAGTCCCCGTTCGCCTGGGGAAAGTCGTTGACGCAACATGTCCCGCACGGGCAGATAGACAAGGAAATCGTTGTCCGGCTGTCCCATCTGCAGGAAACTCTGACAGCGCGCGATGTACTGCATCAGGTAGGGAGCATCGCGCCAGATGCTGTTCGTGGGACTCATGTCCACGGAGGCGTAGAACTTCCAACCGGGCCAGGGAGCAGAAGGCGGAGAATAGCAGGTGCCGTGGAAGAACATGCGGTTGACACCACAGGTGAACATCAGGTCGAGATCGGGCTTCATCTGTGAGAGCGAGGTACGGAAGTGCTCCGTCAACCACGTGAAGGTTTCGCTCGACACATAGGGACGTCCCATGACATGAGCTGCGGAAGAAGCATATTTGAGCATCGAGACATCGCTGTCGTTCTTGCGTGTGAAACCGGTATCCGTACGCAGTCCACGTATGCCAAACGACGAGAGACCGAAGCCCTCGATTTCAGGAATATCCACCGCTGCGTAGATGTCGAGCAGATTGGCAGGAGAACCATGCGCCTGGTTGCGAGTCAGGGAGTTATGACTATGAGCCCATGCCGTCCATTGTTGGGTGAAATTCTCCAGGAGCAGGTCGCTCAGGGTTTCACGGTAGTCGCTCAGCACCTGGTTGCCATCGTCTATGAGACCTAACAGTTGGCGCAGGTTTTCCTCCAGTGGATAACCTCTGCGACGTCTGAACTCATCGAACAACGTAGGTGTCCAGTTGGCGCCATACACCTCGTAGCTGTCGTTGAAGAAACTGTGTGGGAGAGTCGTATGACTGTCAGCGAAAGCCCTGTCGAAGCGTTCCAGATAGTGGCGTACCGCCTGTCGGTCGAAATGGTCGATGACATACCCCTCGCCACCAGGTGCCGCACGTTTCACCATCTGACGGGTACGGCTCAGAAAGAGTCGTATGACCTGTTCGCGGTTGTTGGCCAAAGGATAGCGACGTTCGCAAATGAGCCGGGCATACGTTTTCTCCCTGTTGTCTAACTGACGGGAGGGAGTACGCCCTACGTTGACAGTATCCACCAGGAAAACGGCCTTGCAGGCAGCCTCTTCGATGGGTGTTGTAGGTCCACCGAAGGGCCATCCTGTGCCACAGTTCATATCGACCAGCATACCGTCCTGCCGGGCTTCGTCCTCAACCGCCTGCAGCATCTGCATCCATGGGGCGGAAAGGAAGGAAAGTTCGTTTGCCTCGTTGCCTTGCACGCCGTAGATGGGTGTTATCTCCACAGTGCCGATACCCACCTGGGCATACTGTCGGAGGCTCCACTGCATGTCCATTTCAGTGAGTGCAGAACCCAGCCACCACCAGCGCACACCTGCCTTGGATTCAACACCTGCCTCTGGCCACGACTGTGCCACTGCGGACAGGTAAAATATAAAATGTAAAATGTATAAGACTACAATCCGTTTCACTCTTAATTTCTTTTAATTGAAGTTTCGTAAGTAATTTAATAGTCGCCTTCGGTGAGTAATCGAGTTCTACTCGCTTCGCTCGTAGAAGAAATACTTTAAATCAAAACAAATCAAACAAATATTTATACCGTTTGTTGAATTTGATCAGATTTGTAAAATTTCTGCCACGAAGTGGCACTCTATAACAGTTGCCTTTGGCGAGTAATCGAGTTTTACTCGCTTCGCTCGTAGAAGAAATTCTTCAAATCTTTATAAATCATACAGAATATTTATACCATTATTTGTTAGATTCTGATAAGATTTGTACGATGTCTGCCACGAAGTGGCACTCTAAATCAAACACGTAAGTATTTGCGAAACTTGAATTTTTAATTTTTAATTTTTCATTTTTAATTCTTAGTTCTATAGTATTCTGTTGCACCGAGGAGGAAGCACCCGAGAGCGAAGTCCTCGAAATCAGGCACACGAGAGTAGGAGAGAGGTTGCCCATCCGAGGGCTGTTTGCCCGTCTCCTGAACCCATCCGAGGAAACCGTTGGGATGTACGGCATCCTTCGACATTCCCTGCCAGGCCAGGTCGCAGGCCTTGCGATAACCATCCTCCTTCAGGTATCCACGACGGATGCCCCATGACATTCCATAGAGGAACAGGGAAGTACCCGTCAGTTCCTTCCCTCCGAATGTTGTGGGCGAGACAAGACTCACGTTCCAGAATCCGTCCTCACGCTGACAAGTCAGCAAGGCACGACTCATGGCAAGGTAGTCACTTTGCAGAGTCTGGAAATACGGGTCGTCCGGTGACAGTTCATCCATTACACGTGCCAAAGCCGCATACACCCATCCGTTGCCTCGGCTCCAATAACAGTTGTTGCCATCCTTCTCCTTGTAGGGCGGAACGAAATCCTTGTCCCTCCACCACAGGCCTTCCTTCCCGTTAAACAGACCGCCGCCACACTCGTTGCGGCACCACAGGTAAGCCTTCATGGCATAGTCCATATAGCCCCGTTTGCCCGTGATGCCATACATCTGGGCATAGATGGGCATGGCCATCTGTATGGCGTCGATCCACGTCCAGTAGTTCACGCGACCCGTCTGTATCTGGTGATCGAGGTTATCCCGCACTACCTGTATCATGCGTTCGTCGTGGGTCATGCGGTAACGTTCCAGGTAAGTTTGCATGCAGCATTGATTGTCGGCATGCGTCGCCTGCGAATTGCCAACGGGTGTCCATTTGTGGAAGTTCGCCCAGCGATCCGTATATTCGAGGTATGCGGCATCAGGATATACGTTGTACAAAGCCATCAGGCCCTCGTAGTACACGCCACGCGTCCAGATGTGACTGGGGCGCTTCTTGTTGCGAACGAAAGACTCAACCGTAGGGTCAGCGTTTTGCTGCATGAAATAACTGTTGGCCCTTCGTGCGATATCGAGAATGGGAGATTGCACATATGGGGAAACGGTCTGGCCATTGACGACAACGTTGTCAAACTGGCAGTTGAGAATAGACAGCGGATAATTGGCATTCGGTTTACGTGACGGTTTAGCCTCTGTACAATCGACGTTCCTGAAGGTGAAGTTGCGCAAGGCATACTTGTCCGACCCTTCAACGTTCAGGAACTTCTCGCACTGCATGCGTATATTGCTGAAAGAAATGTCGTTACAGCGCGATAATGTCATGTCCGTACGTGCCCCTTTATCGTAAAACTGTGTCCATGGACGCACGAGGAGAAAGTTGCGGCACCGCCCCGTCATGTTCTCCACGCGCATCCATTCGTAGTGCTGGGGAGTATCGGGACGCATCTTCAGCCAGAGCACATTGTGTGTGTCGTCAGCTTGGCAGTTACGCATGACGATGTTCCAGTCGTGCAGACTTTCCGACCCCACGGTGATGCAGCCATGAACCGTTCCGTAGTGGCAGTGCTCCACCAGGATGTTGTAGCAAGGACCATTCTCCGGTGCCTTGTCGGCAAAGGTACCCTTACCACCCTTCAGTACCACGGCATCGTCGTTCACATTCATGTAGCAACCACGTACCATCACATCGTGGCAGGCATCGATGTCGATGGCATCGGTAGAAGGTCCTTTGATGTCGGTGGTAGAGGAATAGATGTAGAGGTCGAGGAAGCGAACATGGTCAGAGTTGTAGATGTGGTTTGTCCAAAACGGAGAGTTTACAAGTCTGACATCCTGGAGGGTTACATTGCTTGAATTAGAGATAAACGTTAAACGTGGCCGTTGTTCGTCCTTATTGGTACAAGCAGGGTTCCACGAGCGTCTGATCCAGAACGCCTCCCAATACGACAGACCATTACCATCGATGGTGCCTTGGCCTGTGATTGTGAAACCGTCCACGTGGTCGGCATTCACCAGGGCGGCGAAATACTTACATGTCTGTCCCTCGATACGCGTCTGAACGATGGGGAAGTCGCGAATCCACTGCGAGCCCTTCAGCACGGCACCTTCCTCGAGATGCAAATGTGTGCCCGGGCGGAAGAACAACGAACCACTCAAAAACGTACCTTTGGGAATGACGATGACACCGCCCCCCTCGGCAGCGGCCTTGTCGATGACAGCCTGTATGGCCTTCGTCTGTACCTCCGAGCTTTTGGCCTTCACTCCCAGTTTGGTGATGACATACCGCCGTCCCAACTGCCCTGGGTCCACCTTTGTGGTATCGTTGAACCACTGGTCTATCGGTTCTCCGTTGGGCCATACATCGGTGTTGTTACTCACGGCTGACAGCCAGTTCAGCATCATAAAACACAATAAGATAGACTTTTTCATAGTATTCAAGGCAAATGCTTGCTATTGTATTGTTTACGCTACAAATATACGAAGTTTTGTTTAATCATACTAAGAAAGTGAATAAAAATTTTGTGTTTCGCTCGTTTTTCCTTATCTTTGCATGTGTTTTAGATACAAGACTACTTAACTATAATAGAACTATGAAGAAGTACAATTTCAATGCCGGCCCCTCGAAGTTACCTCGCGAGGTGATGGAGGCCACTGCTGCTGCCTGTCTGGATTTCGAAGGTAGCGGCCTGAGTCTGATGGAAATGAGCCATCGTGCCAAGAACTTCCAGCCCGTAGTGGATGAGACAGTTGCCCTGTTCAAGGAACTCCTGGACATCCCCGAAGGTTACAGCGTGCTGTGCCTCGGTGGCGGTGCCAGCCTGCAGTTCTGCATGGTACCCTACAACCTGCTGGAGAAGAAGGCTGCATACCTAAACACCGGTGTGTGGGCCAAGAAAGCACTGGCAGAGGCTAAACTGTTCGGTGAGACCGTGGAGGTTGCCTCTTCGGCTGAGAGCATCTACTCGTACATCCCCAAGGATTTTGTCATTCCCACGGATGCCGACTATTTCCACATCACTACGAACAACACCATCTACGGAACTGAGATCCGCAAGGAATTGGACAGCCCCGTGCCCATGGTAGCCGACATGTCCAGCGATATCTTCTCGCGTCCCATCGACGTATCGAAGTACAACCTCATCTACGGCGGTGCACAGAAGAACCTCTCGATGGCAGGTGTCACCTTCGTCATCGTGAAGGACGACTGTCTGGGTAAGGTCAGCCGTCAGATTCCCACGATGCTCGACTACCGTACCCACATCAAGGGTGGTTCGATGTTCAACACGCCTCCCACGGTGCCCATCTACTGTGCCCTGCAGACGCTGAAGTGGATTAAGAAGTGCGGCGGTGTGAAGGAGATGGAGCGTCGCGCCATGGAGCGTGCCAAGGTCGTTTATGGAGAGATAGACCGTAATAAGTTGTTCCGTGGTACCGTAGCCGAGGAAGACCGTTCGGTGATGAACCTCTGCTTCGTGATGAACGACGAGTACAAGGAACTGGAGGCTGACTTCATGCAGTTTGCCACAGAGCGTGGCATGGTGGGTATCAAGGGGCACCGTTCTGTCGGTGGTTTCCGTGCCTCCTGCTACAACGCCATGGACATGGAAGGTGTGAATGCTCTGGTTGCTTGCATGCAAGAGTTTGAGAAACTACACTAAAAAGAGAAACGGACTCTCCCCCGGCCCCTCCCTGTTAAGGAGGGGAGTGGATAGGGGATGAGTTTGCCATCTTACCATAATTAATTTTGTTTGAAAGTAGAATAAGTACCTCCCACAAAATCATTCTACTCTCCCCCTAAAGGGGGAGCGGGGAGGGGGTCCAAATGAAGAAAGTATTAATTGCTACAGAAAAGCCATTCAGCAAGGTTGCTGTGGATGGCATCCGTGAAGTAACGGACAAGGCAGGCTACGAGTTGGCCCTGCTGGAGAAATATACGGAGAAGGCACAGTTGCTGGACGCCGTGAAAGACGTTGATGCACTGATTGTGCGTTCGGACAAGGTAGATGCAGAGGTGGTGGAAGCTGCCAAGCAATTGAAGATTGTGGTACGTGCAGGTGCCGGTTTCGACAACCTCGACCTTGAGGCCTGCACCGCTCACAACGTAGTGGCCATGAACACCCCTGGACAGAACGCCAATTCAGTGGCAGAGCTCGTGTTCGGTATGCTCGTCTATGGTGTTCGCAACTTCTTCAACGGTACCAGCGGTACTGAACTGCTGGGCAAGAAACTGGGTATCCTGGCCTTCGGTAATGTCGGGCGCAACGTGGCCCGCATCGCCAAGGGCTTCGGCATGAAGGTGATGGCCTACGATGCTTTTTGTCCGAAGGAAGTCATCGAGCAGGCTGGGGTAGAGGCTGCCGACTGTCAGGAACAGCTCTTCGACCAGTGCGATATCGTCAGTCTGCATATCCCTGCAACGGCTGAGACCCGCCAGAGTATCAACTACGATCTCGTAGGACGTATGAAGAAAGGTGGCATCCTCGTAAACACTGCCCGCAAGGAGGTCATCGACGAGACCGGACTGGTGAAGTTGCTCGCAGAGCGTACCGACCTGAAGTACCTGACCGACATCAAGCCCGACATGGATGCAGAGTTCCAGGCCGCAGCCGCTGGCCGCTATTTTGCCACACCCAAGAAGATGGGTGCACAGACAGCCGAGGCTAATGTCAATGCCGGTATCGCTGCCGCCAACCAGATCGTAGGCTTCCTGGAGCAGGGAATCACGAAGTTTAAAGTTAATTAAGAGGACTCTGCCCCGACCCCTCTCTTGTAGCGAGGGGAGTGGATAGGGGAAGATGTATTAATTTCTAAAATAATGTAGAATAAACCTCCCACAAAACATTCTACTCTCCCCCTAGGGGGAGCGGGGAGGGGGTCTAATATGGCAACAATAAAACCTTTCAGAGGATTGCGTCCACCCAAGGACTTGGTGGAGCAAGTCGAAAGCCGTCCCTATGACGTGCTGGAAAGCGAAGAGGCGAGGGTAGAGGCAGGCGACAATGAGAAGTCGCTCTACCACATCATTAAGCCCGAGATAAACTTCCCCGTCGGCACCAGTGAGTATGACCCGCGTGTCTATGAAGAGGCTGCCCGGCAGTTCCAGAAGTTCCAGGACAACGGATGGTTGGTACAGGACAAGGACGAGCACTATTACATCTATGCCCAGACCATGAACGGCAAGACGCAGTATGGTCTTGTCATCGGTGCATACGTGGACGACTACTTGAACGGCGTCATCAAGAAGCACGAACTGACACGCCGTGATAAGGAAGAGGACCGCATGAAACATGTGCGCGTGAACAACGCCAACATGGAGCCCGTTTTCTTTGCCTATCCCGACAATGCTGTGCTCGATAAGCTTATCATGCGCTATGCTGCCACCGAACCCGAGTACGACTTCATCGCACCCATCGATGGCTTCGGACACAAACTTTGGATCATCAGTGATGCTGCCGACATTGCCACCATCACGGAGGAATTCCGTAAGATGCCCTCCCTCTACATTGCCGACGGACACCACCGTTCGGCTGCTGCAGCCCTCGTGGGTGCAGAAAAGGCAAAGCAGAATCCTAACCATCGTGGTGACGAGGAGTACAACTACTTCATGGCCGTGGCCTTCCAAGCTTCGCAGCTCACCATTCTCGACTACAACCGTGTGGTGAAGGATTTGAACGGACGCACACCCGAGGAGTTCCTGGCCGCATTGGCTGAGGACTTTGATATCGAGTGCTGTGGCAAGGAACGTCGTCATCCCAGCCGCAAACATCAGTTTGCCCTTTACCTGGACGGTTATTGGTATCAGCTCACACTGCACGATGGACTGGCCGATGACAGTGATCCCATTGGTGGACTGGATGTTAGTGTAAGTAGTAATTTAATACTTGATAAGTTGCTAAATATCACTGATTTAAGAGGAGACAAGCGTATTGATTTCGTAGGTGGTTTGCGAGGCTACGAGGAACTGGAACGTCGTGTGGATTCAGGTGAGATGAAGATGGCCTTGGCATTGTATCCGGTTTCGATGAAAGAAATCATGGACATTGCCGACAGTGGAAAAATCATGCCACCAAAGGCTACATGGTTCGAGCCGAAACTGCGCAGTGGACTTGTAGTTCATAAATTGAGTTGATGACCGATTCGTACCTTACAATAGTCGGGAACAGTACAGGAGAATACAGCGAAAAGCGCAGTAAATTCCTGGCATTTGCCTTCCATGTTGAGACGACAGACGAAGTCAAGGCTATTGTCAGTAGATACGAAAAGGAATATTACGATGCCCGGCATGTATGTTACGCATATATGCTTGGGCATCTTCGCGACCAATTCCGTGCCGTTGACAACGGTGAACCTTCGGGAACCGCTGGAAAACCGATTTTAGGACAATTGAACAAACGTGAGCTCACGAATACATTGGTCATCGTGGTTCGATATTTCGGCGGCATCAAACTGGGCACCAGCGGATTGCAAAATGCCTACAAACAGGCAACCATCATGGCACTTGAAGATGCTGAAATCGAGGAACGCACCGTAGATGCCAAGATGACCGTGTTGTTTGAATATCCGCTAATGAATGATGTTATGCGTGTCGTAAAGGAAATGAACCCACGCGTCCTGAGTCAGCAATTCGAAATGACATGCCAAATCGTGTTACAAATACGACAAGGCGAAGCGCAGCAACTGAAGTCACGTCTTGAACTAATCAGAGGTGTATCGGTAAGTTCGGATTGATACTAAATTAATTTAGAATCAGCGTTATGTTTAATTTATATTCCGAGAATCTTATATTCATCAGGCAAGTACCCCCTATTCCTTATTATAATAAATAAACAGTAATCCAACGACAATGAAGAATCTTACTGGCGAACAATACGCTGCAACGAAATATAACGAGTATCCAGTGCGAGAGCCTGCACAGTTGCTTGATTTCCTGATGAAGGAAATGAGCGGCATCAGTCGTAACAAGGCCAAAGACATCCTGCAAGGACGTGGTATCACGGTTGACCGTCAACTGGTGACTCGCTACGACTTTCCATTGGAGCCAGGCATGGTGGTTCGTGTGAGTAAGCATCGCCGTAAGACAGAGCTTGACAGCCGTTGGCTGCGTATTGTGTACGAAGACAAGGACATCATTATCATCGAGAAACAGCCAGGCATTCTGTCTGCCGCAGCCACAGGTGGACAGTTCTGTGTGAAAACGATTCTCGATGAGTATTTCCTGCGTCGTCATTTTAAATGTCATGCTCATGTGGTACATCGGCTGGATCGCGAAACATCAGGCTTGATGGTTTATGCCAAAACCATAGAGGCCGCCATGTGTCTGGAGAACGATTGGAAAGGACGTGTCTTTGACCGTAGATACATCGCTGTCGTTGGTGGAGAAATGATGCAAGAAGGCGGTACCGTTGAGTCATGGCTCAAAGACAATAAAGCGTGCGTTACCTTCAGCAGTCCCACGGACAATGGCGGGAAGTTTGCCATCACACATTTCCGCGTCCTGAATCGCTCGGAGAAATATTCGCTGGTTGAGCTTAAGCTGGAAACCGGTCGTAAGAATCAGATTCGCGTACACATGGCCGACCTTGGGCATCCTGTATGTGGCGATGACAAATACGGCAGTACACAGAATCCCTTACATCGGCTCTGTCTGCATGCCTATCGTCTCTTCCTCTATCATCCCGTAACAGGACAGCGCATGGAGTTTGAGACCCCCTACCCGATTGATTTTACAAATTTATTTAACTAACAATAAAACAAAGTATTATGAAAAAGAACATCCTTACGGCAGCTGTTATTTCAGCATCTCTTCTGCTCGCCGGTTGTGGACTGGGTACCACAGGCACTACAGGTACCCTACCCAGTGGTAACAACACTCAAACCAGCGTTTTGACCTCTGCCGGCACCAGTGTCCTGGGTACAATCATGAGTACCCTGCTGGGTAACACCACAACAAAGACATCGATTGTTGGCACCTGGACCTATTCCAGTCCCAAGATAGCCTTTGAGAGTCAGAACATTCTTGCTCAGATCGGCTCGTCGGTAGCAAGCAGCAAGATTGAGAGCATGTTAGGTTCACAGTTGAAGAAACTTGGCTTCCAGTCTGGTAAGACCACTTTGACCTTCAACAACGATGGTTCTTGCACATTGGTTCGCGGTGGAAAGTCGATTCCCGGTACATATACCTACGATAGCAAGTCGAGTCAAATGACCATCACGGGTGCCTTTGGTGTAACAAATGTGAAGCCCACGGTTAGTGTCATGGGTAATGAATTGTACATGATGTTCGAGGCTGACAAACTGATGAGTGTTATGAATGCAATGGCCAGCGCGACCTCATACACCAGTACCCTGAGCAATCTGCTTGGCAACTACAACGGTTTGAAACTGGGTATGACAATGACAAAGTAAAAACAAGATTGTCTTTACCACGAATTACACGAATTACACGAATTGCTACGTCCTCATATACGCCGAAGGCAATAATTCGTGTAATTCGTGTATTTCGTGTTTTTTAATAATTCGTGGTTTACTTTACCTGGTTGTTCTCAGGGAATACTACGCGGGGTTTGAAAGTCTTGGCCTCTTCAAAGTCCATGGTCGCATACGACATGATGATGACCACATCGCCCACCTGAACCTTACGTGCTGCAGCGCCATTCAAACAAATACAGCCCGATCCGCGGGGACCTGTAATGATGTAAGTGTCAAAGCGTTCACCATTGTTGTTGTTGACGATATACACCCGTTCTCCGGCAATCAGATTGGCTGCGTCCATCAAGTCTTCATCAATGGTGATGGACCCCATATAATTGAGATTAGCCTCTGTCACACGTACACAGTGTAACTTCGATTTCAGAACTTCAATCAACATGGCCGTTTATCCTTTATAGCGTATATGGTCGATAAGACGGATGGGCTGGTTGCCACAATACACCGTAATGCAGCCGACAATGTCGTCGCTTTCATCCCAACTGTTTATTTCGGCCAGTGAAAGTCCGTCCACAATGCTGTAATATTGCACCTGCAGGCCCTCCACCGCATTTATCTCTGCCACTACCCTATCGTGCAATTCCTTGACCGACAGGTCACCCATCCATTCACGGCTCTTGCGCAGAGTCTGATAGATGTTGGCTGCGATATTGCGTTCCTCGGAACTTAAGAGAGTGTTTCGGCTGCTCATGGCCAGTCCGCTCTCCTCGCGCACAACAGGACAAGGAACGATCTGCAGGCGGAAGCCAAGATCATCAACCATACGGCGAATGACAGCAATCTGCTGGAAATCCTTTTCACCGAAGTAGGCACGGTCAGGTTCCACTATCATAAACAATTTGCTCACGATTTGGCAAACGCCGTTGAAGTGTCCTGGACGGAAGGCTCCCTCCATGACACTGTCGGTAGGTGGATAGCTGAACTGGCGTGTATCGGGTTCGGGATAAATCTCGTCCACCGAAGGTGCAAAAGCAATCGTTGCACCACACTCTTCCAAAAGTCCACAGTCGGCCTCCAGCGTACGCGGATATTTGGCCAAGTCGGTTTTGTCGTTAAACTGAGTTGGATTAAGGAAGATGCTGACGACCGTCACATCGTTCTCTTCTACACTACGACGCACAAGTGAAGCATGCCCTTCGTGCAAAGCTCCCATTGTAGGCACAAGTCCTATCGTTTTGCCCTGCTCGCGGTACTTTTTCAATTCTTCCCGCAGCTCGGCAATCATGGAAATTCGTTTCACTATTCTGAATAGTCTTTCTGTTAGGCGATGCAAAATAACGCATAAATATTGAAATAATGAAACAAAAGAGCGAATAAATCACAAAAAAAGGTAAAATACTTGTAATTATCGGCCTTTGAGGGGGACAATGTCACGATTTTTTTGTAACTTTGCATCGTAATTTATACTTTGATGAGATGACAGCAGAGAAGATTCTTTTCGTAACACAAGAAATCAGCCCCTACGTGCCGGATTCGGATCTTACCAATTTGGGTTACAATGTACCCAACACGGCGATAGAGGTTGGTCGCGAAGCTCGTATTTTCATGCCTAAGTGGGGCAACATCAACGAGCGCAGAAATCAGCTGCACCCAGTACAGCGTATTTCGGGTATGAATTTGGTTGTCGATGACACCGACTATCAGCTTATCATCAAGGTCGCCAGCATCGTGGGAACACGTATGCAGGTCTATTTCATCGACGATGACGACTTCTTTGGTAAACGACTGGCAGAAAAAGATCGCGAAGGCAACGAGTACACCGACAACTTTGCCCGTTCCGCTTTTTATGCCCGCAGTGTTATTGAGACCGTGAAGAAAATGCGTTGGACCCCCAACGTTGTTCATTGTCACGGGTGGATATCGGCCCTGGTGCCCGTCTATCTGAAGATGGCCTATGCCGAGGAACCCTGCTTCCGTGATTGCCGTGTGGTTTACACTGTAGCACCCAGTCAGCTGACACTTCCGACAGGTGACCGTGCAGGACAGATTATGGAGTACCGCAATGCCAACGGAGAGTGTTTCACCGAGATGGGTAACAATCTTACTCCCAACGATGTCGTAAAGTTGGCCGTGAAGTTTTCCGATGGCGTCAGCTTCATCTCTCCCAACCCTGAAATTGAGGCCTATGCACGCGAACAAGGAAAGCCCATCATGGAAACCGAACCGACGGAGGCCAATTACCTCGATTTCTTCGATAAAGTATGGAGCAAAGACCGCGTGACAAACACAGAAGACTGATGCTACGTTAACACAGACACGCAACGCTATCACATGAATAAAACTTTAACATATTTCTTGTCATCACTTGCCATGCTTTCAATAGCATCATGTGACGACACGACAGGTACGCTGGGCATATATTCCACAGGCGATGAGATAACAAACTCCACAGAAGTGTTCGATGTCACCACGCGATCACTGAAGCTTGACTCCGTCGTTGCAAGCAGTGCCAGGAACTATCTGGGATGCATTACCGATATGGAAACCGGAACTGACATCTCTGCCGACTTCGCAGCACAGTTTTATTGTTTCGAGGACTATACCCTACCCTTACACGAGAACATGGTAGGTGATGTCGATGGTGTGGCTACGAAAGGTATTGTACAATGCGACTCATGCGAGGTGCGTCTGTTCTTCGATAGTTTCTATGGCAGTGAAAACAACCCCATGAAGCTGCAGGTCTTCGAACTGGACCGTAATAACATCCTCTCTGAGGACAGTATATACTACACCGATGTCAACCTTAGTCAGTTTGTTCCGGACAATGCCGTTCCGCTTGCCTCGCGTGTCTTTACGGCAAAGGACTACAATGTATCGGAGAGCACGCTGAAAGGCAGTAACTACGACAGTAACGTACGTATTATGTTACCTCGGGAACTCGGTCAGCGCATCCTGGATCGCTATTATGTAAATGCCGGTGATTTTGCTAATTCCTACCGTTTCATACACAATGTCTTCCCGGGGCTCTATTTCCGCACCACTGGTGGAAAGGGTACCATGCTATCCGTCTATGTAGGCACAATAAATGTCTTCTACCGCTATTATGATGCCGAGCAAGATACCATCTATGATGCCCTGACACGCTTTGCTGCTACCCCAGAGGTTATTCAAAGCACCCACTTCGACAATGAGAATGTCGATGCACTCATAGCCAATCCCACGTGCACATATCTGAAGACACCTGCCGGGATATGTACCGAAATGACTTTCCCCATTGACGAACTCTTTGCCGGACAGCACGCAACAGACAGCATCAGCAGGGCCACAATTTCACTCGTCCGATACAATAAGCTTCAGGACGAAGACCAGTTTGGAACACCTTCAGAGCTGCTCATGGTCAGGAAGTGTGACATGTACCGATTCTTCCGTAAGCGTGGAGTTGCCGACGGACGAACCAGCTACACCACTACGTTTAATTCCACCTACAACAGCTATACGTTCAACAACATTTGTCGTCTGTTGGCCTATTGCAAGCATGAAAAGATGACCGGTGCAAAGGAAATGGGCATCAGCGAGGAAGCATGGGCACAGTTACCCGAGAATCGTGACTGGAATAAAGTTGTGCTGATACCTGTTGCAACGAGTGCAAACACAAGTACATCGGGTTCTACGCAGCTGGTGAGTGTAAGTCACGACCTTAGTCTAAGCAGTATCCGACTCGTGGGTGGCAATACAAAACTGAAGATGCAGGTTGTGTATAGTAAATTCGTTCAATAGGACAATACCGGGTTAAACCCTAATCGGTCATTAGGATTGGTTCGGGTTAAAAGGGAAAAGAGGCTGTGACGTTTTAATTTGTCACAGCCTCTTTTTTTGTGTTTTATGCTATGTGTGATTACAATCGGTCGTACCCCCATTCATCGAGCACCTGTCCCCAGGCCTCGTTGACAAGCTGTACGGTTCGCGGATCGTACTGGTACTGGTTTTTCTTGTAACCCTTCTTGCCATTGATGTACTTCTCGATATGAGGCTTGGCATCTTCCCAACCCGGGAGAGAAAGTTCGCGATACATGCGTTCGGCCAGACCCATGGCATCCTGTTCGATGTCTTCGAAACGGACTTCCATCAGATTGCCCTCTGGTATGTACTTCTTCTGTTCCTGATAGGCATGGTAGAGCTCCATGTAGTTGCGCAGGATGTTGTGTTCCATCTGATCGAGGGGGATGCTGTTCAGTTCGAGCGGTGCAATGGTGTTGGTGAAGAACGAGCGACTCGATTCGAACACGGTGTAAGGATTGCGCATCAGGTAGATGAACTTGGCATTGGGATACATCTCCACTAGTGTCTTCACCTTGCCCGTGTGTGGTGGATTCTTCGAAAGATACTGAGCATCCTTCACACCATAACGGGAGTTCCACATCGATATCTTAACAAGTTTCTCAAACTGTTTCTTGAAGTCCTTTATCTCCTCGGGCGTTGCCTTCTTCATTGTGAGGAAGCGATCGCAGAACTCCTGCATCCTGTCGGGATAGAACCAGAAGCAGTAGTACGATGCCGGTGTCATGTTTATCAGAGCTATTTCCTCCTCCTGTGGCAGGTCGGGAGCCAGTTCCATATTGTCAGTTGGACGATGGGTGGGCATCAACCAGCCAACGATAGGTTTGAAGAAGCCCTGCATCGACATCATCATGTGTGGAAAGACCGTCTGATACGTTGTCGTATATCCGAAGCGCGGGTCTTGTGCCAAGATGTTGTGAACAAAGGTCGTACCGCTACGCCAATGCCCCAGGATGAACACAGGGTCGTGCTCCAACGGCTTCTCAGCCAAATAACGACGATACTTCCAATCCTGAATCGGAGCAATCAAGCTCAGCAGTCGGCAGATACATTTCGTGAGTATGAACTTCGTGCGTTTGTTGGGGGCAACATATTGGCCCTTAGTAACGGCCTTGAATGTTTTCCAGTCGGCCCCTACAAGCGTATTTACGGGTAATTTGCTAAATTCTAAGTGTCCCATGATGAACGTTAAGAATGTAGAATTAAGAGTTGATTACTTTAATTTCCAAACCTTGGCGTGAAAGTTCGGCTACGGCCTTCTGGATGCTGGGATAGTGTTCGGCAGGAATGCCCATAGCCTTAAGGTCAAGCGTGGGAACATCAGCCACATTCATCTCTCCTTCTTCCAATGGACGTAGAATCATGCCGACAGCCGATGTATTGTTCGTAATGGGGTCGATCAAGATGAAGGCACCTGTAGCACGATTCTCCTTGTAGCTGTCGAAGAAGAGTGTCTTGGCTGTGGTGATGTTTACGCAACCGATTTCGTTCAAGCGGAAGTCCTGGCCCTCCAGTCGTTCCATCGTGTTCACGTCCACGCGATAAGCAATCGAGTCGATGCTTGCGCGAGTGGTGTTGGTATTGTGCTTCAGGAAGAACTGCTTGCCACGATCCATCGGTTCCTCGTCCATCCACACCAGCATGGTCTCGAACGAACGGCCGATGTGTGGCAAATCGTCAGGACGAACAATCATTTCCCCACGCGAGATGTCTATTTCGTCCTCCAGACAGATAGTTACACTCTGAGGACAGAAAGCCTCTTCCAGTTCGCCGTCGTAGGTAACGATGCTTTTCACATGACTGCGTTTCATTGAAGGCAGTGCCACGATTTCATCGCCCTTGCGAATGACACCGCTGGCAATCTTGCCGCAGAATCCACGGAAGTCCAGATTGGGACGCAACACGTACTGTACGGGATAGCGGAAGTTGGTCATGTTGCGGTCACGATGTATGGGTACTGTCTCCAGGAAGTTGAGCAAGTCCGGTCCTTCGTACCAAGGTGTGTTCGCACTCTTCTCCACAACGTTGTCGCCAAGTTTGGCGGAAATGGGGAAGCACGTTACATCCTCAATGCCCAATTGCGTGGTCAGTGCCAGATATTCGCCCTTGATCTTCTCAAAGACCTCCTGCGAGAAATCCACGAGGTCCATCTTGTTCACAGCAAGTACAATGTGCTTGATGCCCAGCAGTGATACCAGGAAAGTGTGACGACGAGTCTGTGTGATGACTCCCGCACGCGCGTCAACCAATATAATAGCCAGGTTGGCCGTCGAGCCACCCGTTATCATGTTACGTGTGTACTGTTCGTGTCCCGGTGTGTCTGCAATGATGAACTTACGCTGGTTGGTGGAGAAGTAGCGGTAGGCCACATCAATGGTGATACCCTCTTCGCGTTCTGCTTTCAGTCCGTCGAGCAGCAGGGCATAGTCAATCTCCCCTGCCCCAGCATTGCCCACGCGCTTTGAATCGCGTTCCAAGGCCTGAAGTTGGTCTTCGTACAGTTTCTTCGAATCGAACAGCAGACGACCAATCAGCGTACTCTTGCCGTCGTCCACGCTACCGGCTGTCAGCAGTCGGAGCAAGTCCTTCTTCTCATCGGCATCCAGGAATGCCCGTATATCTAATTTCTTATCTTCCATAATCTAATTGTCAATTGTCAATTGTCAATTGTCCATTAAAAATACCCCTCCCTTTTCTTCTGCTCCATCGAAGCCTCCTGGTCGAAGTCTATGACACGTGTCGTACGTTCGCTCTTCGTGGTGGTCATCATCTCCTCCACGATTTCCTCGATGGTGGTAGCCGTTGATTCCACAGCACCGGTCAGGGGCCAACAGCCCAAGGTGCGGAAACGCACCATGCGATTGTGGATTTTCGGTACCAGTTCCTTGGGCAGACGGTCATCATCGGCCATGATGATGTTACCGTCTATCTCCACGCAGGGACGTTCCTTGGCATAGTAGAGGGGAACGATGGGGATGTTCTCCAGTCGGATGTACTGCCAGATGTCCAGTTCCGTCCAGTTCGACAAGGGGAAGACACGAATGCTCTCGCCCTTGTGTACACGGCTGTTGTAGATGTCCCACAGTTCAGGACGCTGGTTCTTGGGGTCCCACTGGTTGAATTTGTCGCGGAATGAGAAGATGCGCTCCTTAGCACGGCTCTTCTCTTCATCGCGACGGGCACCACCAAAGGCGGCATCGAACTTGTACTTGTTCAGAGCATCCAACAGGGCTTTGGTCTTCATCAGGTCGGTATGCACCTTGCTACCATGTGTGAAAGGACCTACGCCAGCGTTGAACGCTTCCATGTTAGACTCCACTATCAGGTTCCAGCCATGCTGCTTGGCATACGAGTCACGGAACTCAATCATCTCACGAAACTTCCACTTCGAGTCGATGTGCATCAAGGGAAATGGCACCTTGCCAGGAGCAAAGGCCTTCTCTGCCAGACGTACCATCACGCTGGAGTCCTTGCCTATACTATATAGCATCACTGGATTCTCAAACTCAGCAGCCACCTCACGAATGATGTGTATGCTCTCCGTTTCCAGTTCCTGCAAATGTGAAAGGTTATATTCCATTACGTTATTTTATTTATGTTGGTTTTCCACTATTAACTTGATAACAGCATTTACACTATCTTCCAATTTCAGTTTGCTCGTATCGATACTGAGTGAAGGATGGTTGGGAGCCTCGAACGGAGCACTGATGCCCGTGAAGTCCTTCACCTCTCCCCTTCTGGCACGTGCATACAGGCCTTTCACGTCGCGGCGTTCGCATTCCTCTAAAGGAGTGCAGACGAAGACTTCAAAGAAATCACGTTCGCCGATAATCTCACGGGCCATCTTTCGGATGTCCTCCGTGGGACTTACGAAGCATGCCAGCGTCACGATGCCCGTCTCCACAAATAACTTACCCACCTCGGCTATGCGGCGGATATTCTCTCTGCGGTCTTCCTCGCTGAATCCCAGGTTTGAATTGATGCCGGCTCTGATGTTGTCTCCGTCCAGGATGCGGCACAGGATGCCCTTTGCAGCCAGTTCGCGCTCCACGCCCAATGCCACAGTGGACTTACCACTACCGCTCAATCCGGTGAACCAAACCATCATGCCACGTTGCCCGAGCTGTTTCTCCCGTTCTTCACGCGACAGCATCCGGTCGTATATTGGATATATGTTTTCTGCCATTTAATATGAATTTGACTGCAAAGTTACGAAAAAAGTACAAATATACCTACTTTATCGTATAAAAAGCATTTCGCGATACTTTGGCAAGGGCCATAGTTCGTCGTCCACGATGAGTTCGAGCTTGTCCACGTGATAGCGAATCTCCTCTAAAAGCGGGGCCACCGTATCATGATAGGCTATGGCTTTCTCCTCTATGTCTTCTATGCGATTGGCCACGCGACGTGCATCGGTCAGACGCTCCACATTCTCTGTAATAAAGGTTGAATGCTCGCTGATTTGTTTGATGAGTTTCAGGTTGTTATGGTTCAACTGATGCGCCTCCTCTGAGGAGAATATGTCGCTCACCTTGTGCACATTATCGATGAGCTGACTCTGATAGCGTGTAGCCACAGGGATGATGTGGTTCAGACACAGGTCGCCGAAGATGCGTGCCTCGATCTGAATCTTCTTCGTGTAGGTCTCCAGTTTGATTTCCGTTCTTGCTTTCAATTCTCCCTCGTTCAGCACAGCCATCTTCTCGAACATCTCTATGCTGGATGGAGCCATGTACTGCATGAACATTTTCGGAGCACTTTGCTCCACATCCAGTCCACGACGTGCAGCCTCCTCCTTCCACTCGTCCGAGTATCCATTACCTTCGAAATGGATGGGTTTGCAGGCTTTGATGTCTTCGCGCAGCACGCTGACAATAGCGTGGTATTTAGGCGAATGACCTTTTGCTTCGGAGTATTCTGAATTATCTGCGTACTCCGATATCCTCTTCTCCACACGCTCTTTGAAATTCGTCAATGCCTCTGCCACTGCTGTGTTCAATACGATCATGGCTGCAGCACAATTGGCCTGCGAACCTACGGCACGGAACTCGAAACGATTGCCCGTGAAGGCAAAGGGCGAGGTACGGTTGCGGTCGGTGTTGTCGAGGAGCAACTCAGGTATCTGCGGAATATCCAACGAGAGAGCTTTCTTTCCCTTCAGGTTAAACAATTGGTTGTCATCGCTCTCCTCCAGTGCCGACAGCAGGTCGGTGAGCTGCTTGCCCAGGAAGCTGGAGATGATGGCAGGCGGTGCCTCGTGTGCTCCCAGTCGGTGGGCATTGGTTGCCGATATGATGCTACCCTTCAGCAGTCCGTTGTGGCGATAGACAGCCATCAGAGTCTCTACGATGAAGGTGATGAAACGCAGATTATCCATCGGTGTCTTACCCGGACCATGTAGCAGGACACCCGTATTTGTCGACAGGCTCCAGTTGCAGTGCTTGCCACTTCCGTTGATGCCGGCAAAGGGTTTTTCGTGTAAGAGGCATCGGAATCCATGCTTACGTGCCACGTCGCGCATCAGCGACATCAGCAGCATGTTGTGGTCTACGGCCAAGTTTGTTTCCTCGAAGATGGGTGCCAACTCGAACTGGTTCGGTGCCACCTCATTGTGGCGTGTCTTGCAGGGTATGCCCAGTTCCAGGGCCTGAATCTCGAGGTCCTTCATGAAAGCGGCCACGCGTCGTGGAATGCTGCCGAAGTAATGGTCGTCCATCTGCTGGTTCTTGGCAGAATCGTGTCCCATCAGGGTACGTCCCGTCATCAGCAGGTCAGGACGAGCAGCATACAGGTCTTCGTCCACGAGGAAATACTCTTGTTCCCAACCCAGATTCGACACTACCTTTGTCACGTCGTCATAGAAATACTGTGCCACTGCCGTAGCAGCCTTGTCCACAGCCTTCAACGATTTCTTCAGCGGTGCCTTGTAGTCGAGAGCCTCGCCCGTGTAGGAGATGAACACGGTGGGAATCATCAGCGTGTCGCCCACTACGAACACTGGGCTTGCAGGGTCCCATGCCGAATAGCCACGGGCCTCGAACGTGGAACGTATGCCACCCGAGGGGAACGAGGATGCATCGGGTTCCTGCTGTACCAGAGCCTTGCCCGTAAATTCCTCTATCATGCCACCCTTGCCGTCATGCTCCACGAATCCGTCGTGTTTCTCAGCCGTACCTTCTGTCAGTGGCTGGAACCAGTGGGTGCAATGCGTCACACCCAGTTCCATGGCCCAACGCTTCATGCCTGCGGCAACGGCATCGGCCGTGTGCAGGTCAAGCTGTACTCCGTTCTCCATGACATCGAGCATACGTTCGTACACATTGGCAGGCAGATACTTGAACATTTTCTGTCGGTTGAACACATATTTGGCAAAGAACTCGCTGGGACGATCCTCCCGATTGGGCACTTCGATGGGCCTTTTCTTGAAAGCTTCGCCAACTACTTGAAATCTAAGTGTTGAAGACATATTACTTTATACCTTAAATAATACCTTATTATTTCGCGTACAAAGATACGAAATAATCTGCAAATTTAGTGCAAACGACCCGAAAAAGTGACAGCATTCATCGAAAAGCGCATGGGAGAAGCAAAAAAAAACGCATCCATGCCTTTGGGACATGGATGCATCGTGTGTATTGTCTAAACGAAATCTGTGATGGATTATTTGAAGAAATCCTTAACAGCTTCGTTGGGAACCATCTGTTCATCGAAGATGTAGGCGCCAGTCTTGGGGCTCTTCACCATCTTTATGACCTTGGTATAGCTACGGCCATCGTTCTTGCCGGTCTGCAAGGTGGCCACGGTTTTCTTTGCCATAGTTCTTCTTAATTACGAATTACTACTTAATCTCCTTGTGGATAGTCATCTTCTTCAAGATGGGGTTGTACTTCTTCAGTTCCAGACGTTCGGGCGTGTTCTTGCGGTTCTTGGTAGTGATGTAACGGCTTGTGCCGGGCATACCACTTGCCTTGTGCTCGGTGCATTCCAGGATCACCTCAACTCTGTTGCCTTTTGCTTTCTTTGCCATAATTTGGTTCTCCTTTCAATATTAACCGATAACCTTAATGTCTTTCCAATCACAGAAGCCCTTCTCTACAGCCTGATTCAGTGCTGCATCCAGACCAACTTTGTTAATCATGCGAAGACCAGCAGCTGAAATTCTCAGCGTAATCCAGCATTCCTGCTCTACGTAGTAGAACTTCTTATAGAACAGATTCACATCAAAAGTGCGCTTTGTGCGACGCTTCGAGTGCGAAACGTTGTTGCCAATCATGGCCTTCTTTCCGGTAATTTGACAAATCTTAGACATCGTTCTAATTCCTTCTTTTCTTTAACTATTCCAATAGTTTCTTCCAAACAGCGTGCAAAATTACAATTTTTTTCCCTATCCACCAAATCTTTCCACGTTATTTTTTGTTTTATGCCTCATTTAAGGCTCACACGGCTGTATGCAGGTGCCTCCATGGGGCAGAAATCGCGGTCTTGGTACTTAAAATAACCTGTAATGGCTATCATCGCAGCATTGTCGGTGGTATAACTGAATTTGGGAATGTAGACATGCCAGTGATAGCGTTTGGCGTATTCGTTGAAGGCGTTGCGGAGTCCTGTGTTGGCACTGACCCCTCCAGCCACAGCCACATGACGAATGCCCAGGTCGCGGGCAGCCAGCCGCAGTTTGTTCATCAATGTGTCGACAATGGTCTTCTCGTAAGAGGCGGCAAGGTCTTCGAGGTGGTGCTGGATGAAATCGGGGTCATCCTTCATCCAGTCGCGCAGATTGTAGAGAAATGAAGTCTTCAGGCCCGAGAACGAATAGTCATAGCCCGGGATGTGTGGTTTGGAGAACTGGAAGGCATTGGGGTTGCCTTTTCGTGCCAAGCGGTCGATGATGGGACCGCCTGGATAACCCAGGCCCATGACCTTTGCCGCCTTGTCGATGGCTTCGCCTGCTGCATCATCGATGGTCTGTCCGATTATCTCCATATCGTTGTAGGCGTTCACCTTGATTATCTGTGAGTTTCCGCCACTGACAAGCAGGCAGAGGAAGGGGAACTTGGGGGAAGACTCGCCCTGCGGACTCTCCCCCTGCCCCTCCCTTTTGGGGAGGGGAGTAGAGTGTCCTGCCTCTTGAGTAGTAGATGCATCATTTGTCCCCTGATCGCTCCCCTCTCTATAAGAGAGGGGTTGGGGGTGAGTCCGAATAAAGTGTGCCAAGACATGTCCCTGCAGGTGGTTGACCTCAATCATCGGTATCCCCAGGGCGGCAGCCATACCTTTGGCAAACGATACGCCCACGAGAAGGCTGCCCATCAGACCTGGGCCACGCGTAAAGGCAATGGCCGACAGTTCCTCGCGCCCTACCCCAGCCTGTTTCAGGGCCTGGTCGACAACGGGCACGATATTCTGCTGATGGGCACGACTGGCCAGTTCGGGTACCACTCCACCGTAGCTTTCATGCACGGCCTGCGATGCTGTCACGTTCGACAGCAAATAGCCATCCTTGATAACGGCAGCGCTGGTGTCGTCGCAAGAGCTTTCGATACCCAAGAGACTCACCCCCTGCCCCTCTCTTTTAGAGAGGGGAGTAGTTACATTTGTCATTGAAAATATCTTTTAATTTGTTCCATTACATTCTCTATGTCAAACAGGACTTCCTCGTTCGAGAAACGGATGACGTGATAACCCATATCACTCAAAGCCTGTTCACGCATGGCGTCTTCTTCCTGTTGCCGAGGTTCGGCATGATAGCCACCATCCACTTCTATTATCAATCCACCATGGCGTGAGACAAAATCTACAATATAATCTCCGATAACGTGTTGGCGCAGAAACAACACCCCAAACTCGCGCTGGCGTAAACGATTCCAAAGACTTTGCTCGGCCAACGTTGCATTCTTCCTGTTCTCCCTCGCGAAACTCTTCAAAAGTTCATATCGGTCTGGCGACGATGTCATATAAGATGCTGTTTTCCTTTCGCCTTTCATCCACATTATCCACGTTTCGTATCTGCTCCCCTCTCTAAAAGAGAGGGGCTGGGGGTGAGTCTTTTTTTAATGCGTCAGCACCTCTACTCCGTTTTCCGTCATCACGTAGGTATGTTCCCACTGGGCAGAGGGCTCGTAGTCCTCAGTGACCACGGTCCACTCCGTGGGGTCGTCGGCATCGATGCAAACCTGATAGTGACCCAGGTTGATCATAGGTTCGATGGTGAACACCATGCCAGGAACAAGCAGCATGCCCGTACCACGATGGCCATAGTGCTCCACATCGGGCTCTTCGTGGAACTGCAGGCCCACGCCGTGGCCGCATAAGTCACGCACCACGGACATGTGGTTCTTATGTGCATGTTTCTGTATGGCATTGCCTATGTCACCCACAAAGACATACGGTTCGCGGCACACTTCTTCACCAATCTTCAGACACTCCCAGGCCACATCCACCAGGCGCTGCCAACGGGGTTGTGTCTGCCCTCCGATGACGAACATGCGGCTGGCATCGGCATAGTAACCGTCAAGGATGGTGGTGACATCCACGTTCAGGATGTCGCCCTCCTCCAGCACCTCGTTTTCGTTAGGAATGCCGTGACAGACGACATCGTTCACGCTGGTGCAGCACGATTTGGGGAATCCCTCGTAGTTGAGCGGCGCTGGTATGCCCCCGTGCTGTGTGGTGTAGTCGTAAACGATACGGTCTATCTCCAGTGTGGTCATGCCTGGACGCACCCGTTCGGCCACCGTGTCCAGCACGGCAGTGTTCAGCACTCCGGCTCGCCGTATGCCTTCAATCTGTTCGGGTGTCTTTATCAGTTCTCGTGTCGGCACCAGTTTGCCACGCTCCTGGTACGAGAGTATGCGGCGGTCCATATCGGTCAGCGGCTGACCTTCGGGCACAATCCATTTATTGAGTTTCTTGTTTTTTGCCATTCCTTATTATTATGCACGCGCGCGTGCGATGTAACCCAGTGCCTCGCGACACTTGTCGGTCACATACTGCCAATCCTCAGCCTCTACCCTATCCTTGGGGAACAACTTAGAGCCCATGCCTACGCAGAACACTCCAGCCTTGAACCACTTTGTCAGGTTCTCTTCCTCTGGGGCAACGCCACCCGTGACCATGATCTTCGACCAGGGCATGGGAGCCTTCAGGCCTTTCACCATATTGGGACCTACCACATCGCCTGGGAACACCTTTGTCAGGTCGCAACCCAGTTCCTGTGCCTTGCCAATCTCACTGACGGTCATGCAACCAGGACAATAGGGCACGAGGCGACGGTTGCAGACAGGAGCAATTTCAGGATTGAACAACGGTCCCACCACGAAGCAGGCACCCAGTTGCAGGTACATGGCAGCCGTGGGAGCATCCACTACGCTGCCTATGCCCAATGCCAGTTCTGGGCACTCCTTGGCGGCATACTTCACACACTCGGCAAACACCTCCTGGGCAAAGTCGCCACGATTGGTAAACTCAAAGGCACGCACGCCTCCGTCATAACAAGCCTTGATGACCCGTTTGGCCACCTCGGCATCCTTGTGATAAAACACGGGCACCATCGGCGCCTCTGCTATCTTCTGCAATACTGCAATCTTATCGAATTTTGCCATAAATAGACCCCTCCTAACCTCCCCTTAAAGGGGAGGAACGTGTTGCAGGGTTTGGACGTTTGTATTTTTACTCTTAGTTATAGACCCACTTTCCTCTCCCTCCCTTTAAGGGAGGGCTGGGGTGGGTCTTTCTTTTATCTCTGCACTCTTCCGTTTGCGCTGCCACCGGCCAATGCTTCCACCTCTTCTGCGCTAACCAGATTGAAGTCGCCATTGACGGTATGCTTCAGGGCACTGGCAGCCACAGCGAACTCCAGGGCCTCGCCCTGAGTCTGCTTTGTCAGCAGGCCATGAATGAGGCCGCCCGAGAACGAGTCGCCGCCCCCCACACGGTCTATGATGGGATTCAGGTCGTAACGCTTCGACTGATAAAACTCTTTGCCGTCGAAGATGAGTGCCTTCCAGCCATTGTGGGTAGCAGAGAAACTTTCGCGCAGGGTGCTGACCACATACTTGAAGCCAAACTCCTCCTTCATCTGGCGGAATATGCCCTCGTAGCCGCTGGCATCGGTCTGTCCGCCCTCCACGTCTGCATCGGGCTTGAAGCCCAGGCACAGTTCGGCATCTTCCTCGTTGCCGATGCACACATCCACGTACTGCATCAGGGGGCGCATCACAGAGATGGCCTTCTCCGAGGTCCACAGTTTCTTACGGAAGTTCAGGTCAACGCTCACCGTAACCCCATGGCGCTTTGCAGCCTCGCAGGCCAGTTTGGTCAGCAGGGCAGCCTTGTCGCTGATGGCAGGCGTGATGCCGCTCCAGTGGAACCACTGGGCACCTTCCATAATCTCATCGAAGTTAAAGTCCTCGGGCACAGCCTCGGCAATGCTGCTGTGAGCACGGTCGTAGATGACCTTGGAGGGACGCATCGAAGCTCCCGTCTCGGCATAGTACAGCCCCACACGGTCACCACCACGAGCCACATAGCGGGTGTCGACACCATAGCGGCGCAGTGCATTTACGGCAATCTGGCCAATCTCGTGCTTGGGCAGCTTCGACACGAA
>CACZRZ010000089.1 GCA_902783655.1 uncultured Bacteroidales bacterium
TGGTATCGCAACATCCGCATAAAGATAATGGAATAATGAAGAAACTGATAGTTATGCTGGCAGTCCTGTCTTTAGGACTGTCAGCTTTTGCCAAAAAGCAAATAGGATTGCAACTTTATTCAATCCGTGAGGTAATTGGTTCTCCTGCGAAATATGCGCAGAACCATGTTGAGGTATTTAAGAAGTTGGCCTCATGGGGCTATACCGCCGTCGAGGCTGCCAGTTATGACCAAGGTAAAGGTACGTTCTATGGTGTTTCGCCTGAACAGTTCCGTGCCGATTGCGAAGCTGCCGGATTGCAGTGCTTAAGTAGTCATGCAACTCGTGGACTGAATGGTGATGAGCTGAAGAACCATGATTTTACGGAAGCCCTGCGTTGGTGGGACAAAGCCATTGCCGACCACAAGGCTGCTGGTATGAAGTATATTGTTACACCCGGCTGGGGGGTGCCTAAGACTCAGAAAGAGGCACAGACGCTATGCGACTATGCCAATGCCATCGGAGAGAAATGCTGTGCCGCAGGACTGCAATATGGCTATCACACCCACTCGCATGAGTATCAGAAAGTGGAAGGTACACCATGGATAGATTTCATGATGCAGCACATCGATGCCGAGAATATGTTTTGGCAGATGGATACCTATTGGTGTGTGATGGGGCAGCAGTCGCCTGTACAGTACTTTAAGAAGTACCCCGGACGCTTCACGATGCTCCACATCAAGGACCTCTACGAACTGGGCGAGAGTGGTATGGTGGACTTCAACGCCATCTTCCGCAATGCTGCTACGGCGGGTCTTTGTGACTACATCGTGGAGATGGAGGGTACCGATGGCACCATTGATATCATGGAAGGTGTACACCGCTGTGCCACCTATCTGCTCAAGAACAAACTTGTCCGCAAAACCTATTCCTCCAAGTAATCTTCATCCTTCACCTTTTAAATCTTTATCTTGTACAAGTCTTTCGACATTCAGCACTGGGCACATCGCGAGGTGTACGAAATGTTCACCCGTAAGGCTTTGCCCCACTACCTGTTGGCAGTGAATATCGACGTCACACCTCTCTTGGAGTATAAACGCCGGGAGGGATTGTCGTTCTACCTGTCGCTCATCTATCTCATGACTCAGGCATTGAACGAACAGGAGAACTTCCGGCTGCGCATCGTGGATGGCAGTGTGGTGCTCTACGACCGTGTGGAGCCCAACTTCACCCACAAACGGGCTGACGAGGAACAGTATCATATCTACACGGGCCGCTTCGAAGGTTCGTTGCCGGAGTTTGTCACCCGAACCTCTGCAGCCATCGCCCACCAGACTGCTTTCTATGCCGGTGGTGAGCCTGCCCCCAACCTCATCTACTACTCCTGTGCACCCACACTCGACTGCACCTGCATCACCAATCCAGGTATGAGCGATCCCGACGATGCCATACCTCGCATCAACTGGGGCCGTTACGTCGAGCGCGAGGGGCGTATGATACTCAATGTCTCCGTCACCGTCAACCACCGTTTTGTTGACGGCTATCATGTAGGCCGTTTCCTCAATCGAGTCCAGCAACTAATAGACAGTTTATGACAACAGCGGATTTCGGATGTTATGGTCCTGTGATTATTAGTGTGGCTTAGAGTGAAATCCATGATATTTAGGTCATGACTCGTGAAAAGGAAATATACAAGGTGACGCTTGTCGGCAGTGCTGGTAATGTGGTGCTGCTGACTTTCAAGTTCATAGCTGGTACGCTGGGACATAGTGCTGCCATGATGGCCGATGCGGTACACTCCTTGTCCGACTTCCTCACAGATGTAATGGTACTCGTCTTCGTGCACATCAGTGTGAAGTCGCAGGACGAGTCGCACGACTACGGGCACGGTAAGTTCGAGACCATAGCTTCCTTCCTCATTGGTTTGGCACTGCTGGGTGCAGCTACGGGCATCATTATCTCTGGCGGCACCAAGTTCGCCGCATGGATAGGAGGCGAACAGTTGCAGTCGCCGGCCCCGCTGGCCCTATGGGCTGCCCTGTTGTCGATAGTGGTCAAGGAGGTGCTATACCAGTACACCGTCCGACGGGGACGTGCGTTAGATTCTCAGGCCATGATAGCCAACGCCTGGCATCACCGCAGCGATGCCCTTTCGTCCATCGGGGCCGCTGTGGGTATTGGTGGCGCCATACTGCTGGGTAGTCGTTGGACGGTGCTCGATCCCTTGGCCTCCATCGTCGTTGGCCTGATGCTCGTGAAGGTGGCTGCTGACCTCCTGAAAACCAGCGTTGGCGACCTTACGGAGCAGTCCTTGCCCGCAGACGTGGAGAACGAAATCATCCGCCTCATCGAGTCCTTCTCTGATGTCCGTCAGCCACACAACCTGCGCACACGCCGCATCGGCAACCGCATCGCCATCGAGGCCCACGTCCGCATGGATGGCAACCTCCCTTTGCACATCGTCCACGATCGTGCCACAGCTATCGAACAAGCACTCAAACAACGCTTTGGTCCACAGACCCACGTTTCCATACACATGGAACCGGTGAAAGGTTGAAAGATTTTTGCTTCTCTGCGCTACGCAAGTAGCTACTTCAGTGGTTTTCTCATGCGTTCAAACTCACTCTCAACATATTGGCTGAGGCAGGACGCAATTTGGGGATAGAAGTCATGGAGTGTGGGGTATTGGTCGCGGTGTGCGGCATAGTGGCGAAGCGCGGTGACAAGTTCTGGCATCCAGTTGAAGTTGCGACATACCTGGTCGGCCATCTCGTTCGCCACTTGCTTGGCGTCGAAGCCTTGGTCGAGCATGTAAAGGATGACAGCAGCACGGACAATGCTTTCGTTGATGACCGTTTGCCAGTTGAGATAGTGCTGCCGTTCCATGCCGAGCATCGATAGTTTCTGAAGCTTTTTTCCCGTGGCCTCTATCCGTGTCGCGTTTGTCTTGTCGTCCAGAAGCGGGTTGACAAAAGAATGGTTGAATTCATGGATGAGCGTCGAGGCCAGGTTTGCTCCGTTCTCAAAGGCTTTGCCTGTCAGGGGGGCAACGTAGTACCCACAGATGGCAAATACCTCCTTGGGCTGACCCGTCAGTTGACGGCTTGGCCCATAATTTCCTCCGCCATTGGTGAAGCCTATGATGACACGGAACCGTTCCGTCGGTGAAGTTCCATAGAACCGGGCATACCAGTCCTGGTGAAAGTGGGACATGACATTCGTCTCGTAGGTCTTGAGCCCTTCTTCGTAAAACGCCCGATGACCTTTGTAGAAGTCGTGGAAACGGGTGTCTGCATAAAACTGATTCAGTCGAACGATGAAGTCGTTGACGTCCACGCCGTTCCAACGTTGCTCAAGGTCTGAGTGCTCGCCGAGAAACTTAATCTTTCCCTTGTTGATGTCGAGGTGGATGGCCATGCTCATGACGGCGTCGTAACTGATGCTTTGATTGTCATGGAGACCCTGGTAATAGGCTATGATGGGATGACCCTTGTATGGGGCGAACCATGCTTCCGTGTCCTTCGTGTATTGTCCGGCCATGTCCATGTTATACTCTTGCAGGCCGGCCGTTCGCGAAAGTATGCTCATCAGCTCGACAGATTCGGACACTTCTGGCTTGATTTGCGCCGTTGCTGGGTTGCTCAGCAGGGCAAGCATACATGTGATGAATAGGGTGGGGAATGTCATAATGTTCTCGTTTGTAGGATACAGCGGCAAAGTTAGGTATATTTTATGAGAAACTGTGCGAATTGCTGTTACTCTTTATATATTATCAAGTAAGAGATGAAAAATCTTAAATATATTTGGTGCATTCGGCGAATTTTCGTACCTTTGCAAGCCGATTATTATCAGGGCACCCTGAAAAGTGCCCAAACTGCGTGTGAATAGTACGTTTCATTGGCCTGGACGGACGGTTCGTGAATCGCAGAGTAACAAGAAGTTAAACGTAGAAACGAACATTAAAAACAAATGGACACACTGAGTCAGAAGACCACTTATGTGAACAAGGTGACTGCAACCAAGGAATGGGTCGTAGTAGATGCTACCGACCAGGTTCTGGGTCGCCTTTGCACGAAAGTGGCAAAATTGTTGAGAGGTAAGTACAAGCCCAACTTCACCCCGTTTGTGGATTGTGGCGACAATGTAATCATCGTGAATGCGGACAAGATTGTCCTGACGGGCAATAAGATGACCGACCGCACCTACCTGACCTACTCGGGTTATCCCGGCGGACAGAAGGAGCACACTCCTGCCAGCATCATTGCCAAGAAGAACGGTTATGAGAAGCTCCTGCGCAAGGTCGTAAAGGGCATGCTGCCTAAGAATAAGTTGGCCAGCCAGTTGCTCAACAACCTTTATATATATGAAGGCGGTGAGCACAAGCACGAAGCCCAGAGTCCCAAGACAATCGATATTAACCAGTACAAATAATAACGAAAGATGGAAGTAGTTAATGCACTTGGTCGCCGTAAGAGCGCCGTTGCCCGCATCTATGTAAGCGAAGGTTCGGGTAAGATTACCATCAACAAGAGAGACCTCACCGAATACTTCCCCAGTTCTATCCTGCAGTTTGTGGTTAAGCAACCCCTGACTACGGTGGACGCTGTAGAGAAGTACGATATTAAAGTAAACCTCACTGGCGGCGGATTCACAGGCCAGTCTCAGGCTCTGCGCCTGGCTATCGCCCGCGCTCTGGTGAAGATTAACGCCGAGGATAAGAAGGCACTGCGTGCCGAAGGCTTCATGACCCGCGACCGTCGCGAGGTTGAACGTAAGAAGCCCGGTCGTCCAAAGGCACGTCGTCGCTTCCAGTTCAGCAAGCGTTAATATACCTATTTATATATTATACGCGCGAGAACTGAAAGACGCTGTTTAGTATCTAAACCTGCGAGACTTCTATTAATCGGGGGACTACTCGCAAGTTGATTCTAACCACACGTAACCGGCTCTGCCGCTTGTGCAGGGACGGGACAAGAATTAAAAAGAAAGTAAACAAATTAAGCAAAAAAGAAACATGTCAAGAACAAACTTTGACCAACTGTTGGAGGCCGGCTGTCACTTCGGCCACCTCAAGAGAAAGTGGAATCCCGCCATGGCTCCCTATATCTTCATGGAGCGTAATGGCATTCATATCATCGACTTGCACAAGACTGTAGCTCGCGTTGACGAGGCTGCAGAGGCTATGAAGCAGATAGCCAAGAGCGGCAAGAAGATCCTGTTCGTTGCTACCAAGAAACAGGCCAAGAGTGTTGTAGCTGAGTTGGCTACCAGTGTTAACATGCCCTATGTCATCGAGCGTTGGCCCGGTGGCATGCTCACCAACTTCCCCACCATCCGCAAGGCAGTGAAGAAGATGTCAACCATCGACAAACTGATTGCCGACGGTACGTACAGCAACCTTTCGAAGCGCGAGCTTCTGCAGGTTACCCGCCAGCGTGCCAAGTTGGAGAAGAACCTCGGCAGTATCGCCGACCTGAACCGTCTGCCCAGCGCTCTGTTCGTTGTGGACGTGCTGAAGGAGCAGATTGCCGTTCGTGAGGCTAATCGTCTGGGTATCCCCGTGTTCGCTATTGTTGACACTAATTCCAATCCTGACAACGTTGACTTCGTTATTCCCGCTAACGACGATGCCAGCAAGAGTATTGAGGTTATCCTCGGAGCTTGCTGCGCTGCCATTACCGAGGGCCTGGAAGAGCGCAAGGTGGAGAAGGCTGATGCCGATGCCGCTGCCAACAGCCAGAAGGACGGTAACGACGTGGAAGACGATGCAGAGGAGGCAGAGGAAGCTGAGGCTGCTGAGACTGAAGAAGAGGTTGCAGAGTAATTAATAATAATTTGAATAGACAAGTTAACAAGTTGGTTCTGTTACAGGCAAAACAAGTAACTTGTCACCGTCAACTAAAATAATACGACTATGGATGTTACAATGAATGATATCAAAAAGCTCCGCGAAATGACAGGCGCTGGTCTGGCTGACTGCAAGAAGGCCCTGGCCGAGTCTGATGACATGGACGGTGCTGTTGCATACCTCCGCAAGAAGGGTGCTGCCGTTGCTGCCAAGCGCAGCGACCGCGATGCCGCTGAGGGTTGCGTACTGGTGAAGGCACAGGATGGATTCGGTGCCATCATCGCCTTGAAGTGTGAAACCGATTTCGTAGCCAACAACGCTGACTTCGTAGCCCTGACCCAGCAGATTCTGGATGCCGCCGTTGCCAACAAGTGCAAGACACTGGATGAGGTGAAGGCTCTGCCCATGGGCGAAGGCACCGTTCAGGATGCTGTCGTTGCTCGCAGTGGTATCACAGGTGAGAAGATGGAGCTGGATGGCTATCAGGTCATCGAGGCAGACGCTATCGCCACCTACAACCACATGAATCGCAACGGACTCTGCACGATGGTTGCCCTGAGCAAGGCTGTGGAGGACGAGACCGTGGGCAAGAACGTGGCTATGCAGATTGCCAGTGCTGCTCCCGTGGCTGTCGACGAAAGCGGTGTGCCTCAGGAGGTGAAGGACAACGAGTACAACGTTGCCATCGAGAAGACCAAGGAAGAGCAGGTGCACAAGGCTGTTGAGGCTGCCCTGCGCAAGGCCGGCATCAACCCTGCACACGTAGATAGCGAAGACCACATGGAGAGCAACATGGGTAAGGGTTGGATTACAGCCGAGGATGTTGCCCGCGCTAAGGAGATTATCGCTACCGTCAGCGCTGAGAAGGCTGCCAACCTGCCTGCTGCAATGGTTGAGAACATTGCCAAGGGCCGTCTGAACAAGTTCCTGAAAGAGAACTGCCTGCTCAGTCAGGAGTACATCTGGGACAAGAACCAGACCGTGGAGCAGTACCTGAAGTCTGTAGACAAGGACCTCACCGTCCTCGCCTTCAAGCGCTTCACACTGCGTGCCGAGTAATACTACACACTCGCAATATTAAATGAAATCGCCTGGCGGAATCCGTCAGGCGATTTCGTTTATTTCTTACGCAGGTCTCGTGCATACTTTCGGATAATCTTGACCGTGGTGCGATCTGAGGGGAAGACGGAGTACAGACCTTGTTCCTCCTGAGCGGGGTCGCCTGTGTAGGGTGCGAACGGATGCCACCAGGCTTGTGGCGAACGGACTCGTCCGCCCCAGGCCCAGAAGTTGCATCCAGCAAGGCCTACGGCATCATTGACCTGACGGAGAACGAAGTCGTAGTAGCGGTCTCTTGCTGTGGTGGGTGTGCCCTGGGCTATCTCGAATCCGTCACGCGGATAGCCAAACTCCTCAAGGACAAGGGGCTTGCGGAGCTGCTGGGCAACCTGAACATGCTGGCGGATATATTCGCTGGTCTTTTGGCAGGCGACATCCACACCATCCTCGAGCATGTGCTGCGGCTGTTGCTTCTTGGCCTCGCTGTTGGGCGAGATAAACGGCCCCACCCATGTCCAGGTATATGGCCAGATGTGTATGCAGAGGTAATCGATTTCGGGCAAGGCATGGGTGCGTTGGTAGAGATCGATGTCCATCTCACAGCCGAACAGCCCTTCGCTGCCTGTGGTCACGAGATGTCGTGGGTCGATGGCCTTAATGGCCTGAGCCTGTTCCTGAATCCAAGAAAGGAATGCTGTCTTTGTGACAGAGTCGCGTGCGAAGGGTCTGGGCTCGTTGCATATCTCCCAGGACATCAAGGCAGGATCCTCGCTATAGGCTCGGCCCGTGAGGCTGTTGATGCGAGATACGACGAATCGTGTATGTCGCAGGGCCAGTTCGCGTGCCCGTTTGGAACGCACGAACTTACTGTGATGGCTGGTATATTCGTTCCATACCGAAATCGTGGCAGCCTGTCCCTCGCCAGCCCATTCCAGATAGGTGCCGAAGCCGCCCGACCACTGCCAGGCATTGTGCAGATAGAGCACGGCGTGCATCTTACGTTTGCCAAGTTCCACCATCAGATAGTCCAGTCCAGCAAGCAGTGTATCATTATATTCGCCTGGACGCGGCTGCAGGTTTGGCTCGATGTGGTCGGCCAGTCGCCGGTTGCCTTCGCCTCCCACCAGCACGCGTACATTGGTCACTCCCAGCTTTCGCAGGTCGTCCAGTTCACGGCACAGCCGTCGGCGGTCGCCTCCCTGTCCTTCGCTGCCCAGAATGGCGCCGTACCATAGGTTGGCACCGATGTAGCTATAGGGCTGTTCGCCCTGATAGAATCGTCCATCACGAACGGTGATGAAAGATTGAGAAAATGCAGAAATGAAGTAATTAGAGAGGAAAAGTACTAAAAGGCCAAAACGTTTCATGATAAGGTATTTATGGGTTATTCACTTGCAAAGATAATAAATAAATAGGAATTAATGGAATAATTTGTGCAATTAATGTAGAAACAAAAAAGCTCCCTGACCATTTCGCGGTCAGGGAGCTTTTTTTGTTTCATGCAATCAGAATGAACATTTGTATTTAATATCTATGCAAGGAATAGACAAGTCTCGAACGAGTACAGACATGAAGCTCTTTTAGAATACTCGATGAAATCTCGGTGATGCTACAACTTCATCCTGCGCCAGATGCAGCGGGGAATGAGTCGCCAGAAGAAGGTGAGAATACGATAGCGGAAGTCTATGATGCGGACATGCCGCTTTCGGTTGATGGAACGCACAATGTCGCGGGCCACCGCCTCTGGGCGCATGAGCATGGGATAGTGGAAACTGTCGTTGAGCAATGCAGTGTCCACAAACCCAGGACGGATGTCCGTGAAACAGATGTTCAGTCCCCGTTGGTGGGCCTGCTGTTCCAAGGCTTCAAGATAGGTAGCCTGCAGGGCTTTTGTGGCTGAATATGAGGGAGCAGGGCCAAGTCCCTTTGTCCCGGCGATGGAGGTGATGGCGGCGATATGTCCCTCTCCTCGTTGGGCGAAATATCGGTATGCAGTGCCTATCATCCTGGTGAATCCCACAGCATTAGTCTCCACCGTGCGTAGTTCGATATCTTCTTCTAGTGTACGGTTCTGCTTGCCGATGCCCGAAGCGTGGAAATAAAGGTAGATGCCTCCAATTCGCTGGATGAACTGCAACAGCCGTTCACCAGCATCGGACTTTGTCACGTCGATGGTCATCACTTCCACCCGTTCGGGAGCCATCGCCTGCAGTTCCAGCAGAGGCGACTCGCGACGTGCAGCCACGCCAAGGTGCCATCCGTCGGCAAGCAACAAAAGGGCCAGTTCGCGACCTATGCCCGAGCTGGCCCCAACGATGATTGCTTTCTTTTCCATCTCTATTGGGTCAACGTTTTTGTACCAGCTTGCCATTAACAATGTAAAGGCCCGGCTTCAATTTAGCAATTGGATAATCTGACAATTGGACAATTTTACGTCCACTGAGGTCGTACACGTTGCCAGCCTCGTTCTCCATTCCATAGACACCATTCTTGATTTCTCCAATGGAGGTCGGTGAAAGGTCCTCGTTGTTGGTGAGATATATGTCCTGGATGGCGATGTCGCCACCGTTGCACCAGAAGCTGATGGCATGGATGTTCGACGGGTCGATGGTTTTCGTAGAACCGTTGACGCTGTATCTCATCTTATCCAGGGGGATGGAAATGGTGGTTCGCGAGGTAATGGAATTTGAGTAGCCAGAAGTCTGGACGTTTTGCGGATATACCTTCACCCGTGCACCACAGGTCTGTTTTTCACGGAGCTTGATGACCAGGTATTTATAAGCTGACATGTCTACGCCGTTCTCGTACACCCATCCGGCTTCTCCCCCCTTGCTAATGGTGAAGGTGCTTGTTTCCTCGTCGAAGGTGAAAGTGCCCGATAGCGAGGACATTCCTTTTTGAGAGAAGGGGAAGTATCGAATCTCGGCATTGAAGGCTACGCTGTCACGCTTGCCTGTGAAGTCGGTATAGATGGCTTCCACGCTGCCAGCAGCCTCTTCGTTGCCCAAGAGCTGGCCATCGGCGGTGGGAATATCCTCGCTGCGGAACTGTATCCACGGAGTGACGTCTTCGGTGTGTCCGTCCTGGAATGTAACCTTGAAAGGAATGCTCAGATTCTTGCCGCATGTCATGACGGTGTCGCCTGGATTGTCCATTTTCTTCGTCATATAGAAACGCTTGTGCGCCGATCCGAACTTGTAATCTGGTTCAGCCACAGGGGGCAGGCCCATCGTGCGCAGGGCCTCGAATGCGTAGCGCTTACCCATGATTCGGTAGCCCATCGCGCAGAAGTGCCAGGGATCCTTGCCATTGCCCTCGCAGTCGTTGGAATGAATGACGTGGGCAGTGGGTATGACGCTGGGCAGTTGGGCTATGACGCTGTTGTGTCCCCAGCACGCACCACCATACTCCTGACGGAGCGTTTCACCTGCAAACAGGGGCACGCTGTCGGCACTCAGTCCCAGGTCGGTGAGCATATTATTGTAAATTTTCTTCACCTCCTGCAACCATGCCTGCTGTCCGTTGTTCGATTCGCCCTGATGCAGCAGGATGCCCTTGATGACACCCACCTCCTGCGCCTTGCGAGCCATGTCAATGAGGCGCTGATAAGGGTTGCCACCATAGTAGTTATTAGCTAACTGGGTCGACCAGTTGCCGGGGTCGGTCATCTGGCTCTTATACTTATCTTTGTCGAACATCTCGATGGCGCAACCGCCTATGGCCACAGCCACCACCCCCACTCTGACTTCTGCAGGCAGGGCGGCAACCATTGTGCGTCCGAAATAGTCGGCCATACCCAGACTGCCCACAGGATTGACAATGGGCGGCTGTGCTGCATACCACTGACCCAGAGAACGGCGGGGATTGGTGAAGTCTGTTGTAGCCAGCATACGGAATCGGCTATCGATGTTAGCCTTGTCCATGTTCTCGGCTTGGGCATTGCCCTCCATGTTCGATTGGCCGAAGCAAAGGTAGATGTAGAAATTGGGGTCGACGTCGGCTACCGACTGCATAAAAGGAATAACCAGCAGACACGTAAAAAGGATGATTCGTTTCATGATAGTTGTTATTTTTGAGGACAAAGATAGTGCAAAGCGAGCGAAAAAGCAAAAATGTTTTGTTATTTCGCTCGCTTAATCGTATCTTTGTATTCACAAACAATAATAACACAACATGAAACGTTTATTCCTTTTCCTGGTGGCCAGTTTTCAACTGGTGGTTAACAACAGTCTTCTGGCCCAGACTTACCCCTTCGGGCAGGGTCAACTAACCGTGAAACATGTGTCACGCAATGCCGTTCGCATCCAGTACGATGAAGGAACTTCCATTCCCGAGCAGTTGCCCGACTGGATATATGTCCAGAACGCTGAGGTAGATAAGAGCGACGTAAGTGTGAAGGTGGACGGCAAGCGAGGCGTGCTGCAGGTAAAGGACAAGCAGGGACGCGTGGTGTTCACGGCTACCGGACACGACATGCAGGGCGAGCAGGCCACGCTGACTTTCCAATCGCCAAAGGGAGAGTGCCTGTACGGACTGGGACAGTTCCAGGACGGCTACAGCAACGTACGCGGACTGTCGCGCCGACTGACCCAGGTGAACACACAGATTTCGCTGCCCATGCTGCTATCGAGCAAGGGCTACGGAGTGCTGTGGAACAACAGTGGCATGACGGACTTCAACCCCTGCGACCAAAGCATCAAACTGACCAAGCGGTCTGGCGAGGGAGTGCGTGAAGAGGTGAACGTAACGTCCACCGAAGGCGGAAAGAAGGAGGTACGCGAGCGTCACATCTTCGAGGGCACGCTCAACATCGCCAAGGAGGGCGACTATGCACTGCTGCTCGACGTGGGTCAGCAGATGGCCCGTCGCCACGACCTGGACATCGACGGGCGTAAGGTGATGGACATGCAGAACCTGTGGCTGCCGCCAACGAGTTCGACCATCGTTCACCTGAAGGCGGGGAGCCACAAGGTGAGTGCCGAACTGACCAGGGACGACAAACCCGTATTATATTATAATAAGGTAAAGGACGAGACCACCTTCCGTTCACCCGTCGCTTCGAAGGTTGACTACACCGTCTTCGTAGGTTCGGCCGACGAAATCATCGCCGCTTACCGCCAACTGACCGGTCCCTGCCCCTCGATGCCCTCGTGGGCACTGGGCTACATCCATTGTCGCGAGCGTTTCCACTCGTCCGACGAAATCCTGCAGACGGCCAACCGTTTCCGCAAGGAGAAGATACCCGTAGGCATGCTCGTACAGGACTGGCAATACTGGGGCAAGTATGGCTGGAACGCCATGCAGTTCGACGAGGACAACTATCCCGACCCCAAGGCCCTGACCGACTATCTGCACCACATGGACATCAGGCTGATGCTGAGCGTGTGGTCGAAGATTGACAAACGTTCGGAGGTGGGCAAGCAGATGCTCGCCAGCAACTACTACATCCCTGGCACCGACTGGATAGACTTCTTCAACCCCGAGGCAGCCTCGGCCTACTGGAAGAACTTCGCGGAACGTCTTGTCCCGTTGGGCATCGATGCTTGGTGGCAGGACGCTACGGAACCTGAGAACGACGACCTGGCCGGACGCATGGTGAACGCAGGCCGCTGGCGTGGAAACGCCGTGCGCAACGCCTTCCCACTGATGGTGTGCAAGACGGTCTATGACGGTCTGAAGGCTTGCGGACAGCAGGAGCCTTTCATCCTCACCCGCTGTGGCTTCCCCGGCATTCAGCGCTACGGCATCGCCCTGTGGAGCGGCGACGTGGGCAACGACTGGGAGACACTGCGCCGACAGATAACGGCCGGATTGGGCGTGCAGGCTGCCGGCATACCCTGGTGGACCTACGATGCAGGCGGTTTCTTCCGTCCGGGCAACCAATATTCCGACAAGGCCTACATCGACCGCATGCTGCGCTGGATAGAGCTGTCGGTGTATCTGCCGCTGATGCGTGTCCACGGCTACATGAGCAATACGGAGCCCTGGAACTACGGACCCGAGGCACAGACCATCATTGCCAACTGCATCAAGGAGCGCGAGGCATTGCGCCCCTACATCGAGGAATGTGCCCGACGGGTCAGCCAGGAGGGTTACACGCTGATGCGCCCGTTGGTCTTCGACTTTGCCGACGACCCGCAAGCCCTGGCGCAGAAGTACGAGTATATGTTCGGTCCGAAGTTGCTCGTCAGTCCTGTCACAGAGGCCGACGCCACAGAGTGGAAGACGTATCTGCCCAAGACCCAAGGCCGCTGGCGCGACCGCCATACGGGTCAGTACTATCAGGGTGGCCAGACCGTCACCACACAGATAGACAAGTCGTTCATCCCCGTCTTCGAACTGGAACGGTAATTAATCGAATCTAACAAATACAAATTAACCACAGGTTCTTGCCTCGGCAAGGGCCTGTGGTTTTTTTTTGTGCATTATCCCGAATCGGCCTAATGAGCGACTTGGGAAAATCCTGCTTATTTATTGATACGCAGGACGGGAGCAATCTTGTTGCAAGGCTTGGGCAGTTCGACAATGAGCCCCTCGGCCGTCTGGCGGGCCTTCACTTTCCCGTGGCCCAGCAGGTAGGCCGAGGTGATGGACTTGCGGAAGTCCTTGCTGCCCTTGGCCAACGACTTGATGATGAGGCGGCCATCCTCGGGCCAACCCATAGCGGTGACGTAGAGGTGCTTCGGGGTCTGGTTGAAGCGGATATCTCGGCTGTCCATGCCGTTGTATTGTCCCTCGTTGAAGCCCTGATTATTGATCTTGATGTCCTTATCAGCCACAGGGCCTTCGCCAAACTTCACCCAGGGGCGGGTGCCGAAGATGCTCTCGCCGTTCTGCGTCATCCAGGCCTCCAGTTCGTCGAGGAACCGGGCAGCCTTCTCGTCGTAGGTGCCATCGCCGCGCAGGGGGATGTTGAGCAAGAGGCAACCGTTCTTGGAGACGATGTCCACCAGTTGCTTCACCATGTTGGTGGCCGTACGGTAGCCGCGTTCGTAGGTGCGGGTGTTGTAGTGCCAGTCGCCGATGCAGTTGCACGTCTGCCAGGGCAGTTCCACCATCTGGTTGGGTGCGCCGCGCTCCACGTCCCAGGTCAGTGCCTTCTTCTGTTCGTCGTTCAGTATCTTGCCGAAGACCACGGCGCGCGGGTTTCGGTTATAGAGGTGCGTCACTATTTTCAGTCCACAGTCGCTCAGGGGATAGAAGGGCAGGACGGTGACGTCGAAGTAGATGAGGTCGGGATTGTAGCGATTGATGGCATCGAGGGTGCGGTCGTAGAAGTTGGTGACAAACTCCTGTGAAGGCGGGCAGGCGCCATTTCCCCAACCCCACTGGCCATGAACGGCTCCGTTGTCCCACGACCCCTTGCTCATGGGGTGGTTCTGACGGTAGAGCAACTGTGGGTCGAGACCTTCCCACCACTTGCCCTTGCCGTCTTCCTTGGTCAGGTTGCCGTCGTACCATACGCCAGCCTTGTCGCCTTGGAGGTCGTAGCGCTGCGAAGGTTCGAACCACGTCCAGGCGTGGTCGGCATGGAACGAGATGCCCAATGGTAGGCCGGCCTTCTTAGCAGCCTGTGCCCACTCGCCCAGGATGTCGCGCTTCGGACCGATGTTCTTGGAGTTCCAGGGCTGATACTTCGAATCCCACAGGTCGAAGTTGTCGTGGTGGTTGCCCAGGACGAAGAAGTACTGCGCGCCACAGCGTTTGTAGCGCTGCACCAGTGCCTCGGGGTCCCACTTCTCTGCCTTGAACAAGGGCAGGATGTCCTTGTAGCCGAACTCCGAGGGATGGCCATAGTGCTCGCGGTGGTACTTGGCCTGGTCCGTGCCTTCGAGATACAGGCCACGGGCCATCCAGTCGCCGCTGCCCTCCACACACTGTGCGCCCCAATGGGCCCAGATGCCGAACTTGGCATTGCGGAACCATTCGGGTGTCTCGTGGGTCTCCAGCGACTGCCACGTGGGTTCGTACTTTCCCGTCTGCATGCGTTCGTGCACTTCGCTGACGGGGATGCGGTAACTCTCTTGTGCCGAGGCTGTCAGGACAGCCGCGAGGCAAAGCAGGGAAAGGGCTCTTTTCATTCCTATTATATATTAATAATGTATGTAATCAAATTCATTCTTCGCCGACAATCTCCACATCCTCGTACTCCATGCGTTCGCCCTCTGCCAGGCGTTCGACGTCGAGGCGCAGCAGGTTTGCCCGGATGGCAGGGAAGCGGACGCTTTGCCAGATGGGATTGTTGACGATGTTCGAGAACTCGCCGCTGGAGAGCTTCTTCCACTGTCCGCCTTCGAGACCCCACAGGCTGTAGTGGGTGACCACTCCCTTGCGCGAATGCTGGGGCGGCAGGTAGCGGAACTCACTGATGAGCTTCGTGCCTGGGCACTCGATGAGCATCTGGCGTGGGCTGGAAAAGAAGATGTTGAGCAGGGACGATTTCTTCTCCTCGGACTTTCCGCTGGCAGAAACAGACGGGTGCTGAATGTCGGGCGCCAGGAAAATGCCTACGCGACTGATGAGCGGACAGGCACGGGCCGAGGTGATGGTCAGCCGCAGGCTGGTGGCCTCGACCGTGGGGAAACAGATGATGCGTCGGTGACCGATGGTGGTGAGTCCCGTTCCTTGCTCCACCAACTCGTCCTTCAAGGGAAGCCAACGACCATCGACAAGGGCCTCGAGTGTGAACGAACGTACACGCTGCCCCAGGGCAATGTATTCTTCAGCCAGGAAGCGGTTGAATCGGGTAGGGCGCTTAAACGTCAGTGTCAGTGTGGCATTGGTAACATCGTCGTCCACAGCCCAATAGGTGTCGGACTTTCCGTCGATGACGTGTTTGGGTGCATAGCGCTTGTCATTCGCCCTCACGTTGCTTGCCGTAACTTTAGCCCCTTTGGCGAGGTCGTGCTTAAAGACCGTTTCCACCATGCGGGCAAACTGCAATCCGTGCAGGCTGTCCACGGGGCTGATGCGTCCGTTGGGCATAACGGGGAAGTTGAGCAATAGGGTGGAGTTGCGTCCGACAGACTTATAATACGTATCCATCAGCTTTTCCAGGCTCTTCACATGGGCGTCCTCTGTCGTATGGTAGAACCAGCCTGGACGGATGCTCGTATTGGTTTCGCCCGGACACCACACATCGCCCTGTTCCACACCATAGTGAAGCATCTGACGGTCGGCCTGTCCCTGGCTTGGCATCATGCTCCAGTTGGTCTCACCCACATAGCCAGCCTCGGTACCCACCCATCGCAGGTCGGCGCGGTTGGCATTGTCGCCCCAGATGGCACAATTGGGCTGCAACTCACGAATCATATGATAGGTCTCTGGCCACCGGTAGTAGGTCTTTTCTATTCTGCGCACCTCGTTGGCTCCGCCATACCAGCCGTCGCCGCCGTTGGCTCCGTCGAACCACACCTCGAAGATGTCGCCATACTGGGTGAGCAACTCGCGCAACTGGTTGCGGAAATAGGTGATGTAGGCCTCGCGCCCGTATTCTGGATAGTTGCGGTCCCAGGGCGAGAGGTAAACGGCAAACTTCAGACCCTCGCTTCGGCAGGCTTCGGCCAGCTCACGCACCACGTCGCCCTTGCCCTGCTTCCAAGGGGCATTCTTCACGGAATAGTCGGTGTATGCCGAAGGCCACAGGCAGAAACCGCAGTGGTGCTTGGCTGTGAGGATGATGCCTCGCATGCCCGACTGCTTGCAGACGTGCGCCCACTGGCGGCAGTCGAGGTCGGATGGGTTGAACAGTTCCACCGATTCGTTGCCGAAGCCCCATTCCTGGTCGGTATAGGTGTTGAGCGAATAGTGGATGAAGGCATACATCTCCATGTCCTGCCATTCCAGTTGCTGGACAGTGGGCACAGGCAGACACGGAGCCGGAGCCCCTGAACCGGCGGCTTTGCTGACCGGCTTGGCCATAGTGGCAATAGATAGCATCAAAAACAAGATGCTGCACGAAAATACCTTTTCCATAGTGTTCTTATGATATTATTACCACTGCAAAGATAAGTTATTTCAATGAGTTTCCCAATATATAAATGGGAAAAAGTTTACTGCCTCACATAAACTTTCTTACAGGCTCACGAGGAAAACTTCCGCCATCGTCGATGAACGTACGGACATCGACGATGGATGTGCGGACGCCGACGGTGGATGTCCGTCCATCGGCGATGGCGGAACTTTTCCATGCGTCGCTGTCAGTTTTCCCTTGTTTCCTTGTTGGATTGTCAACCCGAATCGTAGAAGATATTTTCGGAATAAACGCACAAATATTTGCTATTTCAAAGTAAAAGATGTAAATTTGCATGGATTATGGACTAAAAAGAAACAACATATTAACATAATTAACATTACTATGAACGACATTAAGGTTCTGAATCACGCAGCCGACAACATTCGCATTCTGGCTGCAAGTGCCGTGGAAAAGGCAAAGAGTGGACATCCCGGTGGCGCAATGGGTGGCGCCGACTTCATCAACGTGCTCTACAGCGAGTATCTGCAGTACGACCCCGAGAATCCTGCTTGGGTGGGCCGCGACCGCTTCTATCTTGACCCTGGTCACATGGCTCCCATGCTCTACAGCCAGTTGTGCCTCATCGGCAAGTATAGTCTGGAAGAGCTGGCACAGCTGCGCCAGTGGGGCTCGCCCACAACGGGTCATCCCGAGTTCGAGATTGCTCGCGGTGTCGAGAACACCAGCGGTCCTCTGGGTCAGGGTCACGCCTTCGCCGTAGGTGCTGCCATCGCTGCTAAGTTCCTGGCTGCCCACACCGGTAACCCCACCTTCGAGAAAGAGACCATCTATGCCTACATCTCCGATGGTGGCGTGCAGGAGGAAATCTCTCAGGGTGCTGCTCGCATCGCCGGCACACTGGGCCTGGACAACCTGGTGATGTTCTACGACTCTAACGACATCCAGCTCTCTACCGAGACCAAGGAAGTCATGAACGAAGACACAGCCATGAAGTATCGTGCCCTGGGCTGGGATGTGCAGGAAATCAACGGTAACGATGCCGCTCAGATTCGTGCTGCCATCGAAAAGGCCAAGGCCGTGAAGGGCAAGCCCGCACTCATCATCGGTAAGTGCATCATGGGTAAGGGTGCCCTGAAGGAGGACGGTTCGAGCTACGAACGCAACTGCAAGACCCACGGAGCACCTCTCGGTGGCGACGCCTTCAAGAATACCGTGAAGAACCTCGGTGGCGACCCCGAGAATCCCTTCCAGATATTCCCCGACGTGCAGGAACTTTATGCAAAGCGTGCCGAAGAACTGCGCAAGCTTGCTGCCGAGCGCTATGCAGAAGAAAAGGCATGGGCCGCTGCCAATCCCGAAAAGGCTGCCCAGCAGGCCGAATGGTTCAGCGGTAAGGCTCCGAAGATTGACTGGACGAAGTGTGTGCAGAAGGACAACGATGCCACACGCTCTGCCAGCGCCGCCTGCCTCTCCGTATTGGCAGAACAGGTGCCCAACATGATTTGCGCCAGCGCCGACCTCAGCAATAGCGACAAGACCGACGGCTTCCTGAA